>CALXPW010000073.1 GCA_944390365.1 uncultured Clostridia bacterium | reverse complement strand
CTCATTTCTATATTTAGTATAAAGAATCCGTATTTTCCTATTCCTGTTGCTCCCTTAAATGCTTGATCCGAACTACTAGCTAATACTTTGTTTTGTATATATCTTTTATTTAAGAAAAATATTTGGTCTTTTCTATTTTCTTTTGCAATGTTGGTGTTTCCAACCACTCCTGTTATTTTTATGTTGTCTCTATTGTAATTTACTTTGATAATATTTTCTCTAATTTCTTTGCCATATAAAGTATAAATTATGTCTTCAAGACTTCCATTTCCTGAACTTCTAAATACAGTTTCATTACCATTTTTTAGTGTTAATGAAACATTGTTATTGGCAAGAGCCATTCTTTGTACCAAATCTTTGATATACTTGAACTCTGTACTATCTTGTTTTAGGAATTTGTATCGTACAGGAGTGTTAAAGAATAAATCTTCTACAACTATAGTTGTTCCATTTGGTATTGCAACTTCTTCCTTTTCTATTATTGTTCCTGCTTTATTTACTACCTTATATCCAACTTCTTCATCTTTAGTTTTAGATAGCATTGTTACTTTTGCAATAGAAGCTATGCTAGCCAATGCCTCTCCTCTAAATCCCATAGAGTATATTTTTTCTAAATCCTCTACTTTTCGTATTTTGCTAGTGGCATGTCTTTCAAAAGCCATCTCCATATCGTCAAATGGAATTCCTTTTCCATTATCTGTTATTTTTATAAATGTCTTACCACCATTTTTTATTTCTATAGTTACATTTGTTGCATTTGCATCTATTGCATTTTCTACCAATTCTTTTACAACATTTGCTGGTCTTTCTATAACTTCTCCTGCTGCTATTTGATTTATTGTTAAGTCGTCTAATAAAACTATGTTTCCCATTATTACTTCCTACTTCTTTCTTTAACGAGTAAATTATATAATTTGTTTTTGAATTAGTCAATAAAAAAATAGGTAATTTCCAAATATTGACTTTTGGCTAAATTTATATTATAATTAAGTCTCCATAAAATAGAAAGGAGCAAAAAAATTATGGATAAAATGCAACAGGTTAAAGAAGTCTACAGTAATCTCACAGCTTGTACGCAATGTGACAGTTGCGTATATCACCAACTCCGTCGCTACATTGACGAAGTTGGGTTCAACGAATTTCATCGGCAACTGATTATGGGGCTTCTTCCCCAAGATATTGGGTACATCTTCAATATGAAAGTTGATTCTCTTGCAAGAGCTAAGTAACTTTCATCTTTGCTCCAGCATCCCCTACCTTTAATTAGGTAGGGGATGCTTTTTTTATTGTATTTGCTTTAACTGCACCACTTTTGTAGCAATTTTGTTTATAAATGTTTCATCATGTTCTACAAAAATAATAGTAGGCTTGTACTTTAATATAGCCTCTTCTATTTGTATTCTTGTTAAAATATCAATGTAGTTTAAAGGTTCGTCCCAAATATAAAGGTTTGCTTGTTCTGATATGCTTTTTGCAATCAGAATTTTCTTTTTCTGACCTTCGCTCATTTGCTTTATATCTTTATCAAATTCTGATTTTGAAAATCCCATTTTTACTAGCATTGCCTTAAAAATGCTTTCTTCTACTTGGTACTGTTTTGCAAATTCTTTAAGATTACCGTTTAAATATTCCGTACTTTGTGACACATACGATATTTTTAAATCATTTGCTACTTTTAGAGTACCTGTATATTCAATATTTTCTCTTAAAATAAGCTTTAATATGCTTGATTTTCCAATACCATTCTTTCCAGCTATTGCTACTCTATCTCCATCGTTCACTTCAAAAGAAACTGGATTAAATATAGCTTTATTATTGTAGTTTATTTGTAATTTTTCTGCCAAAACTAATGGATTTTTTCTACTTTCTAGTGGAACTATTTTTAGGGCATCGCTTCTATCCACATTATTTAATAAGCTAGACTTTTCCTCAATTGCTTTTTCTATTCTTCTTTCCAATACCTTTGAGCGCTTCATCATCTTAGCAGATTGATGCCCTATGTATCCTCTATCTACACTAGAACCAGAATTTGTAGTATTGTATTTTGTTTTTTCTATCTTGTCAGACCAGTTTGCAGTATTTTTTGATGCTATTTCTAAACGACCAATATCTTTTTTTAGCTTTTCGTTTTGTGTTAGTTCGAAATTATCCTGCCTATCTTTATTTTCTTGCCATGATGAGAAATTTCCTTTTTGAATTTCAATATTTGTATTATTTATAGATATTATATGGTCTACTACTTTATCTAAGAAATTTCTATCGTGTGATACTAAAATAAATCCTTTTTTCTTATTCAAATATTCTACTAAATTATTTCTTGTCTCCATATCTAAGTGGTTTGTTGGTTCGTCAATAAGTAGAAAGTTATTTTCTTTTAAGAATAAGCTTATTAAAAGAATTTTTATTTGTTCTCCACCACTTAATAGATTAAAACTTCGATAAAGAATTTCTGCATCTGTATTTAATAGATTTAATTCCTTAATAATCTGCCAGTCTTCTACATTTGGTGAAATTCCATTTACAATTTCTATTGCCATTCTTTCTTTATTTTTTACTTCAAATGGAAAATAATCAAATTCTACACTTTTTGTTATTGTTCCTTTATATTCATATTCTCCCAGTAGTAGCTTTAAAAATGTAGTTTTACCCTTTCCATTTCTTCCAATTAAGCCTAGTTTCCAGTCTGTATCAATGTTAAATGACACATTTTCAAATACATTATCTAGGCTTCCATCATAT
>CALXPW010000072.1 GCA_944390365.1 uncultured Clostridia bacterium | reverse complement strand
AATTTTCATTCATAATTTTGTCCTCCTTTGAAATTTTATAAATCCATTTTGGATACTTGATAAGTAAAAAAATAAATATCTATTTATATTTTTACTTTTATAGCATACCTCCTTTCATTTTTATCTATATCCGTTTTGGATACTCATATAATAATCCAAAATGGATATATTGTCAATACCTTTTTCAAAATTTTTTAAACTTTCTAAAACTTTTATATAAAAAATATTTAATTCTCAACGATTATTGACTTTCCAAAATGGATATGATAAAATTTAAACATAAATTGAGAAGGAGAAAATATTATGACAAATGGCGAAAGAATAAAGTATTTAAGAGAAAAAAATGGATTTACTCAAAAAGATATTGCTACAAGATTAGGAGTAGAACCTGCAGCAATATCAAAATATGAATTAGATATGAGAGAGCCAAATATAGAAGCAATAAAAAAACTAGCTACAATTTTTAATGTTTCAATAGATTATTTACTTGGAAGAACACCAGATGTTTTTGTAGATGAAACAGATAGAGATACACTTGATATATCTGGTATTAAAGATAAATACAACTTTACAAAAAAGAGAATGGATAAAGTAAAAGAAATTTACAAAAATGATACTACACTAAGTACAGCAATAAACGAATTATGTTGTGGTGTAGGAAAAACTACTTTTGGAGAAACTATAACAAATACAAATATTTCAATGTTAGAAATAGATAATATATTTAATGATTTTGTGAACAGCAAGGATCCTAAACCACAAATTATGATGAAAGTTAAAGATTTAGAAAATAGTATTATAATTGTTGAGATTGATTCTTTTGATGATGAAGAAATGCCACTTGATGCAACTGATAGAATTGCTTTATATACTACAAAATTATCACAAAAATATAATGTGTTAGGTCTAGTAATGACAATTGATAAAGATGAAAATTGTAAAATTATTGATGCTATATATCAAAAAAATAAAGATACTTATTATACTCAATTACATTTGCCTAGAACAGTATTAACTGCTGGTGAGTATATTGATATAATGAGTAGATTGTAAGAAAGAGGAAATGTTTATGAAAACTTTAGAATTTATTTTAAATAATAAAGATTATTTAGAAGATTTAATTACAAGAAGTACTTATCATTCAAATGCTATTGAAGGAAGTACACTTACCTATGCTGAAACTTATGCTATTCTTTATAACGACAATAGCTTTAAAATCGAAGGAAAAGAACCAAGGGAAATATATGAGGCTATCAATCATAAAAAAGCATTAGAATTAGT
This sequence comes from uncultured Clostridia bacterium, assembly GCA_944390365.1. GTDB lineage: Bacteria > Bacillota > Clostridia > TANB77 > CAG-508 > CALXVA01. The sequence goes on along the minus strand of CALXPW010000072.1, from coordinate 29,842 downwards.
TTTTAAGAATTTGCAAAATAATGAAGAATTTGATGAAAGATTTATCAAAAAATTGAATGAAACAATAAATAGAGATATTAAAGATACTGAAGGTTATAGAACTGTACAAGTATTTATTCAAGGTAGTGAACATATCCCACCAGAGCCTGAAAAAGTTCCAAATTTAATGATGTATTATGTATATAACTATAATCACGATGAACAGGATATTTTTACTAAAATTGCTAAATATCATATTGATTTTGAAAAAATACATCCTTTTGAAGATGGAAACGGAAGAACAGGTAGATTACTTATAAATTATGAATTATTAAAAAATGACTTTCCACCTGTTGTTATAGCTAAAGAAGATAGGGTAAAGTATTTTGAGTTTTTAAGAAATAATGATAGTAATAGCTTAGCTGAATGGCTAAAAGAATTATCTACTAGAGAAGAAGAAAGAATGGAGAAGTTTGGATATAATAAATAATTCTATTATTATAAAATATATTATATAAGGAGGATTTTATGGAACAAACAGGAAAATTTCAGGTATATTACAAAAGAGTAAAAAGTGAACTAGAAGTTATAGTAGAACAAAATAATTATACGAATCTTTCTAAGGCATTTGCGCATTGGTATTTAGAAAATTTTTGTAATATAGATAACCAAGATATTGGAGAAAATATTATAGATGGCGATGGTGATAATGGAGTAGATGCTATAATACATATAAATGATTCTATAATACTATATCAATTTAAATTTCCAGATAAAATCTCTAACTTGTCAAAAAAAATAGATGAAAAAACAAGTTTGAAATTAATAAATGGATATAAAAAACTTACATCTAGCAGGAAACCCAGAAAAGCTAATGAGAATTTTTTAAGTTTTAGGGAGATAGTAAAGAATGAAAATATTTTTAATTATGAATTTGTATTTGTTTCATTTTCTGACGGATTAAGTGAGAATGCAGATGATGCAATACAAACAGAATTTCAAAATCTTAAAGAATTAACTGGAAATACTTTAAAAATTAAAGTAGAAGATAAAAGAAAAATTTGTGACAAAATTGATAGATTACAAAAGAAAAATATAGTAAATCTTAATATGAGATACAATTCTTTAGTTGCGAGTTATAATATAGATGATGATGTAAAATCATGGACTGGATTTACAACAGCTTCTGATATACTGGAAGCTTCAGATGATTATATGGATATTATATTTGACGAAAATATTAGAAACTATGAGGGAGATAACAGTGTAAATCAAGGAATTATTGACACAGCTACAGACGAATATGAATCAAAAAATTTTTATTTTTATCATAATGGAATAGTTTTTATTTGTGATGAGTGCAAACTAAGCACTGGTAATCAAACCGTAAACCTATCAGCTGCAGCAATAGTAAATGGATGTCAAACTGTAGTTGCATTAAATAAGGCAAAAAATAGCGAAAAAGGATTAAAACCAGATGTGTTTTTGCCTATACGAATAATAGAGACTAAAGATATAGATTTAAGGGCAAAGATAACAGAATTTTTAAATTCTCAAACCAAAATAAGAGATAGTTATTTCCTTGCAAATAATACATTTATAAGAGAATTACAAGAAGATTTATCACAAAAAGGATATTTTTTAGAAAGACTAGCAAATGAATATAATTATAAACATAATCTAAATAAAGTTCAAGATTATACTAAAGATCATATATTACAACTTGAAAAAACCATACAGATATATGTTGCTTACTATAATAATCAATCAGCAGCAAAAGCTAAAAGAGGAAAAAATGAACTATTTGACAAGCAAAGTATAAATGATTTAATTTCTGAAATTAATGGTGATAAGGTTCTAAAAACATTAGAGATATACAAAGAAATATGCAAAATAATAACTATGTATAGAAAATGTAGAAGAGCTATCAGAAATGATGAATTTTTAAATTATATGGGGATAAAAGCAAAAAATGATGAAGAATATTCTGCTATTATGGATAGTTTTTTATTTATCAATACTTCAGATATGCTATTTTTAAATGCTTATGCTAACATTACAAGTGAAAAATTTAAAAAAGAAAATTTAGTTAAAATTATAAATATTTGCAAGGATATAATTTCAAGCATACCTAAAATAAGTCCTTCTTCGGCAACTAAAAATGCAAATGTTTTTGAACAAGTTCAGAAAATGTGTCAAATTCAAAAAGAGAATTAACTGCATTCAAATTACATTCAAAAAATGTCAAAGTGCTATAAAATAAGCAATTTCCAAAAGCAACTTCTCCTCACCTCGACCAATTCAATAAGGAATTACAGACTCCAAGTAATTCCTTTATTTTATTAGTACTTTAGTTTTTTTGTTTTTATTCTTGTTTTGCAATTATTTTTATTTTAAATATTTATTAGCATTTCTTTCATACATTATAGTATCAATAAAGTCTTTCGCATCTTTTTTACTTTGAAAACTTCTAGTATAGAAGTTTTCAAAGGTTTTATTGTAATTTTATAATAATAATCGAAAAAAACAAGCTTAAGATTAGGCTTGTTATATTCTAATCATATAATACTCCATTTACAAATTAACGCACTTAAATCCTAGTTAATTCAATAATCCATTCAATCCAGCCTCTAATAGTTGATGATCTTCTCTTATATGTACTTTCACTTTTTATATTATATAAATTGCAATTTTTCATAATATCAACAGTATCAATTATTGATGGTTTTTCAGCTCTTTCGAAGTATAGTTTTAAATAATCATAAAAAACTTTATGTTTTAATATTAGCTTAACATATTCAAGTTGTCTTTGCTTATATCTTAATTTCAAAATTTTTCTACCTGTATCAGTTAGATCAAATATTATATTTCTGTCTTTTCTTTCTTTACTTATTAAACCTAAGTATCTTCCTGCATCGGTATAATAATTGGTTTGTCTTTCATCAAAAGCATAATTTTCAGTAATTTCGTTCTTACTTTTTGGTTCTTCTGATAATAATTCGCAAAGATTTATTACTCTTTCAAATGAATCTGCTTGTGGAAATGCAATTCTAGGTTCTTTTGTATAAGATTTAATATTATTAAATATATTTTCAATATCTGCAATTTCAATATCTGTGTCTTCAATACTATATTTCTTACTTTTTACAAGTTTAATAGAACTATAATCTTCGTCATTTTCAAATTTATATTCATATACGTTAAATATACCGTTTGAATAAACCATATATATTGGTCTAACTGGCTTATTTATTTTACTCTTCCAAAGTCTATATGGATAATATAATTGTCTGACCATAAAATCATCCGATATAACATTTTTGGCTTCTATTAAAGCTAAACTATTTACACCTTCAAATCCTCCATCTATTTCAATCCTTGAATTCTGTACAGTAACATTTACATATTCATTTTTGCCCTCATTTTTATTTATTTTAAATTCAAAATTTCCAGAGCCCATTTTTCCATTTATAGTAGGAACAAGAGCTTCTTCATCTAGAAAATTTTCTAAAATTTGAGTAATATAAGCACAATTTATAGCTAAAGCTTCACTTGTAATATTGTTATAATCTAAACTTTGAATATATTCGGGAAAATTTATTTTTATTATTTCTTCATCTTCTGTTTTTTCGAATTCTTGATATGTTTGAAATTTTGCAATCATATAACTATTGCTTGTAATAGGTAAAATAGCTAATTTGTTATCTTTAAATAGTTCAGGTAAATTTGCACTATTATCAAATTTAGTCATAAGTCTTGCTTCTCTATATTCATTTATTTGTTTAGCAGTTATTTTAAAATAACCATTATTATTTATTTCTTCAAGAATATTATATTTTTCAAACAATAATTGCCAAGCTTCTTTATTTGTTGCACATCTACTCATAATTTCTTATTAACACCTCACTCACAGCACCTCTGTTATTTCCGTTACTATTAATTGCTCTTTTTGCTTTTATTGTAAAAATATTATAATCTTTATATAAATCTCTAATAAATTCACAATCTGAATTAGATAATAAAAACTTAACACCTTTTTTATTAAGTAAATCACATAATTTTTTTAATCGTATCTGTTCATTTTCTCCAAAACCACTTTCATTATATCCTGTAAAATTAGAGGTTTTTGATATTGGTGCGTATGGAGGATCAAAATAAACAAAATCCCCTTTTTTAGCAGTTTTTACTGTTTTTTCAAAATCTCCGTTTAAGAATTTTATATTTGAATCATTAAAATATTTACTAACTGCTTTTAATGTTATTTCATTTACTATATTAGGATTCTTATAGCTTCCAAATGGTGAATTAAACTCTCCCATACTATTAACTCTATACAATCCATTATAACAAGTTTTATTTAGATATAAAATTCTTGCTGCTCTATCTACTCCTGTTAATTTATTATATTTTTTAGGTTCTCTATCTAATTCCCTTATTTTATAATAGCATTCTGCAGTATTAGAATATATTTTTTGATTTGATAAGGTATCAATCAGTTCTTCTACATTGTTTTGTATAACACTATATAAATTTATTAATTCCTTATTTATATCATTTACTATTGCTTGATTTGGTTGAAGTTCAAATAAAACTGCTCCTCCACCAACGAATGGTTCAAAATATGTATTAAATTTTTTAGGTGCATATTTTTTTATTTCTGGTAATAGTTGCCTTTTTCCACCAACCCATTTTACAACTGGTGCAACTAATTTATTCTTTTTTTGAGTAGCCATTATAAACCTCCTTTCAAAATCCGAAAATATCATATCATAACATAGAAAAATAATCAATATTTTGTAGCAAACTTTTGTTCTTTTACTTATGTGCAACTGTTTCCAAACTGCTTGACAAATATTTTTGAATATAGTTATAAAAACAATCTCCATCTTTAATATTTACATTGAGTCTAAAGAATAGGGATAATATATATAATTCATACTCTTTTATATCTTCTACAATCCACAATTCCTGATAAATATGTTGATAATCTTTCTCCTTCAATTAGTTTTTCTTTCTGTTGTTTGTTTAGATTTTTTATCTGATATTCTAGTTTACAAGCTAATGATTTGTCTTTGCTTCTCCAAGCGACCTCTAATCTGGTTGCTTTATGTGATTTAGTATATTTAGCACCATTTTTTGATATATGGTCCTTTATTCTTTTTTCTAAATTGTTAGTCATTCCTGTATATATAGAATTATCTTCACATCTTACCATATATGTGTAATACATTTAATTTCTCCTATGCAATATATTCTATTCTAAAACTAACGCTTTCTTAGGGCAAAAGTTTGAACATTTACCACATTTTATGCATTTATCATAATCTATTTTTGGAGCGTTAAACCCTTCTTGTGATAATGCTCCAACAGGACAAACTTTTACTGCTGGGCAATTATGATTTTGTGGGCAATTTTCTGTTATTATTTTTAATTTTTTTTCCATATATTTACCTCCTTAAACACCTTTCCTAATGTTTCGTTTATTACTAAATCTGCTATATTATCATAAGGCGTTGCGTCTTTGTTGATTAACACTAAATTTCTTCCTTTAAAATAATTTATAAGTCCACTTGCTGGGTATACTGTTAAGGATGTTCCGGCAACTATTAGCATATCAGCTTTTGATATTGCTATTATCGAGTTTTCCAAAGTGTCCTCATCTAGCATTTCTTCGTATAAAACAACATCAGGTTTTACTATTCCTCCACACTCACATTTAGGAATACCTGTACTATTAAAAACATATTCTGCATCATAAAATTTATGGCATTTCATACAATAGTTTCTAAGTACACTTCCGGTGCAATTCAAATACGGTTTTTGAGCCTGCTTTTTGATGAAGTCCATCTATGTTTTGCGTTATTACTGCTTTTAATTTTCCTTGCTTTTCTAATTCTGCTAACCTAATGTGAGTTATATTTGGTTCATATTTCAAGGAATTCATTTTATCCTTATAAAATTTATAAAACTCCTCTGTATGATTCATAAAAAATGTATGGCTTAGTATTTCTTCTGGTGGATAATCATATTTTTGGTTATATAATCCATCTTTACTTCTAAAGTCTGGAATTCCACTTTCTGTGGATACTCCTGCTCCCCCAAAGAAAACAATATTATTGCTTTCTTCTACTAACTGCTTAAATTGTTGTATTTTATCTTCCATTTTATCAGCTCCAAAAAACTCTTCTAAATGTTTCGGTTTATTATATTTACGAATTACATATATAATAACACAAAATTACATTTTTTGAAGAGTTTTTTATTTTATATTATAAATTTTTTACACTAGGTCCATATAAAAGTCTTCCTTTATAGTCATATCTTGAACCATGGCAAGGGCAATCCCAAGTCTTATCCAAGTTGTTCCAAGTAAGTTCACACCCTAGATGCTTGCACACAGGGTTTACTTTGTATATTTCGTCTTTCTCGTTTTTATATATTCCCACTTTCTTTCCATCAATTTCAACTATCTTTCCTTCTCCTTTTTGTATTTGATTTATTTCTTCTTTTGGTATTTCTAATTTTTTTATTACTAAAGAATCTATACTTTCCTTTACCATATTTCCAACTTCTTTTATGTTTTTTATTGGCTCTACCCTTGTTGAAGTAAATATTTCTTCATATTCGTTTTTGAATCCTAGTATTTTATCTGTTATTATATCTGCTGCTATTTTTGAGCTTGTTATTCCCCATTTATTATAGCCCGTAGCTACAAAGCAATTTTCCCATACTTTAGAAAATTCTCCTATATATGGTATTTTGTCTAAGGTTATGCAGTCTTCTGTATTCCAATGATATTTTATTTCTCCATTTGGATATATTTCTCGTGCTATTTTTTCTAACCTTGTATATGAATCACTTAAATCCATCTCCTCACCTGTTTTGTGGTCAGAACCTACTACGATTAGTATATACTCGTCTTTATCTTTTGCCATTCTTAATGAAATTGTTGGTTTTTCCGAATTTATATACATACCATTAAATATTCTCTCTTTAGTCCTCATTCCTACTGCATAACTTGTAGATTGATACATTTTTAAGAAATAAAATCCCGGTATGTTAATTATTGGATATTTAGTTGTTATAATTAAATATTTTGTTTTTATTTCTGCTCCATTTTCAGTTTTTATTATATAACAATCATCTTCGTCAATAACATCAACTGCTTTTGTTTCTTCAAATATTTTCATTCTTGGACCACTACATATTTGTGCAAGTGCATTTGCATATTTATATGGATTAAATTGTGCTTGTCTATCAAACCTTACTCCTGCAACAGTTTTTATCAAATTATTTATTTCTATATCTTTTGCTTCTAAGTATTCTGCCTTTCCACCAAAGCTATTTATAACATTTGCTTCGTCTTTTAATTTTTGAATATCTTCAATAGTTCCTGTAAATACATAAGATGGCTGATATTCAAAGTCACATTGAATGTTTTCTTTGTTTATTATATTTACTATGTTTTCTATAGCCTCCTCATTAGCTTTATAGTAATTTTTAGCATAGTCTATTCCCTTAGAATCAGCCAAATATTTATATATTAAACCGTGCTGACTTGTTATTTTTGCTGTACTATTACCACTTGTACTTCTGCATATTCTGTCTTTCTCTATTAAAACTGTGTTTATGTTATATTTTCTTAAATTATACATAAGATTCAGCCCTGTTAGTCCTCCACCTATTATGCATATATCCGTTTTTATATTCTCTTGCAATCTTTCAAATCTGTTAACATCCTTTTCATCTACACTCTTAATCCAATACGATTTCATTAAAACCTCCATCTCAAGCAATTTTTTGCTAATAAAATACTAACTATATTATTACCTATAATTTGTTAAAATATTCAAGAGTTATTCATATTGAGTTACAGTACCTATTTTTAAAAAGTATGAAAATATGGAATGAAAATCAGCTTGACCGACATATTTGAATACTTTTTAAAAATAGGTACTGTAACTCAATTATATTCTGACACTTTTTTAATTTGCTTTTCTTTTGGCTTATTTACAATTACTTCTTAGCTTTTCCTCTTTAATGTCACTTCAACCTCAAACTCCCTATAATTTCTTTGCACTTTTAGTGTTACCTTGTCGCCCGGAGTTTTTGTATAAATATAACATCTTAAATCGCACATTCTTTCTAGTTTTTTTCCATCTATGGTTAATATAATATCTCCCTTTTTTAAATTTGCCTCTTCTGCTGCTGAATTTTTATTTATTCTTTCAATGTATATTCCCTCATTAAATCTTAAATTTTCATCAATATATCCTAATACATTTTTATCAAATGCAAATACTCCTAGGCTTGCCTCATCAAATCTTCCGTTAGTTTTAAAACTGTTTATTACTGCTTTTACAGAATTTATAGGAATTGCGAAACTTATTCCTTCTGCAGATGTTATTTTTACTCCATTTATTCCTATTACTTCCCCATCTATGTTAATAAGAGGTCCTCCACTATTTCCTGGGTTTATTGTGGCATCTGTTTGAATTAAATCTTCCATATATGTTTCTTGCTCATTTTCCTCAAATTTAATTGTTCTATTCAAAGCACTTATTATTCCAGAAGTGACCGTTCTTTGAAATTCATATCCTATAGGGTTTCCTATTGCGTACACAGTTTCCCCTACCTCTATTCCATCAGAGTCTCCAAGTGTAGCTACAGTTAGTCCTGTTTGACTTATTTTTACCACTGACATATCTATATCTGTATTTGACCAAACCACCTGCCCAGTATACGTTTTTCCGTCTACTAAAGTTACATAGCATTTACTATATTTTTCTCCACTAACGTGTGCATTTGTAAGAATATAACCATTTTCAGTTACAATTACTCCAGTACCCAAACCTAAATTTGTTATGTTCTCATCAGAAAATATGCTATTCCCTGAATTTTCTATTTTAGAAATTCCTACAACAGAATCACTTAATTCAGATATCATCTCTGTAACAGTTTTATTTTTTTCTTGAACTTGCGTAACTGTTTGAGAGGTTTTTTCTATAGTTACATTGCTTTTTGCTAAATTTTCTTCACTAATTTGAACACTTTCATAAACTATGTAAGACAAAATTAAAATCAAAAAAACTAAAAGAGTAATTAACAACTTAATTAAATTCTCTTTTAGTTTTTTCTTCTTATCTCTATCTATATAATCCATAAATTTCCTCCAGACAAAAATTCCTTATCTATATTTTTGCCAAGATTTATAATTTTAAACAGTTGAATTAAGAATTTTTTGACTATAGTACAATAAGTAGTATCTAAAAAAGTATGAAAATATGGAATGGAGAGTGATTTGAATATAGAAATTCTTGAAAAATTTTGGTAGGGAATCTCAAACACTTTTGAGGGCACTACCAAAATTTCTCATAGAATTTCTATGAAAATCAGCTTGACCGACATATTTTCATACTTTTTTTAGATACTACTTCTTGTGCTTTAAATATACTATTTTCTAACCCTTTCCAACTTCTTAAGCTCCACATATCTCTTAACTTTTTGTGTTGTTGTTTTCTCTAGTGGTTCATCTGTTAGAATTATCTCCTTAATATGCTTAAATGTTGGTAAGTCTTTATTTATATTTTTAATATCTTCCCATACTAACTTGTTATATTCTTTTTCTGTTTTTTCTCCAAAATGCTCTACTAAATTGTCCTTATTATACACAATTTTTGCACATAATACTGTATCTGTTTTTGATTTATCTCTAGAATATACTAAGCTCTCCTCCACATAAGGAAGTTTGTTTATTAAAAATTCCAACTCTTGTGGGTAAATGTTTTTACCATTTCTTAGTACTATTACATCACTTTTTCTTCCTGTTACAAATATAAATCCGTCTTCATCTATGTAACCATAATCTCCTGTGTGAAGCCATCCATCTGTTAATGCCTTTTTAGTTGCCTCTTCATTTTCATAATATCCAAGCATTATGTTAGGGCCTTTTCCTAGTATTTCTCCTACCCCATCTTTGTCTGGATTATCTATTTTTATTTCTACATTTTTTAGTGGAATACCTATAGAACCTGCTCTTTTCCTGTCTGATGATTCTGCAGTTAAAACTGGTGAGCTTTCTGTTAATCCATATCCCTGAATTAGTTCTATACCTAAGTCATTGTACCATTCGATTGTAGCTTTGTCCATTGGTGCAGCACCATATAGTACAACTCTTAAATACTCATCAAATTGTTTTAATACAGGCTTAAATAATTTTTTTCTTACATCTATTTTACATTTTAGAAGTGCATGAGAAAGTTTTGTCATCTTATCTATTAAAGCCTTTTTTCCACTATCGCTAATTGCTTTCTGAATTTTTTTAGCCATTGTTTCAAGTACAAGTGGCACTGCTACAAATACTGATACTTTAAATTCTTTTAGATTGTTTGCAATATATCTTAAACCTTCGCAAAATGCAATTGTAGCCCCACAAAATGTACCATATAAAAAGGTTATACTACATTCAAATGTATGATGTATTGGTAAAAATGATAATAAAGTATCTGTTTGATATATTAAGAAATTATATTGATAATTTGAAACATTTTTACAAATATTTTCTTGCGATAGCATAACTGCCTTTGGCTCATTGGTTGTACCAGACGTAAATAGCATAATATACATTTCGTTTTCTTTTAATTTTACATCATCATATTTTGCTTTGCCTGCTTTAATGATATTTTCTCCATCCTCTAGCATTTTTTCATACTTTAAAACGCCTTCTTTTTCTATATTGTCCATACAAATTTTATACTTAATATTGCAACCTTCTGCAATGGCTTCATCAACTGCATTCTCATACTTTTCATCATATACTATTGCATCTGCGCCACTTCTCTTTAATAGTTTTTCTATTTCTTTATCTGTTAAAGCTTTGTCCAATGGTACAATTACACTTCCTGCTGTAGTTACCCCTAAGTACGTAGTACACCACTCATACCTATTATTTCCTATTACTGCTACTCTTTTTACATCAGAAGAAATTACCTTTTCTGCTACCTTCTTTATATCCTCTACAAATTTTTTATATGTTATTTCTTCTAAATTACCATCTTTTTTAAATTTAAAAGCAACGTTATCTCCATACTCTTCATATCTATTAACTAATTCTCTAAAATTAGAAATTTCTGCAAGATACTTTTTCTTTCCCATTACACACCCTCCTACTTTTTATTACATTTCACAGCTATCATAGATTTTGTTTTTGAAGTAGATAATAAATTTTTTTATTTTTATTGAAGTCTTAAGGTGGGGACCAACAAGTTTACAAACTGTTAAACGAAGTTTTTACAGTTTGTACGATGTTGGGGGACAGAAATAAAAAGAAAAAAATTTATTATCTACTTCAATATAATTATAATTTAAAATTTGTATTTATTCTATAACAAAAAGTCAACTTTTTCAATAATTTTGTTGATTTTTGGAATTTTTCATTATATAATTTTCTTAATTTAATATTAGTTGATAATGGAGGCTTTATTATGTCAGGGGAACTTTACCAATTAACAGGACCTCAAAAGAACATATATTTAAGAGAGCTAGCATATCCAGGCACTTCAATAAATATAGTTTCTTTCACTTCTGTAATCGATAAAGAAGTTGATATAGATGTTTGTAAGAAGGTCCTAAACAAAATTATAGAATGCAATAACATTCTTCGTTCTAAAATAGTAAAAACAGAGGATGGAATATTCCAAAAGATTGAAGATTATACTTTGGTTGATATTCCAGTGGTTTATTGCCCTCAAAAAACAAAGGAAGAAGTTTACAAAGAAATCGATTTAAACACATCTGTGCCTTTTTCACCATTTGAAAACAACAGATTATTTGATTTTAAAATCTACAAATTAGCTAACAATCATATTATTATAAATTACAAGCTTCATCATATTATTGCAGACGGATGGAGCACTAAAGTTATCTTTAAACAATTCAATACTTTTTATTATTTTATATCTCACAATTTAGATATAGCTAATTTTCCACCCTCATATTTAGATTATATCAATACAGAAAAAGAGTATTTATTAAGCGACTCTTTTGTTAAGGATAAAATTTATTGGGAAAACTATATTAAAAATATTCCAGAAATGTTATCTTTTAAAGAAAATATATTAAAAAAAGGCTCTCGTACGGTTAGGTATACTGATGAACTTTCTTTAGAGTTTTCTTCTAAAATAAATGAGTTTTGTAAGGAACATAAAATTACACCTTATGTATTTTTCATTGCTTTGCATGCTATATATTTATATAGAGTTAGTGGAAAAGAAGATTTTATAATAGGAACTCCTTTACTTAATAGAAAAAATAGAAGTGAAAAAGACACAATTGGAATGTTTGTATCAACAATTCCTCTTAGATTTAAAATAAATAAGGATACTAAGTTAGTAGACTTGTTTGCATCAATTCATGGTGATACATATTCAGCTTTAAAACATCAAAGATATCCTTATTCAGAATTGCTAAACTATGCTAAGGAAAAAGAGGGATATGAAAGCAATTTGTTTGATACAATTATATCTTTTCAAAATGTTAGTCCAGATATGGATTATGTTGATTATCCTGTAAATAATTTCTGGAATTTAACACATAATCAACAAAGTAGCTTCGAATTTCATATAACAGATCACAACAATTCTGGGAAATATCGCTTGAGTTTTGATTTTGCCGAGGGTGTTGTGTCTAAGGATGAAGCACAACTTGTATACAATCGTTTTATTGAAATGATGAATTCTATTATAGCAAATGAAAATACTACAGTTGCTGATGTAAGCTACATTCCAAAAGAAGAGCTTAATACTATTTTTAATGTATACAATGGCAAATATCTATATAAACCTACAAAAACTTTAATAGAATTATTTGAAGAGCAAGCTAAAAAAACACCTAATAATATAGCTTTAAAATATAAAGATAAAGAATTAACATATAAAGAGTTAAGTCAAAAAGTACATAATTTTGCAGTTTACCTAAAAAACAAAGGCGTTACTCCAAATTCTGGCGTAACTTTGCTTATACACAGAAGCTTGGAAATGATTGTTGCTATGTTTGCCGTATTAAAATGTGGTGCTCACTACTTGCCTGTTGATCCTTATTGGCCAGAAGATAGAGTTAAATTTATATTGGAAGATAGTAGTAGTAAATTTTTGATAACTAATAATCAATATATCAATACTTTTAAAAATTCAGCTATTTGTATTGATGTGGATAACATATTAGAGCTTCCTGATACAAAAGAAGAACTATCTGTAAACTATGATTTAGATAGCTTAGCATATATTATTTATACTTCTGGAACTACGGGAAAGCCTAAAGGTATACTTACATCTAACTATAATGTTGTATATTTATTGCACTCTACAAGAAATAAACTAGTGCAAAACGAAAATGATGTGTGGACATTATTCCATACATATACATTTGACTTCTCTTCTTGGGAAATCTATGCAAGTTTATTGTTTGGTGGAAAGTTAGTAATAGTTCCAAAAGAAACAACATTAAATCCAAAGGACTTTTTGGAGTTATTGGTAAAAGAAAAAGTTACCATATTAAATCAAACACCTGCGTATTTTTATAAAGTAATTGAAGAAGAAAAGACGCAAAATTTGGATGCTAACCTATTAAGTATACGTGCGATTTTAGTTGGCGGAGAAGCTGTTTATGCTAAACCTTTTAAATATTGGAAAGAGAAATATCCAAAAACAACTTTGTTTGAAGTATATGGTCCTACAGAATCAACAATATTTGCTACAATTTGTGAGCTAACCGATTCAGACATACAAAATAACGAAACCTTTATAGGCTATCCATTGCAAAACTATCATGTATATATCTTAGATAAAAACGGAGAAATACTTCCTATTGGATGTGATGGTGAAATTTGCATTACAGGTGGAGGTTTATGTAAAGGCTATTTAAACAAACCAGAGCTTACAAAAGAAAAATTTTTATACAATGATAATGTAAAAGAAGTTATTTATAAATCTGGTGATTTAGGCTTTTATGCAACTGATAGAAGAATAGGTTACATTGGTAGAAACGATAACCAAGTTAAAATTAGAGGATTTAGGGTTGAAATTGGCGAAATAGAAAAGGAAATTCTTGCTTGTGGCAATATTTCTAAAGTTTTAGTAATGCCAGTAGAAAATAAAAATATGACTAAATCTTTAGTTGGGTTCATGGAAACTAGTGTTCCAAACTATGTACCAGAAGTTCTTGCCAAATTAAAAGAAAAGCTTACACCTTACATGATACCTAAATTATATCAATTTGAGAATTTCCCTTTAAATGATAATGGAAAAATAGACAGAAAAAAATTATTAGAAAAAATTAAAAATTTGACAGAGAATAAGGAAATAATTTTACCACAAAATGATTTACAAAAAGAAATTTATGATATAATATGTGGTTTATTAAATAGGTCTGATATTTCTATAGATGATGACTTTTTCGATGATTTAGGATTAGACTCTCTAAATATAATGGAACTTTCTATTAAACTTGCTAAGTATAATTTGGAAATACAAGATATAAATAATAATTCTAGCATTGAAAACTTAGCAATGAGAATAGAATTAAATAATTCTAGGAATAATTTAAATAATATTATAGAAAAAGTAAATATTATAGATAAACACGTAAATTACGATTTATCAAATGTTCTTTTAACTGGTACAACAGGTTTTTTAGGAATTCATATTTTAAAAGAGCTCTATGATGAAAAAAACACAAAGAAAATTTATTGCCTAATTCGTAGGAAGAATAACAAAAATGCTGTAGAAAGAATTCATTCTACTTTAGAATATTATTTTTCGTCTGATATAGCAAAAAGCTTATTTAATAAAATTGAAATAATACAGGGAGATTTAGAAGTAGAAAAATTAGGTCTCTCAGATAAATGTTATAATTCATTATTAGAAAAAATAACAACTGTAATACACTGCGGAGCTAATGTTAAACATTATGGGAAATATGATAAATTTTATAAATCAAATGTTTTAGGCACAGGATATGTGATAGAATTTTGTAAACAGTCAAAAGCTAAACTTGCTCATATTTCTACTGTTTCCGTTGGCGGATTTTCTAAAATAGGTCATCCTAAGATACTAGATGAAGAACATATAAATATAGGGCAAGATTTTAACGACCACGTATATATGATTACAAAATATCAAGCAGAATGCAAAGTTCTAAAGGCTATAGAAAATAACAATATCGAAGGAAAGATTTTTAGACTTGGAAATATTATGCCAAGATTATCTGATATGAAATTTCAAATCAATTCTAGGGATAATGCTTTCTTTAGTAGAGTAAAGACCATTTTAAAATACAAAGAACTAACTTTAGATTATTTAAAAATGATTATTGATATTAGTCCAGTAGACTTATGTGCAAAATCAATATTGGATATAATAAAAAATAATAATTCTCAAACAATATATCATATTTACAATAATAATACATTTACAACAGGTGATTTATTAAATACGTTAAATATACCAATAAAAGTAGTAGAACCTGTTGAGTTAGTAAATAAATTACGTACTTCGTCTGACCCATTAGATGCACATCTTTTAAATGACCTAAATAATGGAGGATATATGGAAACTCCTACAAGTTGCGAACTAACAAAAAATTGGCTATCTTCTATAGGATTTAACTGGCCAGTATTAGATAAAAACTATTTAACAAACATATTTAAACAGGAGATGCACTTATGAAAAAATTGAAAATAAATGTTAAAAGAATTAAATTTAATATTTATGCCAAAATAATACTTCTAGAAATAATTGTTCTATGTATAATGAGGTTCTTTGTGCCTATACTTTTAAATTATCCTCCAATGTCAGAGGAAAAAGTGTTTCAATCACAAATTGAACCTCTCTCGCATACTGCACAATACATATTACTTGGTACAATGGGAATAATTGCTTATATTTTATGTTTGAGCATATTTTGCTCTAATATCTTTAAATATTTGAATATGTATGCCAAAGATAAAACTAGAATTCCTAAAAAATTGATTGAGATAGTAAGAACAGATTGCTTTTCAATTCCTCAAAAAATTGTAATTGTACAAGTAGTACTTATTATATTAGTACTTTTTATGTTATTTTTTATGATGGATGCAAGCATTCAAATTTGTTTTAAATTTTTGCTAATTTACTTTACTTTTTTTACTGTTATAGCAATTATAGCAACTATTCTTATAAAACAAGACTTAAATGTAGTTATTAAGTCTACCTATACTATAGATGAAAATTACTCTGATTTCAAAAAGACTAGTGAATTTAGCATGAACTTATTATTTAATCTTGTACCATTTTTCTTAGTTATAATAATTACTATTTCACTTTTGGGTTACGCTAAAGTTAATTCAGCAATTGGTGAGGGAAATTATAATTATTATAAATTGCAATTTGAAAAAACTGATTTTAATGGTTTATCATTAAAGGATTTGCTATATGTAATTCCTAATATAACCAAAAGAAATGAAGATGACTATTTCTTTATAATTATTGGAGATAAATATTATACAACTGCTCAAAGTAAACAAATCTCTGATTTCTTTATTAAATATGTACAAACATATTATGATCAAACAAATGGTAGAGCATACGAATATTATGGTGTTGAAGAAGAAGGTTATGTCCAAAAAGTACAACTATCAGACTTAGATACTCCAATATATATAGGCTATAAATATTCTACTACCAACACTGCTACAAGTACTTTCTTTATATCTCTAAGCATAGTAGCAATTATAATTTATATATTTATTTTATTAGTGTGGTCTAAGGGAATTAGCAAGAATTTGGAAGATGTAACAAATAATTTGGTACAAATTGCCAAAGGAAAAAATGCCATATCTAACAAGGTTCTACCTGTAACATCAACGGATGAACTTCGGAGAACTTACTGTAGCATTTAATCAAATTCAAAAAATGACGGCAGACTATTTAAAACAAATAGAAAATAACCAAAATATGCTTATGGAAAAAGAACGTCTAGCATCTTTAGGACAGTTGATTGGTGGTATTGCACACAACCTAAAAACACCTATAATGTCTATTTCTGGAGCAGCCGAGGGACTAACAGATTTAATAAAAGAATATGATGAATCTATTGGAGACCCAGAAGTTACAAACGAAGATCATCATGCAATAGCAAAGGATATGTCTGAATGGATTGATAAAATCAAATCTTACTCTGAATATATGTCAGATGTAATTACAGCAGTTAAAGGCCAAGCTGTTACTTTATCTGAAAACGAAACAGTATCTTTCGACCTAGATGAATTGGTAAAAAGAGTTAATATTTTAATGAAGCACGAACTAAAAAACGCACTTGTTACACTAAACATTCATATGAATGCGGACTCTAAAACCATAATTCATGGTGATATTACAAGCTTAGTACAAGTAATTAACAATATGATTTCAAATAGCATTCAAGCATACAATGGAGAACCAAACAAAGCAATAGATTTTTATATAGATAAAAAAGATAAATCTGTTATTTTATCAATTCAAGATTATGGTTCTGGCCTACCTAATTCTGTGCAAAAGAAACTATTTAAAGAAATGATAACGACTAAAGGAAAAAATGGAACTGGACTTGGTTTGTTTATGTCATACTCTACAATAAGGGCACATTTCAACGGAAATATTACATTTGAAACCGCACAAGGTAAAGGAACAGTATTTCATATATATATTCCTGTTGATTAAATATTTCTGCTTTTTGGCAAAAAGGTCTTGCTTTTTAGTTTAACAACTAATATAATTTAGACAAATTAAGTTATAAAATCAATTTAAGAAGGTGATATTATGAGAAAAAACGAGCATATAGCACAATCAAATGGCTATAAAATCATAGCTGTAGACGATGAAGAAGGAATAGTTGATTCACTTTCTATATTCTTAAAGAGATCTGGCTATGAATTTACAGGTGTTACAGACCCATTAGAAGCAATAGAAAAAGTTAGAAACGAACATTTTGACTTAATGATATTGGACTTTATAATGGATCCTATCCATGGAGATAAAGTCGTTGAAGAAATTCGTAAATTTGATAAAGAATTATATATATTATTGCTAACTGGGCATAAAGATTTAGCTCCACCTCTTGAAACAATTAGAAGATTAGATATTCAAGGATATTGTGAAAAGAGCGACAAATTCGATCAATTACTTCTTTTGATTGAATCAGGAATTAAATCAATAAAACAAATGAATGAAATAAAAAGAATAAACCAAGAACTTTCAGAAACATACGAAAAATTGGAAAAGGCTTACTTGGATAGTATACAAACTCTAAGATACACAGTTGAAGCAAAGGATCCATATACTAGAGGTCATTCAGATAGAGTTGCTGAATATTCTGTACTTATTGGTGAAAAACTTGGCTTATCTGATGACGATATTAAAACATTACGTGTAGGTGGTTTATTCCACGATATTGGTAAAATAGGAATTCCCGATAGCATACTTTTAAAAGAATCTAAATTAACAGATGATGAATACTCAGAAATTAAAAATCACCCTTCTATTGGAGCTCATATTCTTTGCAATGCTGAAGTATTTCAGGATATTATACCAATAGTAAAGCATCATCACGAAAGATACGATGGTAGAGGCTACCCTAGCCAGCTAAAAGTAGAAGATATTCCATACTTTGCTAGAATTGCAGCAATCGCAGATGCCTTTGATGCAATGACATCAAGAAGAACATACAGAAATTCTTTGCCTATAGATGTTGTACGTTCAGAAATAGAGAAAAATTTAGGCACACAATTTGACCCAGAATTAGGAAAAGTTTTTCTAGACATAATTGATAATGAGTATGACAAAATTAAAGAAATACAGGAGAAATATCCTGCTTAACGGAAAATGTGGACAAAGGGGACACTCCTTTTTGTCCACACTTTTTGTTTTACTATACTTGTATTTTCATCTATATATTTTACTGTGGACAAAAAGGAGTGTCCCCTTTGTCCACGCCCTAAACTTTCATACTAAGCTTTACTTTCTGCCTATCCTTGTCAATTCCTATAACTTTAACCTTTACAATATCGCCCACAGATACTATATCTGATGGATTTTTTACAAAGCTATTGCTCATTTCAGATATATGCACTAAGCCGTCATGTTTTACACCTACATCTACGAAGGCACCAAAATCAGTTACATTTCTTACAGTTCCTGTTAAAACTTGTCCCTCTATTAAATCTTCAAATTTAAGTACATCTGCTCTTAAAATTGGCTTTGGCATTTCTTCTCTTGGGTCTCTTCCTGGTTTTGAAAGCTCATCTATTATATCTTTTAATGTCATTTCTCCTATTTCTAGTTCTTTTGCAGTATTTGCAATATTTACATTTGCTAATTTTTCTTTTATTTCTTTTAATTTATTCTTATCCTTTAAATCTTCTTTGTCATATCCTATTTTATTTAAAAGTTTTTCTGCTACTTCATAGCTTTCTGGGTGAACTGCAGTTGTCTCTAGTGGATTTTTTCCATCAAATACTCTAATAAATCCTGCACATTGTTCAAATGCTGACTTACCAAGTTTTGGCACTTTTAATAATTCTTTTCTTTCTTTAATTTTTCCGTTTTCGTCCCTATATTTTACAATATTATTTGCAATTGTTTTATTTATTCCAGATATATATTGCAAAAGTGAAGGCGTTGCAGTGTTTACGTCTACCCCAACTTTATTAACTGCATCTTCTACTACTCCTGTTAAGCTTTCAGATAATTTCTTTTGGTCAACATCGTGTTGGTATTGTCCCACTCCTATAGATTTAGGGTCAATTTTTACAAGTTCTGCTAATGGGTCTTGCAATCTTCTAGCTATAGAAATAGCACCTCTTAAAGAAACATTTATATCTGGATACTCTTCTGTTGCAAGTTTTGATGCTGAATATACTGATGCTCCTGCTTCTGATACTATTGCGTAGTGAACGTCCATATTTAATTGTTCCTTGGCTCTTTTTATTACATCTGCCACAAACATTTCAGACTCTCTTGAGGCTGTTCCATTGCCTATTGCAAACATATTTACATCATACTTTTTAATTAGATTTAATAAAACTTTTGCTGAGTTTTCTACATCATTTTGTGGTTCTGTTGGGTAAATAGTTGTTGTTTCTAACACTTTACCAGTTTCGTCTATTACAGCAATTTTGCATCCTGTTCTATATGCAGGGTCAAATCCTATTACTGTTAAATTTTTAATTGGTGCGCCTAGTAATAATTGTTTAGCATTTTTGCCAAATACCTTTATTGCTTTTTCTTCTGCCTTTTCTGTTAGGTCAGAACGTATTTCTCTGTCTATAGATGGCTCAATTAGCCTTTTCCAACTGTCCTCGATTGTATTTACTAAGTATTTTTCAAATTGTGTATGTCCTTTTATAATGTCTCTTTGTATATAGCCTAATATTTTTTCTTCTGGCTTGTCTATTTTTACCTTTAAAAACTCTTCCTTTTCTCCTCTATTTATCGCTAAAATTCTATGGCTAGGAAGTCTATTTATACTTTCTGTAAAATCATAATACATATCATAGCTAGACTTTTCTTCTGGTTTAGTAGCTTTTACATCTATTATGCCCTCTCTATAGCAAATGCCTTTAATTTTCTTTCTATATTTTGGATTGTCCGATATATTTTCTGCAATAATATCTAATGCACCTTGTATAGCCTCTTCTACATTTGCAACAACTTTATCTTTTGGTGCGTCTTTTTCCACACTATCCACATTAACAAATGCTTTTGCAATTTCTTCTATTGGCTTTGTTTCGGTTTGTTCTATAATAATGTTTGCAAGTGGCTCCAATCCTTTTGCCTTGGCTACTGTTGCTCTTGTTTTCTTTTTAGGCTTATATGGTCTATATATGTCCTCAACCTCTGCAAGTGTTATGGCCTCTTCTATAGACTTAGAAATTTCTTCTGTTAATTTTCCTTGCTCCTCTATAGATTTCTTTACCTCTTCTTTTCTCTTTTCAAGATTTCTTAAATATGTAAGTCTTTCTCCTAAATCTCTTAAAATTTCATCAGAAAGCCCTCCTGTTGCTTCTTTTCTATAACGAGCAATAAATGGTATTGTATTGCCCTCATCTATTAGTTTTACTGCCGACTCTACTTGATTCTCCCTAATATTTAATTCATTTGCTATAATTTTTGTTATTTTATCCATTTTATTGTTTCCTTTCTAAAATTTCAATTTTTAACTTTGACTTGTCTACACCTACATTTGCATAAATCTCTTCCATAATTTTCTTTATTTCTTGTGGTTCATATTCTCTATTATTTGGTGAATATGTTAATATATCATAATCTACATTATACAATATATAAGACATATTTTTACACTGTGCAAAGCCTAAATTTAAATAATACCTTTTTCTTCTATTTATTATATCTAGTTCTTCCTCATTATTAGCTCTACTCTCTGCCTCTACTTCTACAATTAGTATATTCTTATTTTTAAAGAAGTTTTTAATCTCTTCTAATAATATTTTTCCTATACCTTTGCTTCTAAACTCTTTGATTACGGCTAAATGCGTTATAAGAATATTATTATTATTCTCTACCGTTATAAAGTAAGCCACATCTTGATTGTCACTATTATATAAATACACATCATGCACATTATCTTCGGTAAGCTTTACAAATCTATTATAATCTGGAATTTCGTCAGATGGAAAATCTATTTCCATATTTTTTGTATAAATTAACTTTGCTTCTTCTAAACTTGCTTTTCTAATCATATTTTTTAATAAGCGTATTGCTTTCTCCCTTTCTTGTATTTATTCTTTTTTAAGAATATTAGATATTATATCACTATTACTTTCATTTATGCAAATATTGTTTTTTGTCGAAAAATAATGTATAATGGAATTAGTTTTGAAATAAAGGAGGAAATTATATGGGGATTGCATCATTCGTTATAGGTTTAATTTGCCTAATACTATCACCATTTTTAAGTGTATTTCTAATATTACCAGCAATTTTAGGATTGGTTTTAGGAATAATCGATGTAGTAAGAAAATCTAAGAAAAAAGAGCCAAGAGGACTTTCAATTGCAGGAATTGTGCTTTCTACAATAGCTTTAGTTGTATGTATTTTAGTTACAGTTCTTCTTGTATTTGTCTTCAATACTGTTTCGGATAGCATTTCAAGTGGTTTGGACTACATAAATGACGAGCTAGAGAGCCATGTTACAGAAATAAATGCAAAAATTGGTGAACCTGCTACATTAAATGATGTTACTGTAACATTAGTAGCAGTAGATAAAGATTTTAAGGATTACTATACTTTTGCAATGGTAGACGATGATTGCAAAATATTAAAAGCAGATTTTGAATTTGAAAATGTAGGAGACTATACAGAATACGTATCTTATTCAGACTTTAGCTGTTATGCAGATAAATTCTCTTGCGACACATTTTCTTCTGTAGAAGATAGTTACTTTTATGCCTCAATCGGAGAAGGTAAAAAAGCAAAAGGGTCAGTTTATTTTGAGATACCTAAAGATGCTAAAACAATTGAAATAGAATATGATGGTGGCTCTTATGATGGTTCTAAAATAACATTTGTAGTTGAATAACAAAAAATAGTGTAATTACTTTAACAGTAACTACACTATTTTTTTGTTATGCCGAATTTACTTCTGTTGGCTCATTCGTTTCTTTTGTTTCCATAGAGACAACTTCCAAGTACCAAAATTTGATAGGCACTATAGAAGTCGATTTGGAAGACCGTTGATACGGTCCACGTCAGTCCTACTTTTATTACCGACGCAACAATCATGCTAATTGCCAAAATCCAATTTATCCTCCGTACAACAATTCCTCCCTCTTCTGCTTGAGAACGCAAGATGTTCTCTGCTAAAGCCAATGCATACCAAAAGTCCAGGATGACATAAATGTAAATGAACGCCATCCCTTGCTCGATGAGTCCTGTTTTAGAAGCGAGGAAACTCACTTCCCAAACAATAAGCCAAGTTACGAGTTTTCTCAGCATACTTTTCCTCCCTTTCTTGTAGTTTATTATAATTTACGATAATACTTAAAGGGTTAATCTTCACTATAGTGAAGAAAAAGCAACATAGGCAATGCCTATAACAGTTTATATTATAGCATATTATACATAAAAAATCAAATTTTTTGTATAGTCTACATAATTAGTTTTAGTTCAATTCCAAATACTCATCATAAGTTACTTCTCTATCAACTACCTTATCTTTCTTAATATCAATTATTCTATTTGCTACTGTTTGGGTTAGTTGATGGTCGTGTGATGTAAATAAAATTAAACCTTTATATTTACTCATTCCTTCGTTTAGTGCTGTAATACTTTCCATATCTAAGTGGTTTGTTGGCTCATCAAATATAAGTAAGTTTGCACCAGAAAGCATCATTTTAGAAAGCACGCATCTTACTCTCTCCCCTCCTGATAATACATCTACCTTTTTAAGCGCCTCTTCTCCAGAGAAAAGCATTCTTCCTAAGAAGCTTCTTACGTAAGTCTCATCTGGGTCCTTTGAATACTGTCTTAGCCAATCTGTTATTGACAAATCTGATTCAAATAAATAGTTATTATCCTTTGGAAAATAGTTTATTGTTATTGTAGTTCCATATTTAATAGTTCCTGAATCTGGTTCCATCTCCCCTGCTAAAATTTGGAACAATACAGTTTTTGCATTCTCATTATCTGCTAAAAATGCTATTTTATCATTTGGTTTTACAACAAAAGATACTTTATCCAATATTTTTTCGCCATTTATTGTTTTACAAATATTTCGTACTTCTAATATGTCTTTTCCTGGCTCTCTATCTGGTTTAAAATCTATATATGGATATCTTCTATTAGAAGGTTTAATTTCATCTAATTCTATTTTTTCCAATGATTTTTTTCTAGATGTAGCTTGTTTTGATTTAGATGCATTTGCACTAAACCTTGCAATAAATTCTTGAAGTTCTTTAATCTTCTCTTCTTTCTTTTTATTAGCTTCCTTCATTTGCTTTAGTGCAAGCTGGCTAGATTCATACCAAAAATCATAGTTTCCAGGATATACTTTTATTTTACCAAAATCAACATCTGCAATATGTGTACAAACTTTATTTAAGAAATATCTATCATGTGATACTACAATTACAGTATTTTCAAAATTTATTAAAAACTCCTCTAACCAATTTATACTCTTTAAGTCCAAGTCGTTTGTAGGCTCATCTAAAAGTAAAATATCTGGATTTCCAAATAAAGCTTGTGCCAAAAGCACTTTTACTTTATCTTTTGCTTCAATTTCACTCATCATTTTGTAATGTTTTTCTGGTTCTATTCCTAAATCATTTAAAAGCACTGCTGCGTCTGATTCTGCATTCCATCCATCTAATTCTGCAAATCTTTCCTCTAGTTTAGCTGCTTTCATACCGTCTTCTTCTGAAAAATCTGGCTTAGCATATATTGCATCTTTTTCTTTCATAATTTTATATAGTTCGTCATTTCCCATTATAACTGTATCCATAACAGTATACTCTTCAAATGCAAAGTGGTCTTGCTTTAATACAGACAATCTTTCGTTTTTATCTTTTGTAACTTCACCCTTACTTGGTTCTAGTTCTCCTGATAAAACTTTTAAAAAAGTAGATTTACCAGCGCCATTTGCTCCAATAATTCCATAGCAACAACCTTTATTAAACTTTATATTTACGTCTTCAAATAGAGTTCTTTTTCCAAACCTAATTGTAACTCCCGTTGTAGTTAGCATATTAAATTCCTCCTTTTGGCACCTTGGTGCCTGTCACCGTTAGTGCCAAATGGCACTTTTGGGGACAGGTTTCCTTTTCATTTTGGAATATTTTCCTTTAACAGTAGTTATTTTAACATTCTTTTTTCAATTTGTCATCTCTTTTTCTTTTTTCTTTTCGCTTTTCGTTTTGTTTACCTGTCGCCTATTTCTTGCTCTGATTTTTTTGCATAATTTTGTCGTTGATTTTGCGTTTTTTCTGCTTGTTCTGCTTCACGTATAAGTGTAGTAATTATGTCTTTATTTGATTCTGTTACACCTTGATTACTGCTTTTTATAGTATTATAAAAAATTTCTTTGGCTTCAGGTGACAAATAATTTATTAAAGTATTTAATCTAGTCTTTGTTATTTGTGAATTTATTTTTTCTATTGTTTGTGCATCATTTATCCATCCTAAAATTCTTTCTTGGTCATCAATGCTATTAACGTGATAAGCAAATTTACCATCTGGATGTTTTGCTTTAATTTCATTTATACTTAGTCCATCTGCTACATTATAATGTGATAATCCCTGTTTATCTACAACATCTATGTCTGTTATATATAATTCAGAATTTTGATTTACATTACCACTTTTTCCTTTTCCATCAGGACTCTCCCAATACTTTGCTTCATCTATTCTAAATGATGTTTGCTTTCCTATGTATAAATTCACAGAATCCTCCAAAAGTTGTTTTAAATCTATATTTGCCTCTTCTATTACACTTTTTTCTGTGGCAGGTTGATTGCTTTTTTTGCTTTCAATATTTTCTGTAATGCTTCTATTATTTATTTCGGCTTGATTATTATTTAGCAAATTTGAAACTTTCGCTTTACTTGTATTTAAAATTGTTACTGCACCAAGTGCCATTGCAGTAAGAACTCCTGCATTTACTAGTCTTTTACCCACTTTTCTTCTAAATTCTATATTGCTAGCTTTTTCTTTTAAGGTTTCTATTAAGCCTTTTTCTGCTTTATACCTTTTTTCTTCATTTCTATTTGGAATATTAAATTCTTGTATAGTTTTTGCTAATTCTTTTCCATTTATTGTATTGCTAGCTTTTGTTTCTGTTTGTTGTATTGGTTCATCTTCTTTATTAAAAAACTTTATTTTAGATAACTTCCTATTTTTTATAGAATTTCTTATGATTTTTACTTTATCCAAAAAGCCTTTCCCTAAAATTTTCATATTTCTAAAATCGTAATTTAATTCAATACCACTATCTTCTAGCTCTACTTTTCTTACTAAATCAACTCTTTTTTTATATTGTCTTTTGCTTTCATTCATTTGTCTATCTATTTGTTTCAACATTATTTGTGCATATTTAAGGCTTTTGCTTTCTCTACCTTTTTCTAATTTATCGTATTGCTTTAAAGTATTATATATAACTGGGTCTACGTTTTTACATACTCTTTTCCACGATTCTTTGCTTTCTTCTATTATTCCTTTATCTATAAGTTCATCATATATTTCCTCTAGTTTTACTCTTTGATAAATTTTGTCAAATACTTCTGCATATACACCATCAATTTGATTACCTTTCAATGGCATAGTTATTTTGTCTTTTATACTTATTGTATTATTGCTAGCTTTTGTTGTAATTTGTATTTTATTTGTTTTTTCCATAATTTTTCATTCCTTTTCTTTAAAAACGTCAACTTTTATTATACCTCTTTTTGTCTCTAAAGTCAATATTTTATGTATAGTAAAAATAAAGATTTTTCTAACGTATATGCTAAATTTTTTAGCAACAAAAAACACATAATTAAAAATAACTATGTGCCTTTTATTTTTAGTCTAGCATTCCTTTTTTCTTTAGCCATAATGATGCTACAACTCCAATTATTATTGAAAATGCTATTAGTATTATAAAACCAAATGGATTGTTTTGAAATGGAACCGGTACGTTCATTCCCCAATAACTTGCAATTAAAGTAGGAATTGCTATAATAATTGTTATTGAAGTTAAATATTTCATTACCCCATTTAGGTTATTTGAAATAATTGAAGCATACGCATCCATTGTTCCTGTTAATATATCTCTATATATTTTTGCCATTTCTATAGCTTGCTTATTTTCTATAATAGCGTCATCTAAAATATCTTCATCTTCGTCATAAAGCTTGATTAAATTACCTCTCATTGTTTTTTCCATAACTACTTCATTAGATTTTAAAGAAGTTGTAAAGTATACAAGCCCTTTTTCTAAGCTTAATAGTTTTAATAAAGCTTTATTTTTCATTGAATTTTTTAACACATTCTCTGCTATTTCTGTTTCTTTATTTAGTTTTTTTAGTAAGTCCAAAAAGGTTTCTGCATTTGTATAAAATATTTGCAATAGCATTCTGCTTTTTTTATATGTTATTATATTTTTAATTTTTTTATTAACCAAATCATCTAATATAGGGTTTTTATTTAAAGATACGGTTATTATGTAGTCATCTCTTACAAAAATTATGCCTATAGGTGCTGTACTATAAACCTTTGCACCTGATTCAATTTCCATAATTGGAGTATCTATAATAAATAATATTGTATTATCGTCCTCTTCCATATCGATTCTGGCTTTTTCTTCTGGGTCTAAAGCATATCTAATAAAATCTTCCTGTATATTGATATTTTTGCATATTGTTTTTATTTCATCGTCACTCGGTGAAACTACGTTAATCCAATTTCCTCTTATAAATTCTGTTGTTTCTTCTGTTACATTTGTTTCTATATTTGTTTTATACATTTTAAACATAGTAATCACCCCTTTAGAATAATATATTAACATAAGTTTGCATTTATTACAACTTAAATTTGAAAAAATATTGACAAATTTATTTATTGGAATTATAATATTTATGTTGTTGTAACATTTTAAGTGTAATGCTCTACTTATTTAAGAGTCAATTTTTACAACACATAATTTAATTATGCGCCATTAGCTCAGTTGGTAGAGCAGTTGACTCTTAATCAAATGGTCGGAGGTTCAAATCCTCTATGGCGCACCAATATTTTTTATTATGTAAGGAAAGTAGTTCTGGTGCAGAATATAAGGATACTAAGGATTTATCTAATCAGATAGAATTTCATTTAGAAAATTATTACTCAGATGAATTATAGAAAAACGATAGTAGTTTTACTATTGTTATCAACAGTCATACAGTCTACCTTATTTTTGATGGTAGGCTTTTTTATGTTTTATATACTATAATAATTTAAATTGTAAATTATAGGAGGGAATATTTATGAACAAAAAGATTTGGATACTACTAATTATCTTAGTTTTATTAGTTGTTATTATTTTTTTCAGTTATACTATTTATACTTATATTAACTCTAAGCCTATCTCAGAGGATGTCACAGGAAATGAAATCTTGAATGCAATTCCAGTAGAAAATTGGCAAACAACAGATCTTTCACCTTATGTTCAATGAATGTTTATTTTTATAACAAAATATTATTGCGAAATCCAAAAATGTTTTAGTAGAAGATATAAATACATTGATAATAACTATAAAGAAAATTATAAAGGAACCTAAATAAGTACAAATTACATATAAAGGTAACAGGAAAAACTATATCAAAATATTGATATAATTTTTCCTGTTATGTTTTCTTTTTGTAATATGCTATTTTTATTTAATTTCATACATAATAGATTCAATAGATTTTCCTGCTTTTTCACCATCTAGTTCAGTTTCAGATTTACAACTTATAACAACATATTTCTTATCATTTACTATATCATAATAATAAATACTTTCATTTCCTGTAATCTCTACTTTATTATCATATTTTGCTTGAACTTTTTTATTTAAGTCAGTTTTATATGTAGTGAGTTTTTCTTTCCCTATATTGGCACTAAATTTGTTACTTTCTTTAAGTAATTCTTCTTGTTTTTCTATGTCTATATTATTATCATATATTTCTGAAATTTTACCGTTTGTCAATTTAACAGTATATCCTGCATCTGTAATATAGTCTCCTATTTTGAGTTTATAATCATAATAAACATTTTCTTCTGTTGGCATATTAGTGTTAATATCGTAGCAATATGATGTATTTTTCTCTACAATATAATTATTACTATCAAAGTCTTTATAAATTTCAGATAGTTTACTTTCTATGTCGGCTTTAGAGGAAATCTTTTTTGTATTTATTCCATTAGAACTATATACCAATCTATCATTTTTTAGTGTACTACTATCTTCTGTAATGCTATTTTTAGTTGCTGAATTATATTTTCCTATTTTCATATTAGCATTACCATGATGCCATATCATTCCATTTTTTACATCACTAAATAAATAAGTAAATGAATTTGCATATTGTAAAGCATCATTAACACCATATCCTTGACCTAATTTTTCGTTATATCTATCTGACCAACTTCCTAAAGATACCGTATGAACTTCTGAAGTATACCCAAAAACGACAGTAGAACCTCTAGCACATGTTGCCTTAGCTAGGCTATTATCTGCAACATTGTTGTTTGTTCCTGCTGTATTACAAGCTAGATATGATACTAAGTCTGTGTCCGCATCCCAATGTACGGTATCTGTACCTATAAATTGCACATTTTCGAATTTTGTTTTGCCACCATCTGCCGTCTTTGTCTCAGTTCTGTCTCCCCCTATATAAATACCTGTATTTGGACTTAAAACAATATGATCTACATTTCCATGTCCAGTAAAGTATTGAACTGTTGCATATAAGTTTTCCCATAATACTTGTTTTGTTGGATTTAGATGTCCCCCAACTGAAAAGCCTGCATCTTCATAAGCATACATAGCATTAAGACAGGCATCTGTGGGATCCATATCAATATAACCAAAAGGTGCATCATATTTTAATCCTGCTGCATATGCATAGTTTGACCTAGCATATACTCCTGAAAAAGTAGATAATAAACTACTTATTAGGATTACCATAATAAATATTACTAATACATTTTTAATTTTTATTTTCATATTTTTCCCCCTTCTTTCTTTATCGTATAATAAGATATTCTCCCTCCTTTCTTGTTTTGAATACAAAATTTTCCTCCTTTCAGTTCAATATTCTTTTTATACTATATCACAAAA
>CALXPW010000071.1 GCA_944390365.1 uncultured Clostridia bacterium | reverse complement strand
TAGTCTTTTTCAAACTTTTTTGACTTTTTTTAGATAAAATTAATTCTTATTACTCTTTATTAGTCTATTTAAGACATTTTAAATTTTTCCATTTAAAATTAGTTTAGGTGATAAAATTGAGTAGACAAATAAAGCCATATAAAAGAAAAAAAGGTTCTAAAAAACAAAAAAATCAATTAAATTCATTTAACCAATTTACTGATGAATTAATTGATACTTATTTTACACCTATTGATAATAAGAAAAATATTAAGAAGAAAAATAAATAAAATTTATTATAAATCTTTTGGAAAAAATTACTCCATACTTTTTTGTATCGAGTAATTATTTTTTGATATTTATTTTGCTACATAGTACTTAACCATAGTTACTACATTTTTAGCACTAGGCTCTTCATAATCTCCTAATCGCAGAAATTTTCTTACCTTTTCTTTATTTGCATATTTCCACATTTTATGTATTGCTACTTGCACATCTGCTTTTATCGTATATGCTTTCTTTCCTTTTATTATAGCAATTCTTTGATAAATCTTTTTCAAATTTTCTTCATGTTCTTTGATAGAGATTTCGATACAGTCTTTTATAAATTCCGTACCTTTTTGAGATGGTTGAAAACCTAGTTTAAATAAAATATCATAAATTTTGTCCTCTTTGTATTTAAATGAAATTTCTCGTGCGATTCTCTGGACCTCTACGCCAACGGCTTCACATGGCTGTGTTTTACTAAAAAAATTTACTACGCTCTCGTATCCTCTAACTTTTGCTATATATTCAGGTTCTCCAGAATATATAATAACTTTGGTTTCTTTAGAGTTTTCCTCTATTTTTCGTAGAATTTCTAATCCATCTTCACCTGGTAGTTTTAAATCCAGTATTACAATTTCAGGTTTCAATGTTTTTATCGTTTGGTATACTTCTGTTCCATTGTTTACAATTGATATTGCGTGTGCTTCTTTTGTAAAATTGATTACATTTGATAAATGTACGCTAATTGGCACATTATCTTCAGCAATTAGAACTTTTACCATTCGACATCCTCCTAAAATGTATTATTTACTTGGAATTTTAACATCTTTTACATAATTTGTAAACACTTTTATATATAAAACTTAACTATTCCTCTATATTTTGCTATTTGCGTGATTTTATGGTATAATTTATGAAATGTCATGTTAAACAAATTTGTATCAACTTTTGAGGAGGTTAAAATTATGTCACAACGGTTCTTTGCAATAATACTCGTTTTAGCAATTGTCATCTTTGTTCTTCTGAAAATTGTTATTCCAATGTGGAATTTCATGTTAAGAGCTGATTTAGCTATTTCGCTTTATGATATGCTAAAAAATATACTTAATAAAGATTTTAAATTCAGAAAGCAAACTGAAATTCAACTTGGAGTCTATACAATACGGTATTCAAGTACACTTGAAGCATATGAAGAACTTGAAAGAGTTTTTACAGATGCTTTAAGTTATTATGATAAACTTGGTTTTGTAGCTAGTAAAGACAAGTCTTTTGATGAACAAAGAGATAAACTTGAATGTATATTAAGGAAAATTAAATGGAAAAAGCAAAGAATATAGAATTTCGAGGGCAATGCCCTCGTTTTTCTTGGTTTTAAAGTTTGAAGTTTAATTTTCTTTGATTTATCAAGTATTTTATGATACAATATATGAAATTCTAAAAAGAAAGGAGAGAATTTTAGAATTCTCACAGGTAGAAAAGTATGCAGGAGAAAATTTACAAAGCACGGTTTTTTAACAAAGATTCAGGAGTGGAAATAACTCTTGATGAAGCTCAATCTATTTCAAAAACTGGATGTCCTATAAAAATATTATTCAATTTTATTCATTCAGAGTTAATGCTTATTGAAGGATTGATACAAGAAAATACTTTTACAACTCTTGATGGTTATTCTCTTACTGTTGAAGCAGAAGATAATCATTTGGATTTGAAAAATCAAGAATATGATCTTCCTTTCTATTTTGGTTATGCTTCAGAATATAGAGGAAATATGTTTATTCAATCATTTTCTGATTTTCCTTCTTTTCACAAGCATTTGCAGGAACTTAAAAGAAAAAATGAGATTTCTAAAATTTCTGAATATAGACATCTTATAAGAAGAGAGAATCTTTCTGAATATAAATATCTCATTTCTGGAAAATTTAAAAGCAGGAAAGGTTTTAGTGTAACTAAAATCATCCCTATTTCTTTTGAAATGGATGATATAGAAGGAAATATTATAACGGATAAAGCAAATTACAAGTTTAAAGTTATAGGAACAGCGAGTTTTTAATGTGACGTCGTTATAGGTTGAGTTTAAAAGTGGAATCATCTTTCTGTAAAAAGAGGGATGGTTCTATTTTTATTTTTATATTTAACTTTTATAGCTATTTTCTAAAAATGAGTTAAGAGGAGAAAAATATCTTTCATAGTTCAGATATATTCTCCTCTTACGAATTACGCTTTTTCGGTTCGCATATAAAAGTCAAGTCTTTCTGGTTTCATTGAATACCAAAGTTCATTTTTGTAAATCTGAAAATTACATTTCATGATTTTATTAAGCTTTGGTATTGCCTCTTTTGAAATGTATTTGTCAAATACGATTGTGACATTAATACGTTTCTTTCTGTTTGCTTGACGGACTTCAGAATATGACAATTTTTTATCAAATGGTCCTTCATATGGGTATAAATATTC
>CALXPW010000070.1 GCA_944390365.1 uncultured Clostridia bacterium | reverse complement strand
ATCTATTAACTCTCCAATCTATTGGTATTCAATAGGTTGGAGAGTTTTACTCCTTCAAAAGTGTTTAAGTTGAGATTATACACCTTTTAACTAGAAAAAGGAAGAGATTTTTTAAATTACGTCAATATAAGTAGTTTTATAATTATTTAGGCATTAAATCTAAGTAATATGTATATTTAGAAAATTTTTGTAGTGACGCGTAAGCGACCAAACGAGCTTCTTTGAAGCGAGTGCGATTTGGAGCACCTTTCCTGCGATAAAAAGAAAAATTTATTTTTCTTTTTATCATAAGTATGGTGCTTTCGCCAAGGAACAAAAAAATTTGGTAAATATACATATTACCTAGGTTTGTATTATATCATTTTATAAAATCACTATCTAGTAACTTATAATTGCTAAATTTCTCTATATCAATTATAATATACAAGCAGGGTGATGATTTTAATGAAAAATATAGAAAAATACTTAACAAATTATTTTAAAGGTGCAAATAATCCTTCTTTAGATACGATGAAATATTTTATGGAAGAATATAACAATTTTGAGAAAGAGATGAAATTTATTCATATAGCTGGCACAAATGGCAAAGGTAGTGTTGTGCAAATGATAAGTAGCATCTTAGTACAGCAAGGATATAAAGTTGGAAAATTTATTTCTCCCCATTTAGTCCATTATAATGAAAGAATAAGTATAAACAATCAAAATATTTCTGATGAGGATTTAGAGAAGATTTTTTTAGAGCTAGAACCTAAAATAAGTAAATATAACGCTTCTAGCAAAATACCAGTAACTTTTTTTGAGCTTACTACCATTATAGCTTTATTGTATTTTTATAGAAATAATGTGGATTTTGTTGTGCTAGAAACTGGCTTAGGTGGTTTATTGGATTGTACAAATATTATAAGCTCTCCTCTAGTTTCAATTATTACTTCGATTGGATTTGACCATGTTCAGATTTTAGGCAATACCTTACCAGAAATTGCATATCAAAAAGCCGGCATTATAAAAGAAAATTCTAACACTATCTTTTTTGAGCAATCTAAAGAGGTTAATGACGTTTTTATAAATGTTTGCAAAGAAAAAAATAATAAATTACATTTAATCCAAAATAGTCAGATTACTAACTATCATTATGATTTGAAGTATCAATATTTTGATTTTGAAAATTATAAGGATATTGCTGTAATTTTAAAAGGCAGAAAGCAAATTCAAAATGCTGCCATTTGTATAGAGTGTATGAAAATTTTGAATAGCTTAGGTTATCAAGTAGACGAAGAAAGTACTAGAACTGGTTTAAAAGCAGTAGTTCATAAGGGTAGAATGGAAATTTTAAATAACAATCCCTTGATACTATTTGATGGTGCTCACAATGTACCAGCAATACAAAATTTGCAAAGTATGATTGATATGTATTATAAAGATTCAGCAAAAGTGTACGTTGTGTCAATTTTAAAGAGAAAAGATTATAAAAAAATGGTAGAGCTTTTAATGCAAGATAAAAATGCTACATTTATTTTTACTTCTGGCATTGATGATACTAGATATGTTTCTGGTACAGAATTATTTCAAATTGCTCAAAATTTTAAATCAAATCAAAAACTTATTATTAAAAATTTAGATGATGCTATAAAGTATGTTATGGAGAATTGTCAAGGTTGTGTAACTTTCTTTATAGGAAGTTTTTATACTTATAGCTTCGTAACTGAGTTTATTAAAGCGCAAAAAAAATGAGCTAAGAGTATATTATTTACTATTGCTCATTTTTTTTACTATGCTATATGATCTTTTATATAATCTACAACATCTCCTACAGAAACAACCTTTTCTGCATCTGCATCTGGTATTTCTATATCGAACTCTTCTTCAAGAGCCATTATCAATTCTACTATATCTAGTGAATCAGCTCCTAAGTCATCTATAAAAGATGCTTCCATTGTAACTGCTGTTTCAGCTACTCCTAGTTGTTCAACTATGATTCCTTTTACTTTTTCAAAAACTTCTTCTGAACTCATTATATAAGTTCACCTCCTTAAATTATCTTAAAACTTGTTTATCTAACAATAATACATATTATTTTAATTGTCAATATATTTTATAAATTTTGTTAAAATATTTCCTAATTTGCCCATTTTTCAGTACTTTCCGAATGTTTTACTATAATAATTTTTTTGTACTACATAGTCTTAATTTTTTATTTTTCGCTATCAGTACTTTCTCCTACAACTGATTTATTTCCTTCAAAGGCTTCAATCATTTTTTCTACAGCCTTATTTTCTACAAATTTTTCAGCTTGTTTTATAGTAAACTCAAATAATTTTTCATCACTACTTCCGTGTGCTTTTACTACTGGCTTCTTTACTCCTAAAAATAATGCTCCACCATATTCTTTATAATCTACTGTTTTAGAGAATTTCTTTATTGCTGGTAAACTTGGAAGTGCTGCTATTTTTGTTAAAAGATTGTGTGTTAAGCTTTCAGTTAAACTTCTTTTTACAAACTTTCCTAAACCTTCTACTGATTTTAAGAAAACATTTCCAGTAAATCCATCTGTTACAACAACATCTATTTTACCAGAAAATGCGTCTCTACCTTCTACATTACCAACAAAATTGATATCTAACTTTTCTGCATTTTCTTTTAGTAATTTATATGCCTCTTTTGTAAGTTCATTACCTTTTGTCTCTTCTGTACCTATATTTAATAAACCTACTGCTGGTGCTTCCATGCCAAATGTATTTTTTAAGTAAATGCTTGACATTTGTGCAAATTGCAATAAGTTTATTGGCTTGCAGTTTGTGTTTGAGCCACAGTCCATAAGTAGCAATCTGCTTTTATATGCTGGCAAAATTCCTGCTAGAGCTGGTCTATCTATTCCTTTGATTCTTCCTACTAGAAGTGTTGCTCCTGTAAGCAATGCACCTGAGTTACCGGCAGAAATAAACACATCACCTTCACCAGATTTTAGCATATTAAATCCAACTACCATTGATGAATCTTTTTTATGCTTTATTGCCTGTGTTGGTATATCTTCCATTTCTATTGTTTCTGTAGCATTCTTTATGCTAAGTCTTGGAGATATGTCATTTATATTATCTTTGCCATATAACTCTTTTATACGTTGTTTTATAACCTCTTCTTTACCTATTAAAACTACTTTTGCTGATATTTGATTTATTGCTTTTACTGTTCCTTTTATATTTGCATCTGGTGCATTATCTCCACCCATTGCATCTAGTAGAATAATCATTTTGACTCCTCCGTTTTTTGTGTTTTTCTAAAATATATATTACTATTTTATTATTTTATAACTTATATTTGCTAAAGTCAATTAAAAAGTTTAAATTATATTAAGAATTAGTGTGTTATAATGGTTATATAATTCACAATTCAAAATAGTAATATTTTTGCTAGGTTAGAGTGGGCTTATAAAAAAAGTATGAAAATATGAAATGGAGAGTACTTTGAGTTAGAAATTCTTAAATAATTTTATGGAAAGAGTTCATCTCTGATGGAAGGGTGCCATAAAATTATTTTAGAATTTTTACGAAAAAGTAGCTGGACCGACATATTTGAAATACTTTTTTTAGAAGTTTACTCTAACCTATAATAAAAAAACAATAATTGTAAATTATACAACCTTTATAACACACTGATTCTTAGCAAACAACAAAAGGCTAGGCATAAACGCCTAGTCTTATTTTACTCATTATACAAATAACTTTGTGGGTTTACTTCTTCTCCGTCTACTCTTACCTCAAAGTGTAAGTGGTTACCTGTTGAGTTGCCAGTAGAACCCACGGCTGCAATTACATCTCCTGCCTCAACTTCTTCGCCTGTTGATACATATAACGCGCTACAGTGTCCATAATA
>CALXPW010000069.1 GCA_944390365.1 uncultured Clostridia bacterium | reverse complement strand
GGGCAAGCTCCTGCACAAGCACCACAACTAATACATTTATCACTTATTCTATATACCATAAAATCACCTCCTTAAAATATATCATCATTATTTGTTTCTTTATCTTGTTTTTCTAATTCTTCAAGTTTCTGAAGCTCAGCCATATTTTCCTTTTCTTCATCATCAATTATGTCTGAATCGGCATTTTTAATAATTTTTAGATCTTTTGCGTTATATTTTTTATAATATGTATCGTTATTTTCATCTTTTAATTTTACCTTAACAATTTCTTTTAAAGTCTCAATAGAATCTACTACACCTTCACCTTCATCTGTTTGAACAACTGACCCTATTTTAGGCAAATGTTTTAGTTTGTCTTCGTACACTTCTTGTTCATATTTAAGACAACACATTAGTCTACCACAGTTTCCAGAAATTTTAGATGGATTTAAAGACATATTTTGCTCTTTTGCCATTTTAATAGAAACCGCCTCAAAATTATTCAAAAATGTACAACAACAAAGTTCTCTACCACATACTCCATTTCCACCAATTCGTTTTACTTCATCTCTTACACCTATTTGTCTAAGTTCAATTCTAGTTTTAAATATAGCTGCAAGTTCTTTTACTAATTCTCTAAAATCTATTCTTCCATCAGCTGTAAAACAAAACAATAATTTACTATTATCAAAAGTGTACTGAGCGTCAGTAAGATGCATATCCAATTTTAATTTTTTAATTTTGTCTTCACAAATTTTAAAAGCTTCTTTTTCCTTTTTCTTATTTTCTTCATCATGCTTTATATCTTTATAGTTTGCAATACGAATAACATCTTTTAAAGGAGTACTTAGTTCAGTATTAGGTAAAAGTTTTTTCTTTGCAACTACTTCACCTAGTTCCTCTCCAAGGGCAGTTTCGACTATAACTTTTGTTTTTAAATTTACATGCAAATTTCCAGGATTAAAGAAATATATTTTACCTGTTTTTCTAAATCTAACCCCTATTATAACTTTCATTAAAATCCTCCCATATTTGTAATAATAAATTATCTATACACATATCATAATTTGCATTGCTAGATAATTTACTTTTTGTATCTTCT
The DNA here is from genome assembly GCA_944390365.1 of uncultured Clostridia bacterium. GTDB lineage: Bacteria > Bacillota > Clostridia > TANB77 > CAG-508 > CALXVA01. The sequence goes on along the minus strand of CALXPW010000069.1, from coordinate 1,694 downwards.
ACAACTTTAACTGCTTTAATATATTTATCATCCTTGGTACTTTTTAATTTTTCTAAAAATACAGTATTGAAATACTCAAGTAGAGTGTTAATATTATCTTTTGATTTATATAATATATCTGCATTATTCCAAATGTCAACTATATCTTTACTAGAAAAAGAATTTATAATATCATCTAATTGCTTGTATGCATCAAGATTGTTTTGCAAATTTAGTAATTTAGATATACTTCCATCAGAAGCTGACAATAAAGAAGAATTAACTTCTAAATTATTTTTATTTGCATATTGCATTAAATCGGCATTCGTAAGCTTTTGAAAAGCAATTTTAGTACATCTAGATTTAATGGTACTCAAGCATTTATTCTCATTAGATAAAACTAATATTATAATAGCATATTCAGGAGGTTCTTCTAAAGTTTTTAACAAACAATTTTGTGCCTCCACTGTCATTAAATCGCTATTATTAATTATATATACTTTTTTATCAGAAACTATAGGCTTTTCTGATATTCTTTCTTGCAAAAATCTAATTTGATTGATTTTTATACTTTTTCCATCTTCTGAATCTATTATCATAAAATCAGGATGATTGTCACTATCAAATTTTATACAAGAAGAGCAGTGATTACAAGCTTTATCTACATCTTGGCATAAAATCATTTTTGCAAAGTCTTTTGCAAAAAGAACTTTACCTATGCCATCAGGACCAACAAACATATAGCTATGAACAACATTATTTGTTTTTATTAAATTATCTAAAAGTGATTTAACTTCATCATTTCCAATAATATTACTAAAATTCAAAATACTTCTCCTAAAATTATTCTACTTTACCAAATAAATTAAAAGGCCAAAATCTAATCCATACTGTACCTTCAATTTTATCTAAAGGAATACATCCAAATGCTCTACTATCTGTAGACCCAGCTCTGTTGTCGCCCATAACAAATACACAATTTTCTGGAACTACTAAATCATAAAAAGGTTGATTAACATCTCCAGCAGTTGTGGTTACATTAGCTTGAAGATATGGTTCATCTAATTTTTCACCATTGATATAAACTTTTCCATCTTTTATTTCTAAGTGTTCGCCTGGTAATGCAATAACTCTTTTAATATAACTTTCTTTACCTATTTCTAAAAAATAGTAAGTAAATTTACTAAACCAATTTGATGGCTCATTATCATATCTTGCAATTACATTTTCAGTATCGTCAAGATCAACTAATTTATCAGATGGAGCTTCTAAGGTAATTATATCGCCTCTTTCAGGCATTTGATGAGTAGTTCTAGTCCATCTATTTAATATAAGACGTTGATCAGGTAATAATGTTGGCTTCATTGATGTCATCTTAACTACAGTAGGAGTACCAATAAAATATCTAATTAATAATGCCAATATAAGGGCAACTAATATGCAAATAATCCATTCTATAATATCTTTAGTTTTTTCACTTAATTTCATAAAATAATCAAGTCCTTTCAAATTGTTAACAAATTACTTCAATATTATATAATTTTTTAAACAACTTATCAATGGTTTTATAAAATTTTGCATAATTCTTTAAAATTCAGGAAAAACTAAAAAAAGATTGACAATAAAAAAAAGTTGAATTCTCAACTTAAACACTTTTGAAGGAGTAAAACTCTCCAACCTATTGAATACCAATAGATTGGAGAGTTAATAGATTA
>CALXPW010000068.1 GCA_944390365.1 uncultured Clostridia bacterium | reverse complement strand
TTTGTAGTTTCTATATTATTTTTTTCTTCTTCTATTTGATTTATTAGTATTCCGTCATACTCTGCTATTTCTTGAATCATATACGACCTAGATATAAAGTCTGTTACACTTTTAGATTTTAGCAAAATATCTAAGTACTGAGCATCTCCTGCTTCATAAATTGCTACCAATCTTCTAGCTAGTAAGTCACTCTTTTCTTCATAATTCTGTGAAGCAATTTGTAATTTTTGTGTTGCTTCATCTATTGAAGTTTGTAAAGTTTGCATTTTATCTGCCAATTCTGTAATTTCACTTTCATACTGCCTAATTTTGTCTTCTGTTTCTTGTACTTTTAATAAAGTATCTGATAATTCTCCTTGAACATATTCAAGTTTTACATTTGCATCTTCTATTTTATTATCTACTTCTTCTTTTTGTTTTTCTAGCTCTGCAGGTATAGAATTTGTTACTTCATTTGCTATATCGTTAGTTAGTGAATTATCAGCAAATACAAAAACGCAAAAGTATTGCAATATTACTATTATCAATATTATAAAAATAATTTTTCTTTTCATATTTGCCAATATCCTTTTCTTTAAATTTAGATTTTTTAAGGAATATCTATAAACCTATATTCTTACTTGTTAGCAAACCTATCTCTAGATATAGCACACACTTGTCCAAAATAAATCTGTCTTCAAATGTTACACACTTGTTTCAAATATACTTGTATCCTAACGATGACAGGTATTCCTCAAATATACCTGTTCCTAAAGATTCTATTAATATAAAGGGTACAATGTTGGATGTGTTGTATATTGTAGTGGGTCTACCCTATAAGAGTTATCCGTTCCACCTATGTATACTTCATAGTGCAAATGTGGTCCTGTAGAAATACCTGTATTTCCAGATGTAGCAATTTGCTCGCCCCTAGATACGGTTTGTCCTTCACTTACATTATATCCTGATAAATGTCCAAAGCCTGTGTAATATCCATCTCCGTGGTCTATCATTATATAATTTCCATATCCTGATAATGCTCTTGCAATTATAACTTTTCCATCTGCTGGTGCATATACTGGTGCATAACTAACTGGTATGTCTACTGCTCCGTGGTTAGATGATGCTCCAACTGTTGGACTTGGTCTAGGTCCAAAGTAAGAAGATATATAATTGTACCAAGGTGTACTTGATGATACTGGCCAGCTAAGTGTTCCTTCAAAACTACCTATATAGCTTCCAGAGCCACCAGAACTTGCATTGTTTTGTGCTATAATATCATCGATTTCGTCTTGTGCGTCTTCTATCGCAGATTCAAACTCTTCTATTTGTGCTTGTAATTCGTCCTCTTGTTGCTCTAAGTTTGCTACTACCACTTGTTTTTTTGCTTGGGCTGTTTCTAAGCTTTGATTTTTAGCTTCTATTTCTTTTTTAGACTCATCTATTTCATTTTTTTCTTTTTCTAGTTGTTGCTTTTTCTCTTCTGTTTCTTTTTGTTTGGCTTTAATAGAGTCTATAACAGTTTGGTCTGCTTCAGCAATTTCTTCTATTCTATAATAATTAGATATGAATGCAGAAATATCTTGAGAGCCAAGAAGTGCATCTAAATATGTAGTTTGTCCATTTTCATATATTGCTACAAGCCTTTGTAGTAATAATTCTTCTTTATCTGCTGTTTCTTGCTCCAACTCTTTTATTTCTTGCTCTGTTGTAGCTATTGTATTTTCTAGTGTATCTATTTTTTCGTTTAATTCATCTATTTGTGCCTTATAGTTATCAATTTGTGCAGTAAGCTCTAGTATTTCATCCATAACTGACTCTTTTTCTGCTGTTATTTCTTTTTTTTGACTTTCTATCTCGTCACGTTGACTTTCTAATTCGTCTTTTTTATCTTGTAACTCTGAAACACTTGATGCTATTACTTTTAAGGAACACATTTCCAAGATAATTAAGGTTAAAAATATTGAAACAATTTTTTTCATCATAAGATTATCTCTCCTTTTTATCTTACATTAGTTTTTGTTATATATCTTTTTTTGTATAGTAAGTAAAACCTTAAACCTCTAAATATTTTCTCATTGAGATTGCACTACCTACAGCACCAATTCCAATTCCCATTCCTATATAAACTACAAATAACATTGATAGCATATTTGAATAAGTTAATAAATTATACCCCATAACATCCATTACTTCGCTACTTGATATTTTATCAGCAATAAAATTGTATGTAAAACCTAGTATTACAACAGTTATAATTGCAGATATAATACCTATTAAAATACCTTCTACCATAAAAGGCCATCTGATAAAACCATTTGTAGCTCCAACATATTTCATAATAGATATTTCTTTTCTTCTTGCGTGAACTGTAAGTTTTATTGTGTTAGCTATAATAAATACTGAAATTAGTATTAGCAATACCAATATAACTCCTGTTGCTGTTCTAATACCATTAGCAATATCTATTAGTTTATTTATTGTGTCACTGCCTACTGTGACTTTTGCAACATTTTCAAATGTTGATATTTGAGCTTCAATCTCATCACTCTTAGTTAAATCTGTTAAGGTTATTTTGTAAGATGCCTTAAATGGATTATCCTCACCAGAATATGCATCAAGAATTGATGAGTCCTCGCCAAGCCAAGATTTCATTGTATTTAAAGCTTCCTCTTGTGACACATATTCTATTGTATTTATATAAGGTAATTCTTTAATTTTAGCTTCAAGTTCTTTTTCTTGTTCTGCTGTTGCTTCTGGATTTATAAATACATTTATTTCTTGTACATCTTGAATTTGTTGCATTATATAATTTACATTTTCTCCTATTAAAAAGAAAATACCAAATATAAACATTGTTGCACACATAATAATCAATGATGCAGCTGTTGATTTTTTATTTTTAAAAAAGTTTCTAAAACCTTCTCCTATTAAATAACCAAAAATACTATATTTCACTATCATACCCACCTTTTTTATCATCTCTTATTATATTGCCTTTTTCAATTTGAATAACTCTTTTCTTCATTCTATCAACAATATCTTTAGCATGAGTTGCAACTACTACAGTTGTTCCTCTAGCATTTATATCATTAAGTAACATCATAATTTCCCATGCAGTATCTGGATCTAAGTTTCCAGTAGGCTCATCTGCTATTATCATTGATGGATTATTAACTAATGCTCTTGCTAAAGCTACCCTTTGTTGCTCTCCACCAGACAATTCATTTGGATATACCTTAGCTTTATCACTTAATCCAACTAATGATAGCACCATAGGTACCTGTCTTCTAATATGTTTTGGTGTTGCTCTTACAATGTACATTGCATATGCAACATTATCATATACAGTTCTATCTGGTAAAAGCCTAAAATCTTGAAAAACAACTCCCATGCTTCTTCTTAAAAAAGGTATTCTTTTAGGTTTTAAAAATGTTGTGTCTTTTCCATTTATTATAATATGCCCTGAAGTTGGCTCCTCTTCCTTTAATATAAGCTTAATCAAAGTGGACTTTCCTGAACCAGAACTTCCTACTAAGAACGCAAACTCTCCTTTATCAATCTTAAAATTTGCATTATGAACAGCTTCAGTACCTGTATCATATTTTTTACTTACGTTTCTAAACTCAATCATAATTTTCTCCTTTTGTCAGGTTTGGGGACAGGCTCTTTTCCGACAGAGTTGTCGGGTTTGGGGACAGGCTTAGTTAATTTGTTTTATTTAATTCGTCCCTCTATTTCAACCTATCACAGTAATAATTTTTTTCATACTAATTCACTTCTATATCATAACAATAAAACAAAATATTTGCAATACTTTTTCATACAAAAAACAACATAAATTTTTCTTT
>CALXPW010000067.1 GCA_944390365.1 uncultured Clostridia bacterium | reverse complement strand
TCACTTTTCTTTTTTCTCCTTTCCTTAATCAAAATTTTCTTCATCTATTTTTTAGTCTTACATTTTTTGGAAACTTTATTCTTGTTTTTACTTCTCCTCCCTTTTTCTTTTTACCCACTTTTTTATATTCTTTATCTTTTCTTTTTAATTAGATGTTTTTTGTCTTTTTGTATATTTATATCGCTTTTCATTTTTGCTTTTCTTAGTTTCTCTTTTTTCTATATTTTTACATTTAGTTTTATATTTTTTCATTTTTATTTATGTTTACTTTTATTTCTGTTTTCTATTTTTCACTTTTATTTTTATTTCTTTCACTAATCCGATATATTTTGCCCTCTTTTATTTTTTCTTTTTTAGCCCTCTTTTTTATTTAACTTTGTTTACTTTCTATTATTTTCATCTATCTGTTTATACTATTTAGATTAAGTTGCTTCCATTTTCTTGTTTGCTTCTTGTCTTTTTGGTATTTTGTTCTTCTATCAACTCGTTTTGCTTTTTCTACTTTTTCTTTACTTTTCTCCACTAATCTCTTATTGTTATATACTACTTTTGTTTTTTATTTTTTTGAGTTTCTTTCTTGTATTTTATTTAATTATGCTATTTTTAGTTTTTACTATTATTTTTTTATTTAATTATTTTTTTTATTTTTTTATTTTATTTTTTTATTTTATTTTTTTATTTTATTTATTTATTTTATTTTTAATTTATTACATTTTTTTTATTGTTTTTATTACTTTTTTATATTTATATTTTATTTTTTTCTTTTTATTTTTGCTTTTAAGCCTTTTATTTTTTTAAACATATAATTTGTTGTTTATTAATAAGAACTGTTTAAAAGCAATTTAATTAAAAAATAATATTTTATTTTTATTAATTGATTAAAAATTTATATATTTTATACAAAAATATATTTTTATAATATAGGAACCTTATCATTGTTGCTCCAAAATTTATAATGATATTTTTATACAATAAAAAAAGAACTAATTTAAAAATAATTAGTTCTTCAATTTTTTATTTATTTCTTATTATTTATTGCTCTATTTACAGCTTCTTTTTCTTCTTCTGATAATATATATTTTGAAGTACCATTCTCTATTGGCTTAGCATATATATTTGAACTATCTCTTGCATATATGCCATTTAACACAACTCCATTATTATAATCGTCTAAAATGGCTAGAGCAAAACTTAAATCACTTCCAACATCTTTAAAAGCATTATATCTAACAATACCTATTTTTTGCGAACATCTTTTTATATTATCATCGATTATTTTACAATATGATATTATTTCTTCATTTCTTGCTTCAACTGTTTCAACTTTTTTAATATAGTTTTGTAACATTTCCTCTAAGTTATTACCATTTCCAAGTTTGTTCATGAATTTAGAGTAGCTTGTCCTTAGTTTTTTTAAATTTATTACACTGGTAATATATAATACTGCTAACACTATAACTATTATAAACAAAACCAACATAAAAATATCTGATTTTAAGAAATTAAAAAATACTTCCACTGCTTTTAATCCTCTCTATTATTATTTTATAAGTCCTAAAATTCTCTCTAAATCGTCATAAGATGAATATTGAATAATTATTTTTCCTGACTTTTTCTTTGCATCTAATTTTACTTTTGTTCCAAAAAATCCTTGAAATGAATCCTCTATATCTCTATAAATAGCCTCTAGTCTAGGATCTTTCTTATCTATTGTTTTCGCATTTTTTACTTTTCTTTCAATGTCTCTTACTGATTCTCCTTTTTCTATTATGTTTAATGCTGCTTTGTATTGTTTATCTGGATCTTCTATAACTACTAAATTTCTACAATGTCCTTCTGTAAGCTTTCCTTCCTGTGCTAATTGTATAACTCTAGGGTCCATATTTAAAATTCTTATAGAGTTTGCTATATTTCCTCTACTTATTCCTATAGAATCTGCAAGTTCCTTTTGTGTCATTCCATAATCATCTATAAGTTCTTTTAATCCTTTTGCTTTATCAATAGGATTTAGGTCTACTCTTTGTAAATTCTCTATCAATGCAATTTCTTTATTTGACCTATCTGTAATATCATCTTTTATTATACATGGCATTTCTGATAATCCTGCTTTTTTTGCAGCTCTCCAGCGTCTTTCACCTGCAACAATCTCGTAATAGTCATCTTTTTTGTTAACAATAATAGGTTGTAACACGCCATAAGTTTTTATTGATGCAGCTAACTCATCTAATGCTTCTTCATCAAAACTTCTTCTAGGTTGTTCTCTATTAGGCTCTATTTCTATTACTTTAATTTTATGTATTTTCTCTGTTGATTCATCTAAATTTTCTTCATTTGACATTAAATTGTCTGCAAATAAGGCATCTAATCCTTTTCCTAAACCTGTTTTTTTCATCTTAAACCTCCTAAAATAATATTATTTAAAGTGCATGCTTTCCTTTAGAAACTGATTCATTTTTCTTTAAAAATTCTTTTACAAATTTTTCATAGCTTTTAGCACCTTTTGACCTTGGATCATACACACTAATTGGCATTCCGTAACTAGGAGCCTCGCTAAGTTTAACATTTCTTGGAATAACATTTTTATAAACTTTATCATTAAAATAATTTTTTACTTCTTTTACAACTTGATTAGATAAATTAGTTCTAACATCATACATAGTAAGAAGTGCACCTTCTATTTCAAGATTTTTATTAAGATGTTTTTTTACTAAATTTATAGTATTTAAAAGTTGTCCTAGCCCCTCTAATGCATAATATTCGCATTGTACAGGAATCAAAACACTATCTGATGCAGTAAAAGCATTTAATGTAATTAGTCCTAATGAAGGTGGACAATCTATTATAATAAAATCATAATTGTCTTTAATCTTGTCTAATTTTTCTTTTAATCTATGTTCTCTTGACATTACAGAGACTAGTTCTACCTCAGCTCCAGCAAGGTTTATATTAGATGGACAAATATCTAAATTTTTTATATTTGTCTTTTTGACAACATTGTCAAATTCTACTTCATCTATCAAAATATCATAGATAGATAATTCGATGTCATCTCTATCTATCCCCACTCCACTAGAAGCATTCCCTTGAGGATCAGCATCAATCATTAAAACTTTTTTACCTTTTTTGGCAATTAAAGTGCTTAAATTGATTGTGGTTGTAGTCTTTCCGACTCCACCCTTTTGATTTGCAACTGAAATAACTTTACCCATTATTTACCTCCTAAAACTTAACATATAAATAATATAAAATAATTAGCAAGATGTCAATAAATTTTTAATAAATATTTCATATTTTTTTATATTTAAAAGCAAAAAAATAAGAGAACTTTTTTAGTTTTTCTCTTATTTTTTAACTTATTAAAGTGGTTGTTTTGCTGGTATTCCAGCCTTTCTTGGATATTTTGCTGGTGTTTCCTTCACTTTTTTAATTATTATAATATTTCTTTCTAAATCTCCTGGTAAGTCTATATATTCTACACTTTCTATTTTTCCTCCTAATACTTCTAATGCATTTTTAGACTTTTCTAATTCTTCTTCTATATTTGGTCCTTTCATACAAATACAAATTCCTTCTTTCTTTACAAAAGGAAGCATATATTCTAGCAAAACACTTAAATTAGCAACGGCTCTAGATACCACAACATCTATTTTTTCTCTATATGTTTTATTTTTTGCCAAATCTTCTACTCTAGAATGTATTAGTTCTAATTTTTCTATTTTTAATTGTTCCTTTACTTCTTCTAAAAAATTTATTCTTTTATTTAAAGAGTCAACTAATATAAAATTTATATCTTTATTTAATAATTTTAGTGGAATCCCTGGAAATCCAGCTCCAGTACCCACATCCATAATATTGTTTGCATTTTTAATATATTTGTTAATGCTAATACTATCAATAAAATGTTTATACATTATTTCTTTTTCATCAGTAATTGCTGTTAAATTCATTTTTTGGTTCCATTCTAATAGTAATAACATATATTTATAAAAATCTTTTGCTTGATTACCAGTAATTTCTTCATTTATTTTTTTGCTATTGTTTGTTAATTCTTGTTCAAATTCACTATATTCCATTTTTATCGCTCTCCTTTCTTCTTTCGTTATTCTTTTGTTCCAAATATATTAAAAGAACGGATATATCAGCTGGTGAAACGCCTGATATTCTAGAAGCCTGGCCTATTGAGTTTGGTTTTATCTTATCTAGTTTCTGTCTTGCTTCTAGTCTAAGTCCCTTAATATTTTTATATTCTATATTTTCAGGTAAAAGTTTTTGCTCTAATTTTTTAAATTTTTCTACTTGTTCTTCTTGTAGTTTTATATAGCCTTCATATTTTACTTGAATTTCTACTTCTTCAGCCACTTCATCATCTAGTACTGGTCTATTTTCATCTATTTCTGCCAATTTTTTATATGAAAGTTCACTTCTTTTTAATAAATCTGCTAATTTTACTCCATTTGTTATTTTAGAAGTATTGTTTTTTTCTAAAAATTCATTAACTTTTTCTGTAGGTTTTATTACAGTAGCCTTAATTCTTGCAATTTCTTGCTCAATTTGCTCTTTTTTATGTAAAAATTTCTTATATCTTTCATCTGAAATTAGTCCGATATCATGTCCAATTTCAGTTAATCTTAAATCTGCATTATCTTGCCTTAAAAGAAGCCTATATTCTGCTCTAGAGGTCATCATTCTATAAGGTTCGTTCGTTCCTTTTGTAACAATATCGTCAATTAGCACACCTATATATGCTTGTGATCTATCTAATATTATAGGTTCTTTTTTTTGTAGCTTTCTTGCAGCATTTATTCCTGCCATTAAACCTTGTACTGCAGCTTCTTCATAACCTGATGTTCCGTTAATTTGTCCTGCGAAGAACATTCCACTTATTTTCTTATGTTCTAGAGACAATTTTAATTCTGATGGTTCTATACAATCATATTCTATAGCATACGCAGGCCTTGTAAATTCAGCATTTTCAAGTCCTGGAACAGTTCTATACATGGCTATTTGTACATCTTCTGGAAGTGAAGAACTCATACCTTGAATATACATTTCATCAGTATCTCTTCCTATTGGTTCAACAAATATTTGATGTCTTTCTTTATCGGCAAATCTAACTACTTTATCCTCTATTGAAGGGCAGTATCTTGGTCCTGTTCCCTCTATTACACCTGAAAATAAAGGAGATCTATGTAGATTAGCTCTAATAATATCGTGTGTTTTTTGATTAGTATATGTTAAATAACATGGTAATTGTTTTTCTTTAGACTCAAGCTTATCCTCAAATGAGAATGCTTGTGGGTTTTCGTCACCTTCTTGTATTTCCATTTTTGAGAAATCTATACTATTTTTATTTATTCTTGCTGGTGTTCCAGTCTTAAATCTTACTAAATTTATACCTAATTTTTTTAATATATCCGACAACTTATTTGCAGGGAAAACCCCATCCGGACCACTTTCAAATGATGTTTCGCCTATGAATATTTTTCCTTTTAAATATGTTCCTGTAGCCAAAATAACACTATCTACATAGTATATAGCACCAATATTAGTTTTAACATATTTTACTTTGTTATCTTCCACCCCTATATCAATAATTTCTGCTTGTTTTAAAAATAAGTTTTTTTGTTTTTCTAATGTATGTTTCATTTCTGCTTGATATTTTTTCCTATCAGCTTGTGCTCTCAAAGAATATACAGCAGGTCCTTTTGATGTATTTAACATTCTTATCTGTGTATATGCCTTATCTATATTTTTCCCCATTTCTCCACCAAGGCTATCTAATTCTTTTACTAAATGTCCCTTAGAACTTCCTCCTATGTGTGGATTGCAAGGCATATTTGCTACAGCCTCAAGACTTATTGAAAACACTAAAGTTCTAAGTCCTAATCTTGCTGCAGCAAGTCCTGCTTCGCATCCTGCATGTCCTGCTCCAATTACTGCTATGTCATATTTTCCAGCATCGTATTCCATTTTTTTCCTCCTTTAATTTTGATACTATACTTGTTATCATGAATTTTTCGACAAAAGGCTAATATGAATCACACAAATACAATAGCAAACAACTTTATTGAATTTTTTTATAAGTCAAATTATTGTTTTTCCTTAAAATATTAGTCAATATTAAGTTTGTTCGTTTATTTGTCCAATTGTCAAATCGAACACTTTGTCGAATTTTGTCGTCAAACCGTACAAGTCTTTATTTAACTGTATTGTAAAGTTTTACTTTTTTGTGTGTTTTGACCGTTTATTTACCTATTTTGTCTTTTTGATATCGTTTTTGTATAATTTGCAATAGCCCGTTTTTTCCACTAATTCCCTATTTTGTCGAATTTTTCAATTCTATTTTCCTAAGCAAAATTTAGAAAATATTTTATTTATTATATCTTCTGAAACATTATTTCCTGTAATTTCTCCCAAGTCTTCTAAAGTTTCTTTTATGCATATAGCTGTAATATCTATAGGCATTTTCTGGCTTATACTATCCATTGCTTTTTTTATATTTTCTATAGCTTTATGTATTAAATTCTTATGTCTTATATTTGTAACTATAACTCCATCGTTCAATTCTATTTCTTTACTATTAAATAAATTAGAAATCTCATTATATAAATCTTTTATTCCATCTTTTGTCTTCATAGATGCCTTTATAACCGTTTTATTTAATTTAGACATATAATTTATTGTCTCTTCATTTTTTTGGCTTAAATCGCATTTATTTAATAATATTATACTTTTCTTATTTTTTATTAAATCCAA
>CALXPW010000066.1 GCA_944390365.1 uncultured Clostridia bacterium | reverse complement strand
GGAATATTTGATGTTACAGATAGTTTTGAAAGCCAAATAAAAATGGAAGGATTTACACCAGAAAACATTGACCAATACATTAGTGGTGTAAAAGACCACACACAACCATTAGTTACATTTGCAAACCAAGGCAAAGATGTAATTTATAGAGAACAATTATAAAGTTAATCCCCCTTGCAAGGAGCAAGGGGGATTTTTTAAGGGGTAAACTAGTTTTTAATCGGTGTTAATGAAATTCACTGAATCCATTAACGAGGTGTGCTTAATCAGGCATAATCCACGCATTAGACTGCGTGTCATTAGTACCCTCATCGGGATTAGCCAAAGCCTGACCGAGCTCTTCATTGCACTCGGCAGCCAGCTGAAGCAGGTGCCAAGCAGTGGTATTAGGTACAGCGTACCTCCAACCAATCCGGCAACGATACTGACCTTTCCAACCAGCGACAGGCAGACCTCTCTGAACTGCGAGACCTTCCCTAACCAGCTTCTCAATCTGCCGTTCATACAGATTGAGCTCGCAACCGACTAAACCATCGGATGCATACATTTCTAACCGGTCAAATACTGTCATTCTGTCCATAACTGGACCTCCTTAAAATTATTTGATGTTTCGCCTCTACTACAGTAGTGACATTATAAAAAACACCATATGAGAATTATAGCACAAATTAAGTTTTATGTAAAGGAAAATGGCTTTTTTTATTAGAAAGCTTAAATTCGTTAATTACAAAACTAAATTGGATATTAATTTGATTTCTTATAATGTAAACAATTAACATAATTTAGTAAAAACACAACATACAAACTCTTGTTTTTTATCTTTTTATATAGTATAATATCAGTGTTATAATTTTAAATAAAAATAATCTAAAAAATATATAGGGCACAAATAATCTGAAAGAAATTCTTTCATTACTATGTGTGCCTTCGAGAAAAGCTAGAAAGGAATGAAATTTAAAATGCAAGATAAAATAGTAATAAAGGGTGCAAAAGAGCATAACCTAAAAAATATAAACTTAGAAATTCCTAGAGATAAATTAGTAGTTATAACAGGTCTTTCTGGTTCTGGTAAATCTTCTTTAGCATTTGATACCTTGTATGCAGAAGGACAAAGAAGATACGTAGAAAGCCTATCTGCTTATGCTAGACAATTCTTAGGACTAATGGAAAAACCAAATGTAGAAACTATTGACGGACTTTCTCCAGCAATATCAATAGACCAAAAAACTACATCAAAAAATCCACGTTCTACTGTTGGTACTGTTACAGAAATCTATGACTATATTCGTTTACTATATGCAAGAATTGGTGTACCATATTGTCCTAACTGTGGAAAGAAGATAGAAAAGCAAACAATAGATCAAATAATAGATAGCATATTAGAACTAGAAGAAGGTACAAGAATTCAAGTGCTAGCACCTATAGTAAGAGGAAGAAAAGGCGAGTTTGTAAAGCAGTTAGAACAATTCGAAAAAGAAGGATTTGTAAGGGCTAGAATTGATGGAGAGGTCGTAGAGCTTTCTGATGACATACAAATAGATAGAAAGAAAAAGCATAATATTGAGCTAATTGTAGATAGACTAGTTATAAAAGATGATATTCGTAGCAGACTAACAGAATCTGTAGAAACAGCTCTAAAATATGCAAACAATATAGTAATTATAGATGACAATACTCACAAAAAAGAAATGCTATTTAGTCAAAATTATGCGTGTCCGGATTGTGGAATTAGTTTTGAAGAATTAACACCTAGAATGTTTTCTTTCAACAACCCATTTGGAGCATGCCCAAGTTGTACTGGTATTGGTTATCTAATGAAAATGGACGAAGACCTAATAATTCCAGATAAAAATAAAACATTGTATGATGGAGTAAAGGCATTTGGTTCAAGTGTTATGAAACGTGGAGACACAATGGCAAAAATGTATTTTGAGAGCATTGCTAAGCATTATGGCGTAGAAATAAAAGGTGTACCAATAAAAAAACTACCTCGAGAGTTCTTGAACAAAATTTTGTATGGTACAGGAGACGAAGAAATAGACTTTGAATATACCTCATCAGCAGGAACAAGAAGGTTTAGAGCACCATTTGAGGGAGTATTACCAACATTAGAAAGACGTCATAACGAGACTAAGTCACAAGGAATGCGTACTTTTTATGAGATGTATATGAGTGAATCTCCATGTGAAATGTGCCATGGTGCAAGACTAAAAAAAGAAAGCCTAGCTGTAAAAGTTGGAGACAAAAATATAAATGAATTAACAGATATGCCAATAAATAAGATAAAAGATTATTTAAATTCATTAGAGTTAAACAATAAAGACAGAATGATTGCAGACCAGATTTTTAAAGAGTTAAATAAAAGATTGCAGTTTTTAATAGATGTTGGACTTGAATATTTAACACTTTCAAGAAGTGCAGGAACGTTATCAGGGGGAGAAGCACAACGTATTAGGCTTGCAACTCAAATAGGTTCTGGACTAACAGGAGTGTTATACATATTAGACGAGCCAAGTATTGGACTTCATCAAAGGGATAATGATAAGCTTTTAGCCACATTAAAACATCTAAGAGACTTAGGCAACTCAGTTCTAGTTGTAGAACACGATGAAGACACAATGTATGCAGCAGATCAAATAATAGATATTGGACCAGGTGCAGGTGTTCACGGTGGAAATGTTATGGCTCAAGGAACTGCAGAAGAAGTAAAACTAGTTCCAGATTCTATTACAGGGCAATATTTAAGTGGAAGAAAGCAAATACCAGTTCCTAAAAAACGTAGAAAATCTAATGGAAGAGCAATAGAAGTAAGAGGAGCAACAGAGCATAATTTAAAGAATATAAATGTTAAGTTCCCACTAGGACAATTTATATGTGTAACAGGTGTATCAGGTTCTGGAAAGAGTACATTAGTAAATGAAATATTGTATAAAACCATAGCTAGGGACCTAAATGGCTCAAATGAAAAACCAGGTAAATGCAAAGAAGTTAGAGGTCTAGAAAATATAGATAAAATAATAAACATAGATCAATCACCAATTGGTAGAACACCACGTTCAAATCCAGCAACTTACACAGGTGTATTTGACTTTATACGTGACATATTTGCAGGTACAAATGAAGCTAAAATGAGAGGCTACGATAAAGGAAGATTTAGCTTTAATGTAACAGGTGGTAGATGTGAAGCTTGTAATGGTGATGGAATTATAAAAATAGAAATGCATTTCTTACCAGATATTTATGTGCCTTGTGAGGTATGTAAAGGTAAAAGATATAACAAAGAAACATTAGAAGTAAAATATAAAGGAAAAACAATATCAGATGTATTGGATATGACAGTTGAGGAAGCTTTAGAATTTTTCAAAAACATACCAAGAATAAAAGACAAAATTCAAACACTTTACGATGTAGGACTAGGATATATTAAACTAGGACAACCATCAACTACATTATCAGGTGGAGAAGCACAACGTATTAAGCTTGCAACAGAGCTTTCTAAAAGAGCTACTGGAAAAACATTGTATATATTAGACGAACCTACTACTGGACTTCATATTGCAGATGTTCATAGACTTGTGGATATACTTCAAAGATTAGTAGACACAGGAAATAGCATAATTGTAATAGAGCATAACCTAGACTTAATAAAAACAGCAGATTACATTATAGATTTAGGGCCAGAAGGTGGAGACGGTGGAGGAGAAATCGTTGGAGTTGGAACACCTGAGCAAATAGTAAAAAATGACAGAAGCTATACAGGTAAGTTTTTGAAGAAGTATTTAGAAAGATA
>CALXPW010000065.1 GCA_944390365.1 uncultured Clostridia bacterium | reverse complement strand
ATATATGGAAATAATGCACAAGGTAAAACTAATATTTTAGAATCTATATTTCTATGTAGTTTTGGAAAATCTTTTAGAACAACTAAGGAAAAAGAAATGATAAAATTTAATGAAACAAATTTAATTGTAGAAGTTTTTTATCAAAAAAAAGATAGAGATGGAAAAATAAAAATAGAAATAGGAGATAAAAAACAAATTTATTTAAATGGAATAAAAATAAAAAAACTTAGTGAACTTTTGGGAAATGTAAATATTGTTATATTTACACCAGATGATATAAATATTTTAAAAGATGGACCTGCTGGTAGAAGAAGATTTCTAGATATGATGATAGGACAATTAAGACCTAACTATGTGTATAACTTAAATATGTATTTAAAAACAATAGAACAAAGAAATAATTATTTAAGACAAATAAGAGAAGAAAATAAACCAGAAGAAATGCTAGAAATATGGGATGAAAAATTAGCTGAATATGCAGAAATAATTTTTAATTATAGAAGTGAATTTATAAAAAAAATAGTACAAAAAATAAATAAAATTCATAGTGAAATTACAGAAAATAAAGAAAAATTAGAAGTTGAATATATATCAAATTGCGAAAATAAAGAAAATTATTTAAAATTATTAAAAGAAAGAAGAAAATTAGATATTATAAAAGGTTTTACTACAAAAGGTATACATAGAGACGATTTTATGATATATATAAACGAAAAGGAAGTTGGGGCTTATGGGTCACAAGGACAAAATAGAACTGTAGTTTTATCTTTAAAACTTGCAGAACTAAATGTTATTTATGATGAAATAGGTGAATATCCAATATTATTACTAGATGATTTTATGTCTGAATTAGATGAAGAAAGAAGAAAAAATTTTTTAAATAATATAAAAAATACGCAAGTTATTTTAACAGGAACAGAAAAAATTGATTTACCTAATTTGGAATATAATTTATATAATGTAAAAAAAGGAGAAATTGTATAATGTATGTTCATATAGGAAAAGACGTAGTTATAAATTCTGATAATATTATCTCTATTCTAGATATAGAATCATTAGAAAAAAATAAAAAATTAGAAAATGTATTACAAAATTTAAAAATTAGTGATAATATAATAGATGTATCAGAAAAAAATAAAAAATCTTTAATAATATTAGAAAAAAACAATAAAATTATGGGTTATATTACCAATATTTCTTCAAGCACTTTAGCCAAAAGAGCAAGTAAATAAAACATATGCAGAAAGGATGAGTTATAAATAATGGAAAAATATGAACACGAATATGGAGCAGAGCAAATTCAAGTATTAGAGGGACTAGAAGCAGTTAGAAAAAGACCTGGTATGTACATAGGTAGTGTATCTATAAGAGGATTACACCATTTAGTATATGAGATTGTGGATAACTGTGTGGATGAGGCTCTAGCAGGATATTGCACAGAGATAGATATAAAAATAGAACCAGGAAATATAATATCAGTACAGGATAATGGTAGAGGAATTCCAGTAGATATACATCCTAAAACAAAAATATCTGCTGCTGAGACTGTTTATACAAAATTACATGCAGGTGGAAAATTTGGTGGAGATAGTGGATACAAAGTTTCAGGAGGATTACATGGTGTTGGTGCATCAGTAGTTAATGCCCTATCTGAATGGACTGAAGTTACTATCCAAAGAGATGGTGGAATTTTCCAAATGAAATTTAACAGAGGAAAAACTGTAGAACCTTTAACAAGAATAGGAGATTCTGATAAAACAGGAACAAAAGTAAGATTTTTAGCAGATAGTACTATTTTTGAGACTCTAGAATATGATTATGATACACTAGAGGAAAGATTTAGAGAAATAGCTT
Organism: uncultured Clostridia bacterium; assembly: GCA_944390365.1. Taxonomy (GTDB): domain Bacteria; phylum Bacillota; class Clostridia; order TANB77; family CAG-508; genus CALXVA01. The sequence goes on along the minus strand of CALXPW010000065.1, from coordinate 922 downwards.
TTTTAACAAAAGGATTAAAAATAAGAATTGAAGATTTAAGAGTTGAACCAAGTAAAAAAGCAGAATTTCACTTTGAAGGTGGATTAAAATCATTTGTTGAGTATTTAAACAAAAATAAAGAAAAACTACATAATGAGCCAATATATATTGAAAAAGATGGAGAAGTTCCAATAGAAATTGCAATTCAATATACTACATCATATTCTGAAACAATATTAACATTTGTTAATAATATAAATACTGTTGAAGGTGGTACACACTTAGAAGGATTTAAGAGAGCACTTACAAAAACATTTAATGATTATGCAAAATCTCATAATTTATTAAAAGAAAAAGATGGAAATTTACAAGGTGAAGATATAAGAGAAGGTATTACAGCAGTTGTTTCTGTAAAAGTAAAAGAACCTCAATTTGAAGGTCAAACAAAAATGAAATTAGGAAATAGTGTTGTAACAGGAATAGTAAGTAATGCTGTAAGTGAGGCTTTATCTAATTTCCTAGAAGAAAATCCATCAGTTGCTAAAGCAATACTTGAAAAATGTATAAGCGCATCACGTGCAAGAGAAGCTGCGAGAAAAGCAAGAGAATTAGTAAGAAGAAAAACAGCACTAGAAACATCAACATTACCTGGAAAACTTGCAGATTGTAGTAGTAAAGTAGCATCTGAATGCGAAGTATATATAGTTGAGGGAGATTCTGCAGGTGGTAGTGCAAAACAAGGAAGAGATAGAAGATTCCAAGCAATACTTCCACTATGGGGAAAAATGCTTAATGTTGAAAAATCAAGAGCAGATAAAATATATAATAATGATAAGCTACAACCAGTAATCTTAGCTGTAGGAGCAGGAATTGGTGCAGATTTTGATATATCAAAAATAAGATATGGAAAAGTAATTATAATGGCCGATGCCGATGTTGATGG
>CALXPW010000064.1 GCA_944390365.1 uncultured Clostridia bacterium | reverse complement strand
ACCCGGAACGGGCTCGAACCGTCGACCTCTAGCGTGACAGGCTAGCGTTCTAACCAACTGAACTACCGGGCCGTATAGGAAATTAAAGTAAAAAAATGGTGGGCGCAATAGGGCTCGAACCTATGACCTCCTGCTTGTAAGGCAGATGCTCTCCCAGCTGAGCTATGCGCCCATTTCCTTTCGACTCGTTTAGTATACTAAATTTTTTTATCTTTGTCAATACATTTTTCTATTTTTTTTCATTTTTTTTAAAATAATAAAAATAATAGTATCCTTTTTACGCATTTTTGTTGTATAATATCTCTAGTTCTATTTTAAGGAGAATAATTATTATGACCAGTTTTACTTTAAAGATAATTGCACTTATTACAATGTTTATAGATCACTCTGGATATGTATTTGCAGGCAATTTTAGTTTTTGCAATTTTATAGGCAGAATTGCTTTTCCTATATTTGCATTCCAGATTAGTGAAGGCTATAAACATACTAAAAATTTAAAGAAGTATTTCTTAAGACTTGGTATATTTGCTTTAATATCGCAAATTCCATTTTCTTTGTTTACTTTTAAATACCATGGTGGCAATATACTAAATTTAAATGTATTTTTTACTTTATTTTTAGGACTTTTATCTATTTTTTTATATGATTATGTTATTAAACTATTTAAGAAAAATAAAGCTAGCATGGATAATTCCAAAAATAAAAAGAATGTAGCATTATCATATATCTGTAAGGCAATTGGAATTATAATAGTTTTGTTTCTCGGCTATGTTGCAAAATTGCTAAATACAGATTACGGATTTTGGGGTGTTTTAGTTGTTTTTATATTTTATTTGTTCAATTCAAAAAAATTACTAATGACTATTGCATTTTTTATACTTTGTATAGCAAAATATTTTATTCCATATATTAATAGTACTTTTAGTTTTACGTATTTAGTGCTTGGATTATGCACCTTCTTGCCTATTGTATTTATTACCTCATATAATGGCAAACAAGGACCTAAGATAAAATATTTGCTTTATATCTTTTATCCATTACATTTATTGATATTGTATTTATTATAAATTTTGCTTCGTAAATACATACTGAATAAAGGATTTTTCCTATAAAACAATAAAAAGACTTGAATTAAAATATAATATTATATTTTTCCAAGTCTTTTTTCTTGCTTAGTTAATTAAAGCAAATATTTTCTATTTATTCAATTCTTCTATTGCTCTTTGTAACTGAGTATCATTTTCTTCTGTAACTTCATCTAGGTCTTTTGGTAATTCTACTGTAATATTAGGCTCAATTCCAATTTTGTTTATTTTATTTCTATTTGGAGTACAATATTCTTCTGTAGTCATCTTTAACCCACTACCATCAGATAATCTAAGTAGTGTTTGTATTACTCCTTTTCCAAAAGTCTTTGTTCCTATTATTGTTGCTTTTTCGTGGTCTTTAAGTGCACCGGCAAATATTTCTGATGCACTTGCTGAATTTCCATTTACAAGCACGACTATTGGCACATCAATTATAGGAGTTTTCTCTGATTTGATTACCTTTTCATTTCCATTTTTATCTGTTTCTATTAAAAGAGTACTATTTTTATCACATATCATTTCTAGCATATCTATTGCTTCATCAACTACTCCTCCGCCGTTTCCACGTATGTCTATTATTAGTGATGTTGCTCCTTGCTCTTTTAGTTTTTCGTAATTTTCTTTAAATTCTTTAGCTGTTCCACCATCAAAATCTAATACTTGAATATATGCAATATTATTTTCTAACATTTTAGAATCTATATGACTTACTTCTATTCTTCTTCTTTCAACTTCAAGTTCTAAAGTTTCATCTCCACGCTTAATACCTAACTTAACTGTCGTTCCTTCTTCTCCTTTTATTTCGTCTGATAAATCTCTAACATTTTCAGGAGTTAGCTCTTCTCCATTAACTGATATAATCATATCTCCTTCTTGCATTCCTGCCTCTAGCGCTGGAGAATTTTCCATAGGCTCTACTACCTCTATAGTACCTTTTTCATAATTTACTATCATGTATATTCCTATTCCAACATAATTTCCCATTGCTTCATCATACTGTGCATCCATTTCTTCTTTTGTATAGTATACCGTATATTCGTCCCCTACACCTGCAACGTACCCTTTTACAGCGGTTTCTATCATTTGCTCATCATCAAGCTCTCCAATGTAATCTTCTTCTAACAAAGTTCTAATATATGCAAGTCTTGTTTCTATTCCTGTTGTACCATCTCCATTTACAATACTCTCTATGCTTGCTGATGAGGTTAACCTTTCAGTAACAACTACTGCAGTTATTAAGAATGTTACTAATGCAGTAATTACTATAAGCATTATAATTCTATAAATTCTTTGTGCTTTTTCACTATTCAAATTTATCATATCCTTTCATTTTATATGCTTTTTTCAAAGCATACTAATATATATGTCTGTTTAATTAGTTATATGAGATTGCTATTACTTAGCAATCTCATTTTTTATCTATATTTTCATTACTAATTATGATGTAGGTGCTTTTACGAATTGCCATGGGCTAGTACATGTTCCATTTACTCTTACTTCAAAATGTAAATGTGGACCTGTTGAGTTTCCAGTTGAACCTACTTCCATTATTACATCTCCTTGTTTTACTTTAGTATTTACCGATGTTAAGATTTTGTTTCCATGTCCGTATAATGTAACTACTCCTTCTCCATGACTTATCATTACACAGTTTCCATAACCACCAAGCCAACCAGCATAAGTAACAATTCCATCTGCTGCTGCTACTACTGGTGTTCCAGTTGGAGTATTCCCTATGTCTATTCCAGTGTGTTCTCTTACAACCCCTTGTATAGGATGCTCTCTTACTCCATAATCTGATGTTATTGCCGTTCCACTAATAGCTACCGGCCAAAGCATTTCTCCACCAGTGTACTGAATATTTGGAGGTATAACATTTGTTGCAAGTAGTATTTGTCTTTGAATTTCGTCTTGCTCTTTTTTGTATTCGGTTAATTGTTGTTGCAATATTTTTTCGCTGTCTGACAATTTGCTAATATAACTTTTTTGAAGTGTCTGCATATTATTTAGTACAATTGTTGTTTGCTCGCTTTTAGCCTTTATAATTCTAATTTCTGACTGTTCGTTTTCTAACTTTTGCTTTGTAGTTTCTATATTATTTTTTTCTTCTTCTATTTGATTTATTAGTATTCCGTCATACTCTGCTATTTCTTGAAT
>CALXPW010000063.1 GCA_944390365.1 uncultured Clostridia bacterium | reverse complement strand
ATACCTACAATATTCTACTTTTTAATAACATCTATTGCATCTCCTTGGAGAGTTTTAAGATATATGGTAGCAGTAAGTGGTCTAATATTTATACTAGCAATTTATTGCCTATATAAACAGCTAAAAAATGGATTTAGTAGCAAAGTAACTAATATAGTTATAACAATAGTATTTTGTGCAATTTTAATTTCACCATTTGTTTTAAAACTAGAGCCAGAACTTTTATATGCAGATAGAAAAGAATTCGTACAAGAAATTAGTGGAGAATTAAAAAATGTGCCAACAATATATTTGTTTGACTCAAGTCAAAATAGGCTATTTGATGACATTTTAGTATTTTCAATGGTAGATAATTCATACATAGCAAAAGATATAGAATATACAGAAGAAAACATACAAAAAATATTTGCAGATAAAGATGTATCTAACGGAGTAATAATTTTACTAGACCAGGGAGAAAAAACAGACGGAATAATAAATACTGTAAAAAATGCTTTGGATTTAGAAGATTCAAGATATTTGCAAAGATTAACTTCTTGTGATGTATATTATGTGTATTAAAAAAACGTGGACAACGGGGACACTCCAATTTGTCCACGCTTTGCTTAAATCATACATTATCTCTTCTAATTGTTTCAATAATATTTTGTTTGTTAATTTTTCTTAAAGCATATAACATAATTAGACCAAGTATAACACATACTGAAACAATAGAAATAATAATACCATTTATAGGAGGCATATACTCCATAACAACATTTGTGCTAAATGATAGGTGAACTATATATGAAAATACAAGTCCAAGCGGAATACCTATAATTAGGGACTTAAAGCCTAAAAATACATTTTCTAGAATAATCATTTTATTAAATTCTTTTTTAGTCATACCAACAGATTTTAAATGAGCAAATTCCTTTTGTCTTAGTTCCATACTAGTTGTAATTGTGTTAAAAATATTTGTGATTCCAATAAGTGCAGTTACTATAATAAATGTATATAGGAAGATAGAAATTGTTGTATAAATTGCTCTTTGCTCTATACCTCTATTATCTACATTTTCTATGTAATAATAATTGTCTGAATAATTTTCTTCTATGTATTTTAATAATTCTTCAGAATTATCTGTAACTATGCATAAATCAGCATCTTTTCTAATATAATTACTATCTAGTGACTTTGTATATTCATCAAATAGTTCATCACTAATAACTAAAGTGGCACAAAATGCTGTTGGAAATCCAGAATTTATTCCGTGAGTGCCTAAAGGTTCTTTATTAGTTACTTCAGCTATTTCTATTGGAAATTTTTGTTCATTATCAGAACTAGAAATTTCTATATTATCGCCTTTTTGATAATCATATATTCTAAATGTAACTAATCTGTCTTTTCCATCTATTTCGGCATAGTCAGTTATATAATCAACCAATATGCCTTTATCTTTTACATCTTCATAATTTAACCCTAATTTGTTAATATATCTTTCATATTCTTGTCTACCAAAAACTACTAAATCAAGACTAGAAGAATTGGCAAAATCATTTTTAGTATCAAGAGTTTTAGCATCATTAGAAAAATGATTTTTACCATCCACTATTTGGCCAGATAACTGCCTAACTATTGAATAAGTTTTTATATTTGAATCTTGTGTAATTTCTAGTAAATCATCATAATTTTTTCCGCTTATATAAATATTAAAGTCATAATTTGCATAGTATAAGTCAACTGTTTCAAAGGCATAATTGTTAAAAGTAATTATTGCAATAAATGCAGATATACTCATAATAAGCGATACTACAGTAGTTCTATAACTTCTCTTGTTACGTTTTAAATTCTTATAAGCAATAACTCCACCAATACCAAATAGTTTCTTTATCCATTTTGGTGATTTAATTTTTTTAGACTTGATTTTTATATCTTTATTACTCATAATAGCTTCCATTGGTGAAATTTTAGAGGCTTTTTTAGCAGATTTTCTTGCAGATAAATAAACGGTTAAGGCACTAAATACTATTGCAAATGCTATGGCAATTATATTAGTAGAAAATATAAATTTCATACCAAATATTTCATCTGTCAATTTATTCTGTATAAATTGTAAAAGCAAATAAATTGAGCCTATTCCAAGTAAAATACCAATAGGAATGCCAATAACACCTAAAATAAGGGCTTCATATAGTACATTTCTTCTAATTTGTTTAGGAGTGGTGCCAATAGATGCAAGCATACCATATTGCTTAACTTTTTCTGTAATAGATATGCTAAAGCTATTTTTTATACAATATGCAGAGATAAGGATAATAATTATTAAAACAACTATAGCTACAGTATATAACATTTGTGCAGTTTGGTCCGTATCATTGCCTAATTCCATTGAAATTAAACTATAATTTGGAGCACATTCATATTTGTTGTCCTCATTTTTTAATATATTTTCTTCTGTTCCACTTATAGTTTTTGCTTGAGCCTTTTTATAAGTGTTTTCATCTAACTCTAAAATATTAACTATTGTATCAATCCTTTTGGCTAAATTAGAAAAGCGTAAATAAATATCATAACTTCCACTTAAATTATTGTTATCAATACGAGAAATAAAAGTATAACATTTATTAGAAGCAGTAGCAGAAGTCATTGGCTCAATTTGTTGATTTGTAATATTTACTATACCAACCAAAGAATAATCCTTTGTTTTATTTTCTTCTCCTGGAATGGGTAATGTTATTCTTGAGCCAATAGCAAGATTTAGATTTTCATTTTTTACTAATTGACTCGAAATTACAACTTCGTTTTCGTTTTCAGGTAACCAGCCATCTATCAATTCAATGCCTATATTTTGTAAAGCTCCATCAGAGAAGTTAAGCATTTGTACAGGAAATGTATGTTGGTCATCTGTATAAACGGTAAAACCTTTGTTCTGTGCGGTATAGGAAAGTTCGATATTATCCAAATTTTGAATTCTATTTAAATCATTTACAGGAACATTTGCCACAACAAAGTGATAATTCCCAAAATGTTCCCTAGTATATGTTAAAGTTGATGCTTGGGAACTAGCAAGTAAAGTAGTTACACCAGTCATTAAAGCTGTTGCTAGTATAATGCCAATAATGGTAACTATAGTTCGTTTTTTATTTAACTTCAAATTTTTAATGGTTAGTTTATTTAATATATCCATTGCTTTAATCCTTTCTACAAATAATAAATTAGTTCATAAATTTTTAACTAAAATTGTGAAAATCTAAATTTAAAGATTAAACCTATAGTAGCATTTATTTGTTTTCTACAATTTTGCCATCTTCAATTCTAATAATTCTATCAGCTACTTT
>CALXPW010000062.1 GCA_944390365.1 uncultured Clostridia bacterium | reverse complement strand
ACTGTATTATTTTCTATCAATTTATCTGTATTAAAAAATATGTTCTTTACTAGTTCCATTTTTATCTCCTTTTATCTCTCGTTATAATATACTAAATTATATTATTAAAATATAAAATATTCAATAGTTTTTTGAAAAAATTTGTAAAATTTTTAGAAAATTAGTCCAGTATTTGTTCCAAGTACTTTTCCAATTATATTATATTTAGAATCTTTTGTAAGAATTATATCATCAAAACCTTTACTATCAGCTCTTAAAACCAAATCATCTTTTCTTATTATATATCTTCTAATAAGAATTTTACCATCATATTCAAATACTCCAATGTCCTTATACTCTAGTGGAGAATTAAATTCAATAAAAGCATAAACTCCTTCTTCTAATCGTGGTGCCATAGAATTATCTGGAACTTTTAAAGCTAAACAAGCACTTGGAAAGTCAACAGGACATTCTATAAAGGAATCAGCAGAACTAACTGCTAGTATTTTATTATATGAAATATGTTCAGGCATTTTGTTTAAACGTTGTTCTTCAGTGAATACTTTGTCATACGTATACATCAAAGGCTGATAAGGAATTTCTAAAGCTCTACATATAGACTTTAAAGCTCTGTGACTAGGGTTCCTCTCTTCATTTTCAATATGAGCAATATGCCCAACATTTATATTGGTTCGTCTTGCAAGTTCAGATTTTGTAATATTTTTTTCTTGACGTATTCTAGATATTAGTTCTCCTATCATTTGTATCAACCTCTCTTATAAAATTCTTTTATATTATATCGAAAAACAAAATAAAAGTCTAGTTAAAAAAATATTTTTTGTAAAAATATGAAGAAAAATGTGTTGTAAAAAACATATACTTATGGTAATATAAACGTGTAAAAATGTATAAAATTTATTAAGACAGGAGAAATAGATTTTATGGGTGATAATATTGAAGATAAAAAAAGTACAGAAAACACTAAAACTAAGAAATTGAATAAAAAAACTACTATATGCATAGTTTTGGTGTCTATTATAGTAATTTTTTTACTAATAATTTCGGTAATTTTCTCTTTGATAAATATAAATAATGAGAATATATTAAATAATGTATCCATTATTGGAATAGATGTTAGCAATATGTCGCAAGAAAAGGCTAAAGAGGCTATTAGCGAAGTGGTAAATGCAAAGTTAACAGAAGAAATGATTCTAAAAAAAGATGATTATGAAACTAGTTTAAATGCTAATCAAATAAGTGCACAGTTTGATGTAGAAACAGCAGTAAGTGAAGCATTTAACATTGGAAGAGATGGAAATATTATTACAAATAATTATGGAATTTTAAGTACATGGCTATTTGGAAGAAATATAGAATGTAATTTTAATTATAATGAAGAAGCTTTAGATAAAAAAATAGATGATGTTCAAGCAAAATTGCCAGGAGCAGTTGTTCAAAGTAGCTATTATATAGAAGATGAAGATTTAATAATAGTAAAAGGAAAAGCAGGTTTAGCTATAAAAAAAGATGAGCTAGAAACAGACATATTAAATAAGATAAAAGATGTAAACAAAAAGTATGATATTACTACAATTCCTACAGAAGAAAAAGAGCCGGACGCAATAAATTTGGAGCAAATAAAGAACGAAATATATAAAGAGCCACAAGATGCATATGTAACAACAAATCCAACTACAGTGCATACACATGTAAATGGTGTAGACTTTGCAGTATCTATGGAAGAAGCTCAAAAAATCATATCTGAAGACAAAGATGAATATGTTATTCCTTTAAAAATTACAGTTCCAGATAAAACTTTATCAGATTTAGGAGAAGAAGCTTTTCCAGATGAACTTGGAACTTACACAACAAGGTATGACCCAACAAATAAAAATAGAAGTAATAACCTAGAAATATCAGCTAAAAAAATAAATGGAACTATAATAATGCCAGGAGAGACTTTTTCATACAACCAAACTGTTGGAGAAAGAACAATAGCAGAGGGATACAAAGAGGCCGGTGCTTATGCAGGTGGAAGAGTTGTGCAAGACGTTGGTGGAGGTATATGCCAAATTTCATCAACATTATACAATGCAGTATTACTAGCAAATTTAGAGATTGTAGACAGAAGCAATCATCAATTCTTAACCTCTTATGTTCCAGCAGGTAGAGATGCAACAGTTGCTTGGGGCTCAATAGATTTTCAATTTAAGAATACTAGAGAATATCCAATAAAAATAGAAGCAAGCGTAAAAAATGGTGTTTGCACAATGAGCATCTATGGTATAAAAGAAGAAACAGAATATGAAGTTGTTATACAACCAGTAGTTCTTTCATACATTCCATATACAACTAAGTATGAAGATGATCCTACTTTAGAAGAAGGAAAAGAGGTAGTTGAGCAATCTGGATATACAGGTTGTACAAGTGAAACATACAGAATTATAAAACTAAATGGAGAAGTAGTTTCTAAAACATTGCTTTCTAAAGACACATATGACCCAATGACAAGAATAATACGAAGAGGTACAAAAGCAGTAGAGACAAATGCAAGCTCAACGAAAACAGATGAGGAAAAAAACAACGAAGGGGAATAACAGAAAATAAAACAAGTAGATAACTAGCAAAAAGGAAGCAGAAAATGCTTCTATTTTGCTAGTTAAGAGCAAATATGCACTAAATAAAGGGGATAATCTAAATGAAAAATAAAAAAGAAATAATATTACTGGTAATTTTGCTAATAATACAAACAATAATATTTGTTTATGTAGCAAGCAACAAACCATATTTACACATAGATGAAGGCTATTCTTTTGGACTTACCAACTATGACAAAGTAGAAATAATGGATAATGCAGACTTTTTTGATACATGGCATACTAAAGACTATTTTGAAGACTATTTAGCAGTACAAGAGGATGAAAAGTGGAATTTTACACCAGTATATGAAAACCAAAAAAACGATGTCCATCCACCACTATACTATTTATTACTTAGAATATGCATGGAATTTACAAGTGGACATTATACTCCTTGGCCAGGATTTATATTAAATATTATTATATATGCATTTGTTACAATATTTATGTACTTAATTTTAAAAGAGTTATTTAAAGCTGATGATTCTGCCAATATTAAAGCTATGGTTTTAGCATTTATCTCATCTATTACATTAGCATCAATTAGTAACGTGATATATATTAGAATGTATGCATTATTAACGCTAGAGGTGCTAATAACTACACTTTTACACATTAAATTATTAAAAAGTGATAAAATAAATGCAAAACTGCTAATACTTATTGGAATTTCCACTCTTGCAGGAGTACTAACACACTATTATTATTTACTTTACTTAGCTCCACTTTACTTGGTATTTTTAATTAAATATATAAAAGAAAAACAATATAAAAAATTATTATACTATACTTTAACACTAATTATAGCAGGAGTGGTGTCATTACTAATATTCCCTTACTCAATACAACATATGTTCTTTAGCTACAGAGGACAAGGAGTAATGGATAACTTGCACGACTCAACTCAAATTCTAACAAACCTTGGACAGCAAATAGCCACATTAAATTATTATACTTTTAACAAACTAACATTGGTTATAATATTTTTAATTATTGGAGTATGGATTTGCAATAAAATACGAAAAAAATCTAATTTTAAATTAGAAAAAGAGAAAAAAGATATTCTAATAATGATAAGTATACCTACAATATTCTACTTTTTAATAACATCTATTGCATCTCCTTGGAGAGTTTTAAGATATATGGTAGCAGTAAG
>CALXPW010000061.1 GCA_944390365.1 uncultured Clostridia bacterium | reverse complement strand
GGAATGCAAGTACAAGCACTTCTTGCAAAAGCTTCAAAACTTGATATAAAGATGATATGCCCACTTCACGGACCAATTTTAAAAGAGAATCTAGAATATTATATAAATAAGTATAATGTATGGAGTAGTTATGAGCCAGAAGAGGACGGAGTATTTATAGCTTGCAGTTCAATATACGGAAACACATTAGAAGTAGCTAAAAAATTAAAAACAATATTAATAGAAAATGGAACAAAAAATGTTGTATTAGCAGACCTTACAAAAGATGATTGGGCTGAAGCAGTAGCAAATGCCTTTAAATTTTCAAAATTAGTAGTTGCATCATCTAGCTACAATGCAGGACTATTTTCTCCAATGGAGCAGTTTTTAAGACGTTTAAAAGAAAGAAACTATCAAAAAAGAAAAGTTGCAATAATAGAGAATGGCTCTTGGGCACCATCAGCAGGAAAATGCATGAAGGATTTATTGCAAGAAATGAAAGATATTGAAATAGTTCAACCTGTGATAACTATAAAATCAAGAATGAAAACAGAAAATTTAGCAGAACTTGAGGAGTTAGCAAGTAAGTTGTAAAAAATGTTATAGTGCTAGAAATCTAAAAAATATTTAAAAAAGTATAAAACATTAAAAAATAGTTTGATAGGTTATGTCAAACTATTTTTTACACGCTTGTCAGGTGTCTCAATGTCGACTTTTGTCGATGACTTTTTCTTGCATTTATTAAAAAAACAATATAGAATAGATATGTTAGAAATTGGTAAAAATTCATTCAAAAAATTTTATTGTCAAAATATTTTTTTCGTTAGAATTAAATCTAAAAACTTCAAAATTGTTTATAAACTATCCATATTACTTTAGTATCATTTATCTTATTAATATTTAGACGTCTATAAAATTTTTTTCTAAATAATTTTTATACTACAAAAAAATCAATATTTACTTTATTAATATTGTTGTCTAACAAATTTTATGTTAAAATTAAGGAGGAAACAGTATGGAAAAAAATACTAAACACAATCCAGAAGAAAAAAAGAAACGCCTAGAATTAACTAATGATTATGTATTTAAGAAAATTTTTGCAAAGCCGGAAAATAATATCGAATTAAAGGAACTGTTAGAAGCTATCTTAAATATAAAAATAAATAAAGTAGAAGTAAAGAATCCAGAAATATCAAAGAATTATCAGGACGAAAAATTAGGAATATTGGATATTAGGGCACATATTAATGATGATACTATTGTCGACATTGAAATGCAGGTAGCTAATGTATATACAATAATAAATAGAAATATAAGTTATTCTTCGCGAATAATTACGGAACAACTGCAAGTTGGAGATAGTTATAAATTTCTAAAAAAAATTATTTCAATCAACATTTTAGGAGAAAATCTACTAAAACGAAATAGTTATCACAGTATAGCACATCTGAAATTTGAAAAAACAGAAAAAGAGAAATATGTAGATATGGGATTTGAAGAGGAACAAGAAGAGTTAACAGATAAAATTGAAGTACATTACATAGAACTAAAGAAATTTTTAAAGAAAAATCCAGGAATAAGCAATAAGTTAGAGCAATGGTTATGGTTAATTTTGGGGGAGGAGGAAAAAGTAAAGATGGCAAGCAAGGAAAATAAAAAAATAGAAAAGGTTGTAAAAGATTTAGACGAAATGAGTGCAGATGAAAACGAAAGGCTAGAGGCATATAAAAGAAAGCTAGCTGTATGGGATTATAATGTGAGCATCACAGAAGCAACAGAACGAGGAAAGCTAGAAGGAGTGGAAGAAGGCAAAGAAGAAGAAAAATTAGAAATAGCAAAAAAATTAAAACAAAAAGGTATGGATACAAAGGCTATAATGGAAGTAACAGGACTAACTAAAGAGAAAATTGAAAAACTATAAGAGAGTCCATTTTACAAAATCACTCTATATATGTTATAATAATAGGTGTATTTTAAAAGATGGAGGTTAATATGGATTATTCTATCAATAAAACCACAAAAGGAGAACGAAAAGAACTAGTAAAAAAAGCATTAGGTATATCAATATCAGGTACAGACGTACCAACCAATGAAACTCTAGCACTAGCAAAGCAATACATCGACGGAAAAATTGAATTAAAAGAGTTACAAGAAAAGGTTATAAATAAGTATAGAAAAGGTGATTAAATGAAAGATCCATATATACAAGAAAACGGAGTATTAACAAATAGACTAGGAATAACAGATTATAAAGACTTAAATAAGGCCGAGAAAGATATAGGTTTTGTTAAGTTAATAGATATTGGGGAAACTTTTAAACAACAGTATAATGCTGAATATTTAAAGAGTATTCATAAACATATATTTGAAGATATATTTGATTGGGCAGGAGAATTTAGAACAGTACCTGTATACAAAACAGAAGTGGTTATTCCAGGAATAAGTCTAGAATATTCTGCACCAAAAAACATAGAAAAAGACCTAAACGTTGTACTAGCAGAGCTAAATGATGTAAATTGGTCAGGAAAGAATATAGACGAAATAACTGCAAAATTCACAGGAGAATTAGCAAAAATTTGGAGAGTACATCCTTTTAGAGATGGAAATACAAGAACAACCTTAGCATTTGCAGAAAATTATTCAAGAGAACATGGATTTCCAATGGATATTGGAATATTATTAGATCATTTAACTAGGTTGGTAACACCAAAAGGAGATATAGTAAGGTATAGTATTAGGGATAAATTCGTTTTAGCAGCGCTAGATGAGAAAGATTATCCAGAGCCAGAACACCTACAAGCATTAATAAAACAATCTATTTTAGCTGGAATAAAAAAGGAGAAAGCAAAGCAAGCTAAGTTACTAGATATAGAAAATGACCAAGATATTTCGACTGAAAATTCTAGTGAAAAAGATGAACCAGAAAGATAGCAAAAAACTATTAAGTAAAAATCTTTATTGGGGTTAAACTGGTTTAAATAGCAGTTAAGAACATAAACTATAAAAATATAATTCTAATCAAAAGAAAGGAATGGTAGTTAGATGAAAATACTAGCAGTAGGCGATATAGTAGGAGAAAACGGATTAAACAAACTAAAAGATTTATTGCCTACAATAATAGAAAAAGAAAATATAGACTTTACCATAGTAAATGCAGAAAATACATCAGGAGGAATGGGACTTACAGACAAAGACTTTAATGTATTACAAAAAATGAAAATAGACGCAATAACTATGGGCAACCATACTTGGGGCAAAAAAGACATTTTTGCATTTATAGATAATCCAAAAATTATGAGACCAGCAAACTACTCTAAAGGTGTACCAGGGAAAGGATATAATATTTATGAGTGTAAAGGCAAAAAAATAGCTGTTATGAATTTAATAGGTAGAACCGATATGAGCGTATTATCAGAGAATCCATTTACAGTTGCAGATGAACTAGTTAATAAATTAAGCAAAGAAGCAGATATAATTATACTTGATTTTCATGCTGAAGCAACAGCAGAGAAAATAGCAATGAAAAACTATTTAGATGGAAGAGTAAATATTATTTTTGGAACTCATACACACGTACAAACAGCAGATGAGGAGATAACTGAAAAAGGTACAGGATACATAACAGATTTGGGAATGACAGGGCCTAAAAAATCTGTAATAGGAATGGACGTTTCAGCATCAATAAAAAGATTTCTTACATCACTTCCAGAAAGATACAAATTAGCAGATGGACCTACGATACTTAATGGTTGTGTATTTGAAATTGATGACGATACTTGTAAAACGGTAGAGGTATATAGAATAAATTACAAATAAATGTCGAAAAATAGCGAAACTGCACGATGAGTTTTTCCACTTTTTTCCAGAAAAGTATAGACAATTTCCAGAAATTGTAATATAAATATAATTGTTGATTAAAACAAATAAAAAAATATAGGAGGCAAAAATGGAAATTTTAAAAATCTCATCAAAATCAAATCCAAATTCAGTAGCAGGAGCTATCGCAGGTTTGGTAAAGGAATCTAACAAGGCAGAAATGCAAGCAATAGGGGCAGGAGCACTTAATCAAGCTGTAAAGGCTGTAGCAATAGCAAGAGGATTTGTAGCACCGGCAGGAGTGGACTTAGT
>CALXPW010000060.1 GCA_944390365.1 uncultured Clostridia bacterium | reverse complement strand
TAATTTTAAATTCTCCTCCATTAAATATATAACCTCCTTAAAAATGTTTGTACTAAACTTTATTTAATGTATATTAAGTTATTTTAAAGTTATGACAAAAAATTGATTTTTCTATAAAATATATTACAAAAGTATTACGGAAATATTAAAAATATGTTACAAATGCAATAAGTACTTGAAAAACAAGTACAAATAGCATAAAATAAAAATGTACTGTTAATGTAGAGTTAAAGAAAGAATGCAAGAGATAGTTTGCATGCAAGATATGAAAGAAAGAGCCAAAAAGACCAAGGAGGAAGTAAAAAATGCCTAGAACTGTTGATACTGTAGAGAGAGAGAGAGAGTTTATTCTAGAGAAATAAGCTTTATTTGTTGTGCTCAAAATATAGTATTATTAGGCATTGTAAAAATAGAATTAAATAAAATAGAAAAAAAGGATAGATTATGTAGCAACATAAAAGTTGTTATATAGTCTGTCCTTTTTGTAGTATAAAAGTTTGATTTTAGTATTAAAAAATATATATCAAAATAAAAAGGAGGAAAATAAAAAAATGGAGATGAAACAAAAAACAAAAGAAAAAGGAATAACTCTAGTAGCATTAGTAATTACCATCGTTATATTAATCATTTTATCAACAATAACAATAAATGCAGCATTTGGAGAAGGAGGATTAATTGAAAAAGCACAACAAGCAAAGAATCTAACAGAGCAGGCAACTTTAAAAGAGCAAGAGTCATTAAATAGCCTAATTAGTGAATATGCAAATATAATGGCGGAAGATGAAAATACACCAACAGAACCAGAAGAACCAGAAGAGCCACCAATAGATAAGGTTAACTCAAAAGTAGGGTACTATGCAGATATAGATGGAGACAAAACTGTAGATGGGATAATATACGCAGATTTAGCAGTTGCAAAAAGTGGACAATGGTCAGATAGTGATGGTGCATACTCATATAGTGCAATTACAAACACGAAAGATTACTATGTAAGTCAAACAAACTATGAAGGACCATTTGGAACTAAAGATGTACTAACAGCTATGGATGGTGATGGACAGGATAGATTTTATGTAATGGCATTAACAGATTTTAATCCAGGAACATATTATTGTTGGTATGCTGATGCATATGACAATATGAATGATTACGCAACAGCAACATCGGGAAATTTTGGAACAGGAAGCACAAATACAGGCACAATGATATCAAAATGGAATGGTAGTGTATATGGTACACAAAATACCGGTTCATATTCAGACATGTGGGGAGCAATACAAGATGAAGTAGCCAAAGGATGGTTTGTACCATCAAGAGGAGAATGGAGCGCATTTGCAGACAATTTAGGAATAACGGATGAAAATTATGGAGACTATGGACTTTCAGCTTATTACTGGTCGTCATCGCAGAACAATTCGAACAACGCTTGTAACGCAGCCTTTAACCTCGGCTGCATAAACTTCAACGATGTCAACTACTACAACTATGTGCGCTTGAGTACGACTTTCTAATTTTGTAAAAAATTAGAAAAAATAAAAAAACGTTATGTAAATAACGTTTTACCTACAAGCTGATTAAACTTTGTAAGAAGTTATCAGCTTGTATTTTTACGTACGATAACAAAGGCCTTTGAAAAAATTTGCAAAAAAAATGTTATTGTGATAAAATGATAACGTTCCTAAAAAAGGAACATAAAATAATATTAAAATATGCCTGAAAGGGGTAAATGGAAATATGGAAAATAACATAATGGCGATTGTAATGGCAGCAGGGAAAGGCACTAGAATGAAATCAAAAAAGTCTAAATTAGTACAAAAGATTTTTGGAAAGGAAGTTGTAAGAAGAGCTGTTGAAAATGCAAAAAATGCAGGAGTGCAAGATATTGTAGCAGTTGTGGGTTATCAAAAAGAAGAAGTTATGGCAGTTCTAGGAGATACTGTAAAATATGCATTTCAAGAAGACATGATGGGTACAGGTCATGCTGTACTAATGGCAAAAGAATATTTGAAAGGAAAGAAAGGCAAAGTTTTAGTACTAAATGGTGATGTACCATTAATAAGACCAGAAACATTAAATAAACTAATAGAAAAAAGTATAGAAAATAAAGAATATGCAACACTTTTAACAGCAATTTATGATAATCCAAAAGGTTATGGAAGAATAATAAGAGACGAAGGAGGAAATGTTTTAGCGATAGTAGAGGAAAAAGATACTACAGATGAGCAAAAAGAAATAAAAGAAATAAATGCAGGTATATATTGTTTTGATATAGAGGAATTGTTATCAGCATTAGAGGAAATTAAACCTAATAATGCACAGGGAGAATATTACATAACAGATGTTATAGGAATTATGAATAAAAAAGGTCTAAAAACTGGTGCAGTAGTAGTAGAAGACAATACAGAAATACTTGGTATAAATGATAGAATTCAATTAGAAATGCTTACAAAAGTATTACAAATGAGAATAAATACAGAGCACATGAAAAAAGGTGTAACAATAGAAGATGTAAATACTACATACATTTATGATGATGTAAAAATAGGTATGGATACTGTAATACATCCAAATACAACAATAAAATCAGATGTAGAAATTGGAGAAGATTGTGAAATTGGACCAAATGCATACATTAGAGAGGGTTGTAAGTTAGCAAACAATGTAAAAATAGGAAACTTTGTAGAAATAAAAAAGGCAATTATAGGAGAGGGCACAAAAGTTCCACACTTTATTTACTTAGGAGATTGCGAAGTTGGAGAAAAATGCAACATCGGTTGTGGAACAATAACTTGTAATTATGATGGATTCCATAAAAGTAAAACAAAAATTGGAAATCATTCATTTATTGGCTCAAACTCAAACTTAGTTGCACCAGTAAATATAGGTAATGAAACTTTTATTGCAGCAGGTTCTACAATAACAGATGATGTTCCAGATTATGCTTTAGCAATAGCAAGACAGAGACAAACAAACAAAGAAGATTGGAATAAAAAATAACATAAAAAGTTACAAAATTTAATTGACTTTAGCATAAAATGATAGTATAATGAATATACTAATTAAGTAATATTGCAAAATATTACATGGGGAAACCCCTAGCCTAATACTAGTGAATAGTATTGAAATAGGGTATAAGTAAAGAGGAGATTCCTAGCCTAATGCTATAGAAAGCTATAAAGTAGGAAAATAAAAAAGAGTAGGGGCGAAAGTTCCTACTCTATATTTTTGCATAAGGAGAAATTTATATTGAATAAACTAAGACTATACAGAATTGATTTAAACTATATAAAATACTTATATAAATTCGACAAGAAAGTACAATTTAATGAGAAGAGAGAAGATGAATACACAAAAAGGAGAGTATATTTGGGAATAGTATTGCAAGTAAATAATTTTAACTATTTTGTACCACTAGAACATCCAAGACCAGCGCATAAAAATTTAAAAAATAATATTTTTATTCTAAAAATACATAATGGAAAATATGGGATTTTAGGATTCAATAATATGATACCAGTAGACGAAAATAATCTTATAAAATTTGATATAAATAGTGAAAATGAAAAATATAGACAGATTTTGAATAGCCAGTACCGTTTTTGCAATAAACATATAGCTGAAATAGAGTCTAAGGCACTAGAGACATATATCAAAAGTCAAAAAAATAAATTTTTGAAAAAAGTATGTTGTAATTTTAAACTATTAGAAGAAAAACTGCTAGAATACAAATGTTAATAAAAATCTCAAAATTTCCCTTGCACTTTACGTAAAAATGTGATAATATATTTCTATTGAAATTCAAATACAAAGATAAAGGACACGGTAAATATAATTACATTTTACAGAGAGCCAAGGAAGCTGAGAATTGGTAAATAAGGATATATTTATTATCACCTTTTAGTAGCTTGTTTGAAATAATAGTAAATCAAGCCGTAAATCTGCGTTAAAGATAATGAGTGAGAAGAATAAAATTTATATATATTCTTTTAAAATAGGTGGTACCGCGGAAATTAAAGCTATTTCGTCCTAATCAGAACGAAGTAGCTTTTTTTGATGAGTTGTAGTTATTGTTCATCATAAGATTTTAAAATTCAATAGATAATATATTTTTTCTTTTTGATTTTGACTTAAGGTGGGGACCGACAAGTTTACAAACTTGTTAAACGAAGTTTTTACAGTTTGTACGATGTTGGGGGTCAAAATAAAAAGAAAAAATATATTATCTATTGAAAAAAAGTATAAAATAAAACAAGGGGGCATAAAAAATGAGTGAAGAAAAAATGGATTATGGAAAAACTTTAAACTTACCAAGTACAGACTTTC
>CALXPW010000059.1 GCA_944390365.1 uncultured Clostridia bacterium | reverse complement strand
ACAGAATCTAAAGAATATATTACAAATACTAGAACAAAATTAGAAGATTGTAAAAATAAATATACAGAATTTTTTACTGAAGCTAAAGCAATGTCATATATTAATGACAAAGGACTAGATAGTTACTATACAGATTTATATAAAAATGAGTTAATGGGGGATATGGATTTAGCATCACAAGATACAACAGTCCAAGATTCAATTGATGAAGTAATATCAATATTAAATACTTCTGAAGAAGTTTTAAATTTATTATCAGAAAATCAAAATGCTTGGGAGATTGAAGGAGAAAAGATAGTATTTAATAGTGAGAGTTTATCAAATGAATATGATGAGCTAATAAATTCCTTATAACATAAATTTTTGCAAAGATTAGTTTGAAATATAGCTAATCTTTTTTGCGTAAAAATAGAAAAATTTAATAAAAGTATAGATTATATTTCTATTAAATGATATACTGCAAATAAAAGAAAATATAAAAAAATTACGAGGAGAAAGCCCATGAAAATAAATAAATGGAAAGTATTTCAAGTTATTCAATTTGTATTTTTTTTGACTGTAAGTATATTTTTATTTGTAAGAAAAGTTGACGGAACAGGATTAGAAAATACGACAGAAGTAAAATGGATTAGTTTTGCTATATGGCTTGGGTTTTATCTTTTCTTGTTAGCATTGGAATATGGAATACGATTTTTAGTAACAATTAAAAACAGGAGATAAAGAATATGGAAAATAAACAAAACAATATTGAATATAAAGACGAATCTAAAACATATATGGCAGAAGGAATGTCTATAGGAATGTGTATTGGTGTAGCATTAGGTTCAACAGTAGGAATATTTGTAAAAAATATCCCAATTTGTATTTGTTTTGGAATAAGTATAGGTATGCTTGTAGGTATGGGAATCAGTGCAACAATAAAGGAAAATAGTAATAAGTGAGGTATATGATGAAAATTCTAATTCACGGATCAGGTCATAAAGCAGATAGCTGGAATAAAGTAATTACATATATGAATAATGATAAAGATATATTATGTCCTAATTTATCTGAAATTTTAAATGGAAAAGAAGCAAGTTATGATAATTTGTATAATTCTTTTGTAGAATACTGTAATAAAATAGATGGAAAAATAGATTTGTGTGGTTTATCACTAGGTGGTATATTAGCATTAAATTATGCGATTGATTATCCAAACAAAGCAGAAAAATTAGTTTTAATAGGAACACCTCATAAAGTACCGAAAGTAATGTTTAGTATTCAAAATGTAATATTTAAGTTTTTACCTAAAAAGATTTTTGAAACAATGGCTTTCAATAAAAAAGATACATTTGTTTTAGGTAACACTATGAAAAAACTAGACTTTAGTAATAGAGTACAAAATGTTAAATGTCCGACTCTAGTTATTTGTGGAGAAAATGATAGTGCCAATATTAAATCTGCACATTATCTAGCAGAAAATATAAAAAATGCAAAATTAGAAATTATGAAAAATACAGGACATATTATAAATGAAGAAAATCCAAAAGAGTTATCGAAATTATTGGATGGATTTTGGAAAGAATAAAAAAAGTATGAGATTAGCTTGTCTAATCTCTTTTTTGTTAAAAAAACTACTTCTTGTATTAAAATATTAACCTCTTACTAGGAAATTATTTACAAAAATAAATACACCTTTTATAATAACTACATAAGGAGATGAGAAAAGTTGAAAGTACGAATAGAAATAGATAGCAATATAGAAGAAGATGAAATAATCATAAGATGTAAAGAACTAACAAAATCTATTCAAAAAATAGAAGAGACAATTCAGCAAGAAAATCAAATTATTAATTTTACATTTTATAAAGATAATACAGAATATTATATTCCTTTAAATTCTATATTATTTTTTGAGACATCAGGAAATGAAATAAATGCTCATACAAGTAATGAAATTTATGAAGTAAAGTACAAATTATATGAATTGGAAGAAATATTACCAATAAACTTTATAAGAGTTTCAAAATCAACAATTTTGAATGTAGATTATATCTTTTCTATTGAGAAGAATTTAACTGCATCTAGTATCGTACAATTCAATAAAACTCATAAACAAGTTTATGTATCGAGAAATTATTATAAAAAATTAAAAGAAAGAATAAATGAAAGGAGAAATAGTTATGAAAAAAGGTAGAAATTTATTTTGGGGAGTATTTTTTATATTTATAGCATTACTAATTATACTTAATCAGTTAGGACTATTAGGACAAATAAATATAATTAGTTTGATTATATCAATATTAATGTTACCATTAATTATTAGTGGTATAAGACATACAAATATGAGTGGACTATTATTTCCAATAGCGATTATTTTGATATTATATGCAAAACCTTTAGGTTTAGAAGAATTTTCACCATTACCTATTTTAGGAATAGCATTATTTTTAAGTATCGGATTATCATTTTTTATTAAACCAAAACCATATTTTTTTGAGAGAGAACACAATAAAACAATGGGGGAAGATGTAAAAGAACAATCAGAAGATGGAATAATTAATATTTCGACTAAATTGTCATCTAGTATAAAATATATTGATACGGATAATTTAAAGAAAGTAAATATTTATTGCTCTTGCTCTGGTAGTAAAATTTATTTTGACAATGCAAAAATAGAAGGTAATCAAGCAATTATTAATATAGAAGCTAGTTGCTCTGGAATTGAATTATTTATTCCGAAAAATTGGATGATAGAAAATCAACTGGACTGTATTATAACTGGAGTTGAAGAAAGAGGAAGAAAAATAGAAGAAGATAATCAAAAGAAATTAATTTTAACAGGCAAGGTAAGTCTTTCTGGAATTAATATTATCTATGTTTAGAAAAAAACAACAAGTACAATTTAAAATCGTACATTGATTTGAGATGTACTTGTTATTTTTATGCTAATTTTAGGAGGTTTAAGATGATAGAAAGGATAATAAAATTTGTAACAAGAAAAAAGAATTATTCAGATAGAAGATTAAAAGGTCTATATTCAAATGTATGTGGAATTGTTGGAATAATATTAAATATATTCTTATTTATAATAAAATTAATTGCAGGACTATTGACAAATTCAATATCCATAATATCAGATGCCTTTAATAATATATCAGATGCGATAACAGTTTTTGTGAATATGTTTGGTGTTTTTGTTTCAAAATTTGGAGCGGGAGAACATCATCCGTTTGGTCACGGAAGAATGGAATGGTTGACAGGTTTAATAACATCTATTTTAGTTATTATTACTGGAGTTACATTGGTTAAAGAATCTTTTAAATCTATTATTTATCCAGAAACAATAAACTTTAATGTTGCTGTTTTAATAATATTAATAATTTCTATATTATTGAAATTATATATGTATAAATATAATAAAAAAATAGGTGATAAATATAACTTGATTTCCTTGAAGGCAACTGCACAAGATTGTATAGGAGATTCAATATCTACAATGGTTATTTTAATATCTACAATATTTTCTAGTTTAATGACTACTCAAATAGGAGGTAGGATAAATGGAATATGTGGTTTGATAGTATCTTTACTAATAATAAAAACAGGTTATGATACACTTAAAGAAATAACAGATAGAATATTAGGAAAAAAAGTCAATAAAGAAATTTATGATGAAATATTAAATATATTTAAGGGTTTTGATGGTATAACAGCAATAAAAGATCTAATGATTCACGATTATGGATATAATAATCTTATTATTACTGCAAAGATAATTGAAAATAAAAATTTAGAATCAACAGTAGAAGAAATAACATACCAAATATATCAAAAATATGGTTATAAAGTTATTATAGAAGAATGTAAAACAACAGAATTTGAGAAAGAAAAAATTAAAGACTTAATATCAGAACAGTTATATAATATAGATTTGGAAGATATATATGCGGTTCAATCCTTAGATAATATAGATATATATATTACACTTAAATATAAAAGTAATTGGAGAGTTGAAGATATACAAGAATTTTGTATAGAAAAGACAACTGAAATACTGAAAAATATTAACAATAAATATAGACCAATCATTAATTTTAAAATTTTATAAAAATACAGGACATATTGTAAATGAGGAAAATCCAGAAGAATTAACAAGGCTATTAATAGAATTTTGAAAAGATTAATAAACGGCAATTATAAAACGGTTTGAAATATAACTGTTTTATTTTTTGAAAACATTTCGATAAATATCGAAATAACTATTGACATTATAAAAATTAAATAGTAAAATCATTTTGATAAATATCGAAATGATGAGGGTGAATATAATGGGAATGTCGGAAACATTAAAAGCTATATCAGACCCTGTTAGAAGAAAAATAATAGAAATGTTAAGAAAAGAAAAAATGACAGCAGGAGATATAGCAAATAAATTTAACTTAACAAACTCAACAGTTTCTTATCATTTATCCTATTTAAAAAAGGCAGATTTGATAAAGGAAGAAAAATATAAAAAGTATATTTACTATAAATTAAATACATCCGTATTTGAAGAAATACTTGTGTGGATTTATCAATTTGGAAAAGATGATAAGAAGGGAGATAATAACAATGAAGAAAAGAATTGATTGGAAAATTTTAATTATAACAACTTTAATGTGCATAGTACCAATAATATTTGGAGTAATTTTGTATAATCAACTACCAGAACAAATGGCAGTACATTTTGGATTAAATAACGAACCTAACAGTTTTGCACCTAAAGAATTTGCTTTGTTTGGTATTCCACTACTTATGACAGCATTACAAATAATTTGTTGTATATCAAGTGATTGTATGGAACAAAAAAAGCAGAATAAGAAATATATAACTATTTATAAATGGATAATACCGATAATTGGAATGGTATGTTATTTAACAATGTTAGCTTATGGTGCAGGAATTGAATTAGATATGAGAATAATTGTATGTATAACATTGGGAAT
>CALXPW010000058.1 GCA_944390365.1 uncultured Clostridia bacterium | reverse complement strand
GAAGATAAGTTTAATATATATAAACAAGGAAATCCAAGTATTGGGTATTTAAAGCAAATAAATTTTGAAAATTCTAACTTAACTATGCTAGAAGAGATTCTAAAGGTATACGAAAACATAATTAAATTAGAAGAAAAAATATCTAATCTTGCAAATATTTTGCAAACCAATTCCGATGACAATGTTATAAAAGAATATACTAGTGCATTAGAGCGCTTTGAGATGCTAGATGGCTATACATACAAAAAGGAATATGAAATAGCAATTAAAAAATTTGGATTTACAGAAGAAGACAAAAATAAAAAGATAAATGAGTTTTCAGGTGGACAAAAAACTAAAATTGCTTTCTTAAAGCTACTTCTAAGCAAGCCAGATATTTTATTATTAGATGAGCCAACTAACCATTTGGATATAACTGCAATTGAATGGCTAGAAAACTATTTAAGAAATTATCCTAAATCAGTAGTTATTGTATCACACGATAGAATGTTTTTAGATAGGATAGTAAATAAAGTATATGAAATAGAATATGGAAAATTGACAGAGTACATTGGAAACTACACCGAGTTCGAAAAGCAAAAAAGGATAAATTACGAAAAACAATTAAAAGACTATGAATATCAACAAGCTGAAATAAAAAGATTAAAATCAATAGCCGATAGATTTAGGTATAAACCAACAAAAGCAAAAATGGCGCTATCTAAACTTAAAAAGATAGAACAAATGACAATAATAGAAGAGCCGAATAAATACGACTTAAAAACTTTTCACGCAAACTTTAATTTAAAAATTGAAAGTGGAAAAATGGTATTGTCAGTAAAAAATCTTGAAATTGGATATGATAAACCAATTCAAACTATATCATTTGAATTGTATAAAGGTCAAAAACTTGGAATAATAGGAGAAAATGGCATAGGCAAGTCTACACTTTTAAAGACACTAAATGGAGACATACCAAAGCTTGGAGGAGAGTTTGAATATGGTTATCACGTGGAAAAGGGATATTTTGACCAGCAAATGGAGTTTTCAAATCCGGAAAATACAGTGTTTGATGAAATGTACAATGCTTTTCCAAATCTTACAACTACACAAATAAGGACAATTTTAGGTACATTCCTTTTTTCTGGAGAAAATGTATTTAAAAAAATAAAAGTGCTTTCAGGAGGAGAAAAGGGACGACTTCAAATATGTAAAATCTTAAAGAAAGGTGCTAACTTACTACTATTAGATGAGCCGACTAATCACATGGACATTGTAGGTAAGGAAAGCTTGGAAGAAATGCTTAAAGAATATACGGGCACACTAATTTTTGTATCGCATGATAGGTATTTTGTTAATAAAATAGCAGACTCATTACTAATATTCGAGAAAAACAAGGTAACATACTTTGATGGTAACTATGAAGAATATATGAGGGCAAAAGAAGAAAAAAGTAGAGAGGAGTATGCTAATGGAGATTTTAAAGATAGTGAAAACCAAAAAGGTAAAATCGGAATAGAATTAACAACAGATATGTACAATAAAAAAATTGAAATAACAAAAGACAATGTTAATGGCAATAAAAAAGATGTAGCTCAAGAAGAAAAAAATACTAATTCGAGCAAAGCACAAAATTCATATTTCTTAGGAAAAGAAATTAACAAGACGAAAAACAAAATTAGCAAGCTTGAGCGAGAAATAGGCCAAAAAGAAAATGAAATAAAGTACATAGAAGAGGAAATGCTGAAAGAAGAAAATAGCACAGATTATATTAAGCTTAAAGAACTACAAGAAACTATACAGAACTTAAATAGCGAAATAGAGAATAAAATGGAGGAATGGGACAAACTAAATAGTGAGCTGTTAGAATTGGAAAATAAAATTTAAATTTATTGATTGCAATAATTAGAGAGTTAATGATTTTTGATTTTTATTTCCGTCCCCCAACATCGTACAAACTGTAAAAGCTTCGCTTAACAGTTTGTAAACTTGTCGGTCCCCACCTTGATGGTATTAGCAGTAACACTTCATAATATTCCAGAAGGAATGGCAGCAGGTGTTGTACTTGCAGGTGCAATGGCGCAAAACTCTGGAATTACATTTGCTGGAGCCTTAGCATTAACCATAGGAATTGCAATTCAAAACTTTCCAGAGGGCGCTATTATTTCAATGCCACTTAGAGGAGAAGGAGTATCTAAGACAAAAGCCTTTTTATATGGAATGTTATCTGGAATAGTAGAGCCAATAGGTGCAATTATAACAATACTTATAACTAGTACAGTTGTGCCAGTTCTTCCATATATTTTAGCATTTGCAGCAGGTGCAATGATTTATGTAGTAGTGGAAGAACTAATACCAGAAGCACAAGAAGGAGAGCACTCTGATATTGGAACTATAGGTGTAGCATTGGGATTTGTTTTAATGATGATATTAGATGTAGCATTGGGGTAAAAAATTGTAATTTATAATTGCTTTAAAATGTTAAAATTTACTAGAAAATTTTATAAAACTATTGACTTTTTATAGAAATATGCATAAAATATAAATGGACGGCGATTTAGCCTGTCTATTATAGGGGATTTGTTTACTGGAAAATGGAGGTAACCAAATGAAAAAACGGATTAGCGCCTTTATCTTTGCCATTGTTATGGCTTTGACAATGGTCGTGTCTGCATTTGCTGCTGAAAAACCGGCTTATGTGGAAGCAAAAGCTGAGGTTGGAAGTGCAGACGGTGTTACACCTTTGTACGACAATCCTGTTGTAAAAGAAACTCTTAAGGCTGGAGAAACTTCTGTAACTCTTTATCCTACTCTTGCAAGCTATGTTGGACTTAGCAGATATTTTTCCTTTTCTGCTACTTCTGATGGCACTGGAGTAATTTGTTATGAGTTATATGATCCAAAAGGGAAGCTGATTTCTGATGGTAACTGGATTGTTAGTGTAAATAGAACTGAAACAGTTTCTTTTTTCTTACCTTCTTCTGGCACGTATAAACTTGTAGCATATAATTGGGGATTAACCGATGATGCCGATGTATACGCTTGGTGGGAGGGGTAAAGACCACAACTGTAAAAGTTGTACTTAAGTAACAAATTCTAAAATCCCCTATAGGTAGGAGCATAATATTTATGCTCCTATTCTAATATTTATTTGAATTTATTTATATATTACAATCAAAAATAAAAGGGGATAAAATGGTAACTTTAATAAAAAATGAATTTATAAAAATATTTAAACGAAAAAACATATATATTCTACTATTTTTATCAATGCTCGTCTTACTCGTATACAATCTATATTTAAAATCTATAAATCCAAAGGAAGATATAAGCAAGCTTTATGAAAGTGCGTACGATAGTGATATGTTGTACTTAGAATATTACGAAAACTTTTCAGATAAAGAAGATTATTCTACTATTATAGAAAGAATTAATTTAGAAAAGTATGCTATTGAAAATAAAATTAATTACAACATATTATTAAATTCTGAAAATAATAATGCCAATATACCAGAAGATGCAAGAATTTTGCTTATGAGATTTTTTTCTAACTTTGAAATTATAATTGTTTTTATTATAATTTATATAGCAAGCAGTATTTTTCTAGAAGAATTTCAAAATGGAACAATAAAAAATGCATTAGTAAAGCCACACAAGAGAGTGACTATAATACTTTCAAAACTAATTGCATCCATAATTATATCACTTATACTTTCAATTATTATTTTACTATTACAATATTTATTAGGTGGTATTATATATGGATTTGACAGCTATAGTTTAGAGGCAATTAGATATAATTTTGCGACTGAAAATATTGTTACAATGAATTTATTTACTTACATCTTAATTATATTCTGCTCAAAAATTCCTATGTTTATAATATTTAGTTTAATTATTATATTATTAGGATTATTAACCAATAATATACCAATAACAATACTAATTTCACTTAGTTTATATGTAATATCAAAGTTAGAAATATTTATAAATAGTGTTAAAAATATTTATTATTGGGATTTAAGTAAGTACTTATTTAGCGAAATAAACGGCAATCTAGCTATGGCAATTTTTATATCAATCATAATAATTGCAGTGTTAACTTCAGCTATTACTATTATTTTTGAAAGAAAGGATATTGTAAATGAGTAAAGAAAAAGTATTAGAATGTATAAATTTAAAAAAGCAAATAAAAGACAAAACAATAGTACAAAACATATCATTTTCCATAGAAACAGGAGATGTTGTAGGCTTAATTGGTCCAAATGGAGCAGGAAAAACCACAACTATTAAATTGATTTTAGGGCTTATAAAACCTACAGAGGGTAAAGTTATAATTAATGGTTATGACCTAGAAAAGGATTTTAAAAAGGCTATAAATAAGGTAGGAGCCATTGTAGAAACTCCAACTCCATATATGTATTTGTCCGGTTACGATAATCTAAAAATAGCAGGAAATAATTATAAAAATATAGGAAAAAATAGAATAGACGAAGTTGTTAAAATAGTAGGATTAGAAAATAGAATAAAAGATAGGGTATCCACCTATTCTCTAGGAATGAGGCAAAGGCTTGGTATAGCAGAGGCAATAATAAATGAGCCAAACCTATTAATTTTGGACGAGCCTACAAATGGATTAGATGTGGAAGGAATCATTCAAATTAGAAAACTTATTCAAGAACTATCTAAAAAGGGAATTGCAATTTTAATATCTAGTCATAACTTAAGTGAAATTGATAAACTATGCAATAAAATTATTGCTATAAAAAATGGAAAAATAATTGCAAACGATACTATAGAAAAATTTAAAGCAATATCTAAAGAACCGGTATATATTTTAAAACTAGATAAAATAGACAATATTCAAAATATAGACTTAGGATATAAATTTGAAATAATAGATAAAGATACGATAAAATTATATGTTTCAAATGAAGAACTATCAAAAGTAATGCAAAAGCTAATTGAGAACAATTATAGTATCTATTCTGCTACAGAGTACAATTACACATCAGAAGAGGCCTTTATAGAAAAAGTAGGTGAAAATAAAATTGATTAAACTAATACAAAATGAACTTATAAAAATTTTTAAGAGAAGAAGCTCTTATATATTATTTATTATTTTAGTA
>CALXPW010000057.1 GCA_944390365.1 uncultured Clostridia bacterium | reverse complement strand
TATTCTTTTATCAGCTCTTGATCCACATAGAATTAGAGCATATAAAAAGAGGCTAACATTAGCCCCTAAAAAGAAACCTATTAAAAATTTTATCATCTTTTCCTCCAGTTCTCCTTGTTTTATCTTATTATATATGTTATAATTTTTCTATCTTAGTTTGTTAGATAATATGTTATAGTAATTAGACAGCTTGCTTTTCTCTAACAATAATCTAACAAATCGTAAAAACTTTTAAAAATTGGTAACGTGCTGGTACATAATCTTTTGCTAAAATTAATGCCTTTTTTTATTGAATTTTAGCATGATTAGTAGACCTTTACAAAGTTGTATGATGCTTAGTAGGGAATAAGTACACATTCCTTCTAAGGCGTGGGTCGGGGGTTCGAATCCCTCCTGGCTCACCAATGTAAAGGTTTCAGAAGTTTATGAATGTTATTTTTTTGTTTTCACCCAATATTTTGACACTATTTAATATAAATGTTATCATACAATAAGTGGTGATGAAAATGAGTCTAAAAAGCAGATTAAAAACTATAAATAAAAAGCAACTTATTATTTTTCTAATTATTATAATAATAGCAATTTTTGTTAGGATATATGAATTTCCAAATGCTCTAAAAGAAGTAAATTCAGATGAAATGATGCTTGCAGTTAATGCAAAGTCAATTGCAGATACAGGAAAAGATATAAACGGCATATCGTATCCAGTATATCTCCTAGGCTTTGGTGGTCAAAGTGTGCTATTATTATATCTTATCGTTTTATGTATAAAAATATTTGGTTATTCCCTTTTTGCAATTAGATTTCCACTTCTAATTATTAGCATTATCTCTTTGGTTGTATTTTACGATTTAATAAGGCGAATAAGCAAAAATAATACTATTGCACTTATTGGATTAGGATTACTCGCTATCTCTCCTTGGCATATATTACAAGGAATGTGGGCATTAGATTGCAATATTTTGCCTCATATTTTACTAATAGCAGTTTATTTACTATATATTGGTATATTTAAAAAAAGTAAATGGACGCTATATTTATCTATGGTATTTTTTGCATTAACTCTATACTCTTATGGAATTGCAATATACTTTACTCCAATACTATTATTGGCTCTTGCAATTTACTTAAGACGTAAAAAGAAAATATCTATACCTGATTTAATAATTTGTATAGTTATTTTTTCAGTACTTGCAATGCCAATTATCTTAATGTTTGCAATAAATATATTAAAACCAAATGAGAGCATTTTTCTTGGAAATATAACTATTCCATATTACGAAAGTCTATCAAGAACTGATGATATGCTATTTTTCTCACCTAATATATTAGTTCAATTATTTATAAACATAGGATTTACTGTACTTATGATATTAGGCGAATTTGATGGATGTGTATGGAACTCTTCTCTTATTTTTGGAACTGCTTATCATATAACATTAGTTCTTGTAATTGTAGCTATAATTATCAAAATAAAAAACAAGGCTTCACATATACATTTTGATTTGTTAGATGTATTCTCTTCCACAACAGATTCAATTCAAGGAACTGCAAACGGAGATGTAAATTTGCAAGATAATTTTCCTCGATTTTTAATTTTGAGTTGGCTATGTACAAGCATATTTACTGGAGTTGTAATAAATCAAACCAATATAAACAGGTTAAATACTATTTGGTATCCACTTATTATACTAGCAACTTTTGCACTATATTATTTTTATAATTATTTTAAGAGGTTGGAGACGAATAATGAGAATTGTAGTAAAAAATCAAAGATTTATGCAATTAGTATAATTACTATATTTATAATTTTATTTACATCATATTTAATATATTTTAATTGCTATTATGCTAATAAGGTAGATATGTCGATTTGCTTTTCAAGAGGTATGTATCAAGCTTTAAAATATACAAATACATTGCCTATAGATAATGTAAAAGTTGATAATTTGGATAATGACGGAAGTATTGATATATATATTAAATCCAATAAATATTTTACAGATAAAACATTTGATGAATTGAGGAGCCAAGATGAGCTAAACAATGCTTTGAATGAATTAGATGGCAAGGTTTTAATTATAAATGAGAAAAGAAATGTGGATATAGACAACTATGATTACGTAAAGTTTGGAGAATATTATGTGGTCTTTGAGAAATAATTTCTTTTAAGTCGTTAATAGGAGAGCAAAATTCGCTCTCCTTTTGTTTAATTTTTTAGTCAATGCTATTAAAAATCCTTAAATCATCTTCTGATATAGCAATATCGCTTACTTCTTTCTCTATGTTAATATTTCCAACATCAAGAAGCACAGCTGGGTTTGTATTTAGTATTTTTTCTCCATCATAAAATATAGTAATCTCTTGTCCGGTTTTAAATTGTCCATTTTTTGCATAATTTGCATAATACAAATTGCCATTATTAGCTTTTACTCCCAAATAATTTTCATCTACTTTTACTACTACAGCTCTAAGTTCTGTTTTCATATTATCTGGTAGAATTTCTGGCAAGTCTTTTATGAAATCGTCTTCTGTTGCATTTATGATTCCAGATGGTACATAACTAACCGTATTATAAACTATTATAAATGCAATAATTAGTATTAGTAGCACAATCGATAAAATAATTAAAGCTATTTTCTTTCCTTTATTATTCTTCATTGCGATATCCTCCTTCATATACTTAATTTTTATTTTACTATTTTGTAATATGAATATCATTTTTTTATTTTTCAATATTTAATTTATTTATAAGTTTTATTGAACTTTTTTCTAATATCCTAAATTTCTCTGCTATTTATATTTGTTATTTCATAAAATTTTTCTAGTGCTTGATTAAAAGTTTCTTCTCTCGATACTCCACCTTGCATATATGGGTATATTCTTTTTCCTTTTACGTTTAAGTAAATATTCCAAGTTTGATAAAAATTCTGATTTCCACAGAATTCGACAAAATCATTTATTGCATCTACTCCTTCTTTTAATTCGTCTTCATTATTTATTTCTATGTATGTTTCATAATTTAGCAATTCACCATTATAAGTTTCATTTTCTGTAAATAGTTCCTTTTTAGAGCTGTCCCATACGCTAAAATAATATTTTTGACAATTATCAGAGAAATCATCATTTAGTAATGTTCCTTGCTTTATTATTGTAAATTTTATATCTTCGTTGTCTTTTAATTCTAGTTTATATGTTCCTGCACCGTTTTTGTCAACATTTTTGCTAATTACCTTAGCTTGTACTTTATATAGGTCTTCTATCTTTCCTACAGGATCTGCATTTGCCTTTTGTCCTACAACATAAAAAATATATACCAAAAGTGCTAGTGCTATTACTGCAAAAAAGATTCCTCTAATTACTTTTATAGTAATATTCATTCCTTTTGTTACTTTATCAATTTTTTTATTTCTTTGGAATCCTTCTGGATATTCTCCGAATTTTCTTTTTTGTTCTTCTTCTCTTTGTGCGTTCCATTGTTCCAATTCTTTCCAATCATCTTTATTATACATAATATTCCCCTTTTACTATTTATAATAATCTAACTTTTTCAAGTTTAACTATATTTTCGACTCTTACTACTTTACTAAATAAACCTCTCCAGAATTAAGCCTTTCTAAATGAGTTACATTTTCTAAATTCAATGCCTTTTTTATTGTATTTAATATAGCTTCGTTGTCTTGTATATCATTTATAAATACTATTACTCCATCAGATGTATCTTTATCTAGAAAAATCTCTTTTATTTTTTCTTCACTACATTCAATATCTAAAGCTATATACGACTCATCTATATTCATAAACAATACTATATCATCTAAAAACCTTTCATTAGCTGAATTCATAATGTATAAAGCTGGTAAACCACTTAATTCATTTTTAGTCATTTCTACAATATCCTTTTTATCCGAATACATTGCTTGTGGTTCTATTTTAGTAGCCTTGCCTGTAGCTAGGCTTATAATATAGCTTGAAACAGTAGGCATTATTGACATTAGCACAAATATTACTAAAATTATTTTATTTAATGTTTTTTCTTTAGTTATATTATTTAGCAATAAAATTAAAAAGTAAAGAACAAGTATAAATATTAAATTACAAACAGGCATCATATACCTTAAGTCTTTCCAAGGTGCAGATATTGCTATTAAGATAAAATAACCTAATGTCGGAATTGCTATATATTTTACGTATCTATTATTTATATCTATCAGCTTGATTTTTTTACATTTCTTATAGATAATTATTCCTAATATAAAAATTATTAAAAGGAATAATGTCATATTAAATGTGTATTCGTTTATAACTAATAAGTATTGTCCAATTCCAACTATAAATTTAGGAATATCTATTAAGTTATCTATAACTCCCTGTCCTCTATAGCCAAAGAATATATGTTGTATTGAGTATGGAAAGATTGCTACCGATACTATTCCTGCTAGAATCATCGTACATATATATTTTACTAATGCTTTATAATTTTTATCTTTTATGTATTTAACAACAAACATTATAGCTAGTATTGCTAAATAAATTAAATAATAATAGTGTGTTAATGAGCCTATTAGTGCGATTAGGCCAATTGCAAATAATAGCATATTGTTTTTTTCGCCTTTATCTAATAATCTTAAATGTAAATATGTTGTAATTACTATGCACATATTAGCTAATGCGTACATTCTTATATAAATCACATTATTTATAGAGGACATTATTAAACCCGAAACCAAGGCTAAAATAGCTGATTTTTCTTTGTAATGACTAAATCCTGTCAATAGTTTTTTAATGATTAAATACATAAATATCGTTGTGAATATATATATAATTATATTTAGTATTATAGCTGGCCATTTTGAAAAACTACCTATATTAAAGTTTTCTGCTATTCTTAATAATAGATAATACAAAGGTGGATGTACATCATTTTTTTGATTTTCATATACTGGTTTAAAGTTGTTTTTTTCCTCTTCATTTATAGTCATATAATCTTTATAATATTCGCTATTATGCCAAGTATTAAAGAAGTCTTCATTGTCTTGTATATAGAGTTTATCATAATGAGTTAATGCTATAGAAAGTGCTTCGTCCATGTGTAAATATGATTTTTGGATGCCTGCTACTACAAATACAATAGTTTGAATTAGCAAAATTATTGCAACAATTATTATTTTTTTTTTATTATTTTTCATCGTATCTCCCTTAATTTTTTCAATTAAATTATACCATAGATTTTGAAAAAGCCAAGAATAATATGATTTTCTAGTTATAGTTTTTTACGTTATATCAAATACAATTTCTTATAATACAGAACAAAAGTGAAAATTAAAAATTTTCACCCTGAGTACTAATTTAAAATTAGTACTCATTTTTATAAAGATGTTGTTTTTAAGTTTCCACCTATTTTCTAGGCAACCCTTTTCTTTAATGGTCGTTGTTCTCGGCCAATATCCATCGCTATTTCTAGGTTTGGACTAAAGCTTTTTA
>CALXPW010000056.1 GCA_944390365.1 uncultured Clostridia bacterium | reverse complement strand
AGATAAAAGGAGATAAAAATGGAACTAGTAAAGAACATATTTTTTAATACAGATAAATTGATAGAAAATAATACAGTCAAAATTTCATACACAGGAAAACTTTTTCAAGATGACTCTGAAGAAGTTTTTGCGCACTATGGTTTTGGCAATAATTGGGATAATTTAAATGAAGTTAAAATGGAAAAAACAGAATTAGGATTCCAAGCAGAAATAGAATTGAATTCTAGTGATACATTAAATTTATGTTTTAGAAATTCAAATAATGAATGGGATAATAATGACGGTCAAAACTATATATTTCCAATAGAAAAAGCAGAAATGTCTTTAGTAGTTACAGAAAATAAAGGAATATCAGCTCCTCGTAAATTAAGAAAAACATATTTATGGAGCAAAAAAATACGTTTAGCTGTTTATAAAATAATAACTTATTTGCCAAAAATTATCTCTGGAAATTATAAAAGAAAAATTAAAAATGAAGATTAAATAATAATTATAAAAAAAGGTGATAGAGAACTTAAAATTCCTATCACTTTTATATTTTTTACATATACCAACCACCATTTATAGAAATAATTTCTCCAGTGGTATAATCATCATCAATTAGCCAATTTACACATTTAGCAATACTCTCTGTTTTTCCTATTCTTTCTAATGGAATTTCTTTTTCTAAATTTTCTATTTCTTCTGTGGTATATTCTTTATTCATATCTGTATCTATTATTCCCGGTGCTATTGCGTTAACACGTATATTAGATGGCCCCAATTCTTTAGCTAAAGCTTTTGTAAAACCTATTAGTCCAGCTTTTGCAGTAGAATAATGTACCTCCATACTGCCTCCGGTTAGCCCCCAAATAGATGAAATATTTATAATAAGCCCTTGTTTATTTCTTATCATGTTTTTAACAGCTTCTCTTGTGCAGTAAAATGCTGAATTAAGATTGTTGTTTATCATATTATACCAATCTTCATCTGTTATATCTGTAAATAACTTGGTTTGAGATATTCCAGCATTGTTTATAAGGACATCTACTTTTCCATATTTGTCTAAAGCATATTGTATTAGAGTCTCTGCTTCTACTTTTTTAGATACATCTGCTTTAAAAATATCTACAGTTAATTCTTCTTTTTTTAGTTCATTTTCCACATTTTTGGCACAAGATTCAGATTTGTTATAGTCCAAAATTACTGTATGACCTTTTCTTGCTAAGTATTTTACAATACTTGCTCCTATTCCCCTTGAACCACCTGTTACTACAATTATTTTATTTGCTATATTTTTTTCTTGATTTTCTACCATGATTTAAATTCGCTCCTTTGTAGAAAAAAGAAGAACTAGAAATTCCAGTTCTTCTTTAAGTTTGGAGCCACTTGTCCGACTTGAACGGACGACCTACTGATTCATACTACTATAATTTTCATTACCACTAAAAAGTGTTTGTAGTCTGGACTTTCTCTTTACCATAGCTTTTCGCCTTAGGTACATCGTATAAAGTCTCTACACTCGAAGATTTTTATCTTCTAGCTCGGGATTAGCATATATAACTTAGCCTTCCCCGAATTAGCGATGTCCACTATACTTGTTTCCACGTATAGGTGCAAGATAGTTCAAAATAAAACTTTATGTTTTATCTATCCCACAAGTCAGTTGCTCTACCAACTGAGCTAAAGTGGCATTTTTGGTGACCCCGACGGGAATCGAACCCATGTCTCCGCCGTGAAAGGGCGATGTCTTAACCGCTTGACCACGGGGCCATAAAAATCTGTCTAGGACTTATAGTCCTAGATAAATTGGTGAGCCATCGCGGACTCGAACCGCGGACAACTTGATTAAAAGTCAAGTGCTCTACCACCTGAGCTAATGACCCAGATTTAGGCTTGCGCTTATTTCGTAAACGCAAGTATTATTTTAAACTATTTTTTCGCATTTGTCAATACAATTTGTAAATTTTGTGTAAATTTTTTGCACAAAGTTTACATAAATTCTTGAATTTCTACTTTCCCATTGCTATCTAGTCTCCCTTGGGTGCATATATTTGCATCTTTTTCTAAATTTCTATACATAAAATCTGCTATTTCATCATAGCCATATACTTCTACTATACTCCCATTTGCTAATTCAATTTTGCATTTTACTATTGATGTTTTATGTTCCATTCCCCAATTCTTAGTATATCTGTTATATATAAATTTAAACTCTATATTTGACACGATTTTTCCAAACATTATTACTATATTCATTTTTTTATCCTCTTTCTTCATTACAAAATTTAAAATCATATATATCATAATAAAAGCATAAGCTACATATTTTCTGCAACCTGTGCCTACTAATACATAGCTTATTGATACATGTTTACCTGCTTTCCACAGGAAGGAATAAATCCCTTTAATATCTAATACTTCACTGTATATATTCCTTAAAATATATAATCTCGAATAATATTAGAGCTGGCCTTGAGGAATTGTTGCTGTTGGAATTGCCTGGATTGTTGTTGTTGCGGTTAGAAGCTGGATTGTTGGAACCTGAATTGTTGTAATTACCGCCCACGATTGATACGATTGTTGGTGTTGTTCGCCTTTTTGATTTATCCCTAATTTTTTATATTTCTACATTTAGTTCTTATGTAATATTTCCTTCTACATTGTTTCAAATAATCTATCTGTTAAATTTTTTACATCTGCATATTTTATATATCCAAAATGTCCACATAAATACTTCTTCGATTCTTTACTGTTTATTTCTCCTGTTCTAATTTTATATTTTAGTTCTTTTATTTTTTTCTTTAGTTTCCTTTTTCCGCCTATCTCGTATTTTTAGCCTATACGAATTTATTTTATATCCACAAAAATTTACTCCTTGTCTATTCTTAAATATTTGTGTCTTTTCATTTAATTCTAACTCTAAATTTTTAGCAAGAAATTCTTTTATTCTTTCTAGTGCTACTTTAGCTTCTTCTTTTGTTTTAAACATACATACACTATCATCTAAATATCTAAAATAATATTTACAGTGCAAACTATTTTTTATATATTGGTCTACTTCATTTAAATATATATTTGCAAACATCTGAGATGTATAATTTCCTATTGCTAGTCCTTTTTTCCCCTCATTTGAATATATTATTTCTTTTAGTAGCCATAGCAATTTATTGTCCTGTACTTTTCTTAATAATATTCTATACAATATATCCTTATCTATATTTTGGAAATACTTCCTTACATCCATTTTTAGTATATAGTATTCTCCCCAGATTCTTTCTAAGTGTTTCATTGTACTTTGTACATCTAAACATGCCTTATGCATTCCTTTATTCTTTAGGCAAGCATAGCTTGTAGATATAAATGTGGGAACAAAGTATGGCTCTAAAAAATTATCCACAACCCATCTATGCACTATTCTATCTAAATATATACTCTTTTCTATTTTTCTTAGTTTTGGCTCTGTTACATAAAATACAGTGTATCCGCTATGTTTATATGTTCCTGTTTTTAATCTCTCATAAAGCCACATTATATATTCTTCTTGCTTTAGATTAAACAGTATTGTTTCTTTTCTATAACCTTTGCCTCGTCTACTTAGCTTATGAGCTTTCATCAAACTTTCATAGCTTACTTTTTTATCAAATTCATTTCTTATTGTCCTTGGCATAGTATTTTATTAAGCCTCCTACTATCTTTCCTATTTCTGATATTTGCTCCATTGATACTTTAAATTTCTTTTCATCTATCCACCTATTGTTATACATTATTCTTAAAAATATTCTTTCTAATACTAGCTCTGCATCTATTGTATTTAGATATTCTATTCTGTTTCCTATTTTATTTATATATATTGCATTTTTTAATAAGTTATATATACTGCTTTTATATTCATTTCCTATGTTAAACTTTTCTACTCTTGGTATTTTTAGTAACATGTTTAATATGTATTCTATGTATTTTTCTATTTTGGGTATCAATATTAGTAGTTCTTCTTGTTTCATTTTTTATTTAACCTCTTACATTTTATTTGATTTTTAACTTTTTCCTTCTTCAAGCAATTTATTTAGTGCCAGCAAATATTTATCTTGTTTGGCATACCTCTTATTTACATCTCCATCACATAATAAACAATTTATACTTTTTTCTGTTTCCTTATTACATTTTCCTCTTTTTCGCACTATTTCTTTTAGTTCTATATTTTTTGCATCATAATCATAAATTACATATCCATATTTTGTTTCATTTAATTTTTCCACATACTTTTCTAATGCTATAACTGGAAATCCTACTTTGCATACATTCATTTTAAAACAGGTACATTTCAATTCTAGTTTTTTATGCATTAAAACTGCATCTTCTCCTACTGCTATATAAAATGTTCCTATTTTTATAAATACTATGTTGCCTTTTTCCTTTTCTTTTAATATTTCTAACATTTGGCTAAATGCCATTTTTACCACCACCTATTTATTTTTTATATATTTTAGAGTATGGCGCCATAGTATTATTTAGCCTAATCTCAAAAGCCAAAAAACGTTGAAATGGCGCCAAACGCTCCTGTAAGGGAGGCTTGGCGCCAAACGCTCCTGTAAGGGAAAATTTTATCCTTGCTGGAAATGGAAAATAAATTTTCCATTTCCTAGTACGGATAAAATTTTCCCCACTAGCGTACTTCGTTCGCTAGTAGGCGTACTTTCCAGTACATCTACTTCGTATATTTTATTTATTGTATCCATAATCACTTTACTTCCTTCAGCTTACAGAGCTACATATAAAGCTGGCCTTGAGGAAGCGCCGCTGTCGGAACTGCCTGGATTGCCGGTGTAGCGCTTAGAAGCTGGATAGCTGGAACCTGAAAGGTCGTAATAACCGCCCACGACCGATACGAGTGCGGGTGTTGTACGCCTCTTGTGTCCAATCGAAATAGTTTCCAGCTAGGTCGTAGATATTATTCGCTTGCCATGCTGGATTTGAACCTGCTGCTTGTGGTGTACCTGAATAATCTTCACTGTAATTTCCCCAACTACTAGAATTACTATATACTTCATCTTGTTCTTTTGCTCCTGTCTCAACTAACCAATTTAATACTCTATCCCACTGGTTTCCATATATCATTTCACTTTTTACATACTCATTTTTTACTACATTATTACATGCTTTCTTTAAATTATACCAATTTCCGGCTACAGATGCATTTAAAACAGTTCCTCCTTTTACTACTGTTGGACTTTCCACACTTCCTGATATTTCATATCTTCCTATATAGAATCCTCCATATTTCTTTACACTTTGATATGTTTCATTATATTCATCTACCAACATCTGCGCCCAAGCATTTAACACCTGCGCATCTGATGAACCTGAGTTAATTCCATATTCACCTAATTCTGTCGCAAACACACTTTTGATTGTTGCTAGATTATCTGCTTTTGCATCGCCACTACTTGTGGATGTCAATATATCTGGCTCGCGGTACATTGTAGTACCAGGCTTATATGTGTTTGTATCATAGAATGAATTTCCGTTATTTGTTTCATCCCTTAATTTACTATACACATCCGTGGTTACTGTATCCATTTCTAAAGCACTACTTAATACGGTACCAGGCGCCTTTACATACATCTCGCCTAACTCTTCCTCACTTACTGGTATCCACACAAACTGCTTTGTATCTTCTTCATTACTTATTACTATTCCATCATTTATATCATTTGGCGACTCCTCATCTATTCCAAATCCTCCTGGAATATATATTGTTCCTGTTTCGCTTGGTGCATCACCATCACTATCTATTGGCGCCTCGACTTTTGTTGTATCGTCTTGGATTTCTCCTTTTGTTACTTCTTCTATTGGTGTTGGCTCTTGCTCTGTTGGGTCAATTGGCTCTTCTGGCTCCTCCGGTGTTGTTTCTCCTTCTCCTGACATTATTTCATTAAACTGCTCCATTAAGCTATTTAAACTCTCTTGCTCATTTCTTGTTGCCTGCTCTGTTATCTCCTTCGCTTGCTGCGCTCTTGCTATTATTCCATCCTCTCCAAATGCAAAATTGATTGTTACTGTCGCTAATATTATTAGTATTACTATGTATAGGAAATTACTGATGGTTAGCCAATAAAAAAATT
>CALXPW010000055.1 GCA_944390365.1 uncultured Clostridia bacterium | reverse complement strand
TTATACCTGAACTTGTAGAAATGTGTAATAAATATGGGGGAGACATACCAGGTGCAAAAGGTGTACCAGATGAAATGTTACACGAAGCAAGTTTATCTGGAGTATCAAAAATAAATGTAGATACAGATTTAAGATTAGCCATGACAGCAGCTATAAGAAAGGTATTTGCCGAAGAACCATCAAAATTTGATCCAAGAGCATACTTGCTACCTGCAAGAGAGTTAATTAAAGAGACAG
Source organism: uncultured Clostridia bacterium (assembly GCA_944390365.1). Lineage (GTDB taxonomy): Bacteria > Bacillota > Clostridia > TANB77 > CAG-508 > CALXVA01. Next base: position 6,269 of record CALXPW010000055.1, on the reverse strand, counting down.
TAGAGCATAAAATAAGAGATGTGTTCGGTTCAAGCAATAAGGCATAATAAATTTGCAAAAGGGGACGGGCTTAAATTGTAAATTTTTTAAATAGACCAAGCCAATTGACATCTTTTATAAAATAATATATAATATAAAAATCGCGACATGCATTTTCAAGACTTTAGGAGGAAAAATTATGTTTATTGTACTTAAAAAAGTTGCAATCTTCTTTGGACTCTGGACTATCATTATTTTAGCTTATCTGTTGGTAGCTCTTACTATTGAACGGTTAAAGTGGAAATCAACAAGGAATGTAGTAATCAATGTTGGCGATAACCAACTTTTGAACTTGAAAGAATTGATTGAAATTTATCCAAGAAATGTGACAATTTTTTATGGTGTATTGGAATATGAAGAATTCATTTTATATGTAAATCAAACTTTTCGTGCAAATATTTCAAAAATATATATGACACCTGCAGATTATCGGAGAGTAGTATATTCTCTTATTGATGATGGTAGTGCTACTTGGATTGATTGGCTAAAAAGTAAAATTAAGCAAAAAAATATTGACTTAGCAACGGAAAAGGTTTTATTTAAAATCAATGAACTTGACAGAGGAGAAATTGTAAAATTTAAGTAAGCATAAGAAATATTGCAATTCCTAAAAGAGCCCTTTTACTATAATTAGTAAAGGGCTCTTTATGTTCAAGTAAAATTCCCCAGCTTAGCCGGGGAATAATTACTATATATAATTTTAATTTTTTAAACTCATTTGTTTTCGCATTCTTATTTCAGCATCACGTTTAGCTATATCTTGTCTTTTATCATATAACTTTTTACCTTTGCCAACACCTAGCTCTATTTTTAAAAAATTTCCATTAAAATACAAACAAATAGGAACTAAAGTTAATCCTTTTTGTTTTATCAAACCTGTTAATTTATTGATTTCTCTTCTATTTAAAAGTAGTTTTCTTGTTCGTAATGGATCTTTATTATATATGTTTCCATGTTCATAAGGGCTTATGTGCATACCATAAATAAACACTTCACCATTTTTTATATTTGCATAGCTATCTTTTAAATTTACTTTTCCATTTCGTATGGATTTTATTTCTGTACCTGTTAAAACGATGCCAGCTTCATAAGTATCTTCTATTGTATAGTTATGTCTAGCCGTTGGATTATTTGCAACTATCTTTTTCATAATAACCTCGCATTTCTATTTTTGCAATTGTGGACAAAAGGGAATACAGCCTTTTATACAATCTTAGAGAATAAAATTTATTTGCATTTTAATTATATCACGTAAAAACTTAATTGTGAAGATTATTAAGAAAATTACAGATTTTCAATGGTCATATTACAACAATTCACGGTTCTTTTTGTCGGAGCAAAGTATGTTTTAGAATATTTTGAACAAACTGTGAATTGTAGCGTCTTATCTTCCGAAATTAACAAATAGCTAGCAACTTAAATTACTAGCTATTTTCTATTATTCATCATCTGAATCTATATATAGGTCATTAGTGTTTCTTTGTTTCATATAAGCCCAAATTAAAATTCCTATAGCAAGTGCTGTGATACCTATAATAATCCAAGTCCAGGTGTTTGTACTCATACCTGCAAATGTTACATTGTCTGTAGCAGTTCTTGTAGCAGTATATCCACCATTATTATTACCTGTTGTAGTTATACCAGTCATTGAGTTTTCTGTGTTATTCATACCATCTCTTACATCTGTCATAACATTTTGAGTACCTTGTCCAACTGTGTTCATACCATTTTTTACACCATTAGATATGGCTCCACCGGTATCTTCTAGCATATTCTCGGCACCACCGACCATATTTCTTACACCATTAGCAAAATTTTCCATCGCAAATACTGGTATAGAAATAGATATAAGTAATATAGCAATAATAGAAACTATTAAAAATCTTTTTTTCATCATAACCCTCCTTAAATTAAAACTAAATTTTTATCTTAAATTTTCATTTAAAATAAAATCTCTATTTATAGTATTTCTTATTTAAAATAAAATATACAAAAAAAATCCAACTAACATTAAAAGTTGGACAATTTTTTATTTACAATTTTTACAAAATTTTAATTTTTTAATCTAATAAGTATTGCTATTGCAAGTAATATAAGAATAACTCCTACAGTAATTACTAAAATATTTAATACATTTGAAAAACTCATATTTTCTTGTGCTATGCTACTAACTCCAGATGGTGCAACAGAACCACCAATATTATCTTGCTCAAAGTTATCATCTAAACTGCCATTTGTACCTTCTGCATTAGTATCAGTAGTTTCATTTGTGTTTGTATCTGTAGCTGATGTATCTTCAATGTCATTAGTATTATCTGTACTTGTATCTAAATCAGTTGAATTAGTATCTGTTTGATTTGGATTTTCTAAATTCATATTTATATCTGTCGCATGTACTAAAGTTGTGGCAGAAAATAATATTATAAATAATATAACTAAAGTTTTAAAAATTTTTGACATTTATATACCTCCATAAACAAAATATGTTTTTTAATCTTATGTTACATACATAATCATACACAAAAATGAAAAAAAAGTCTAGTATATTTATGAAAAAAATTATTAAAATTTTTATTAAAAAAAGTCTTGTCAAATATAAAGCTAAATTATATAATATATTCTGCTTTAAGTTTATAGGTTTAGACTCTAAAACCTAAATAAAATATAAGGAAAATTAAAATGGATATTTTAAAAGGTTTAACAAGTGAAGAAGTAAAAGAAAGAATAGAAAAAGGGCAAGTAAACAGTTCAAATACAAATAATTTGAAATCAAACTGGCAAATTGTAAGAGACAATGTATGCACATTATTTAACTTATTCAATTTAATAATTGCTATTGCGTTAGCATGTGTTCATGCATATACCAATATGGTATTTATTCTAATTATTATTGTAAACGTGCTAATTGGAATAATACAAGAAATTCATGGAAAAAATTTAGTAAAACAATTATCAATTTTAACAACAGCTAAAACAAAGGTTATAAGAGATGGGGAAGAGAAGGAGCTAAATATAAATGAAATAGTAGTAGATGATGTTATACTATTAGCTCAAGGAGACCAAATTCCTTCAGATGCTTATGTACTTGACGGAGAAATAGAGGTAAATGAAGCTCTTCTTACGGGTGAATCTGATACTATATTAAAGAAAAAAGAAGACAAGCTTTTATCAGGTAGTTATGTAGTAAGTGGAAAATGTTATGCAAAAATTGAAAAAGTAGGAGACGACAATTTTGCAAACCAAATAATAAATGCTACCAAAAAGCATAAAAAAGTAAATTCAGAACTTTTAAATTCAATGAAAAAGGTTACAAACTTTACAAGTTTTGTAATAATACCAGCTGGAGTAATATTGTTTGCCCAAGCATACGTGTTTAGAGAGGTGGATTTACAACAATCAGTAATAGCAACAGCAGCAGCACTTTTAGGAATGCTTCCAAAAGGATTTGTATTGCTTACAAGTATTTCGCTTGAGACAGGTGTAATAAAATTAGCCAAAAAGCAAGTCTTGGTGCAAGATTTATATAGTGTAGAAACCTTAGCACATATAGACACCTTATGCTTAGACAAAACAGGAACTATAACAGAAGGAAAAATGAAGGTTATAGACGTAGAAAAATATAATGAAGATGTACTTCCTGACACTTTAGAAAATATTATGAATTCGTATGTTAATTTAACTGATGATAGTAATAGCACATTTAATGCCTTAAAAAATCATTTTAAAGGTGAATCAAAATACGAAAAGGTAAGCGATATTTCATTTTCATCTGAAAGAAAGTGGAGCAGTGTTACATTTAAAGATTTAGGAACTATTATAGTAGGTGCTCCAGAAAGATTAGCTGCAATGGCTAATGTGGAATTGCCAAAGAGTATTGTAGAAGCTCAAGAGGATGGAAAAAGAGCTCTATGTATAGGGTATACTAAAGAAGCAGTTAGTGTTGAACAAATACCAAAAATAAGCTTAGTAGCTGGAATAATTATGGCAGACCCATTACGTAAAAATGCTAAAGAGATGCTTGGATATTTTAAAACACAATCAGTGGATATAAAAATTATATCAGGAGATAACCCAATAACTGTTTCTACCATTGCAAAAAGAGCAGGACTAGAGGATTATGAATCATACATAGATTTATCAACTATTAAATCTGATGCAGAAATAGTAGATATAGTTGATAAATATAGTATATTTGCAAGAGTATTGCCACAGCAAAAAAGTATAATTGTAAAAGCACTTCAAGCTAAAGGACATAGTGTTGCAATGACTGGTGACGGAGTAAATGATGTAATTGCATTAAGAGAGTCAGACTTAAGCATTACTTTACCAGAAGCAAATGATGCAGCAAAACAAGTATCACAAATAGTACTTCTAAATCAAGACTTTAGCGTATTAAAAGATGTACTAATGGAAGGAAGAAGAGTAGTAAATAATCTTACAAGTGTTGCAAGAATCTTCTTTATAAAAACCATATACTCAGTATTGTTATCGCTATTCTGCATAGTAACAAATACTGCATTCCCATTTATACCAATACAAATAACACTAATAGACTTAGTAATTGAAGCATATACATCATTCTTCATATCATTTGAGCCAAATAGCAAGCCTGTTAAAGGGGTATTCTTGCACACAGTACTGCGAAACGCAGCACCATTTGCAATAGTAATATTGCTTAACATCATATTCTTAACATATATGGGACCAGTACTTGGAATAGCAGAAGGACCACTTGTAACAATAATGTACTTACTAATAGGCTTTGTAAGCATCTTAGCAGTTTTAGAAGTATGTATACCATTTAACAAATTACACGCATTCTTATTCAGCACAACATTTATAGGCTTCTTTGTAGCAGTATACTTGTTTAGAAGCATATTACATATATCAGATATAACAATGAATGAGTTAGGCATATTTGTTGTATTTGCAGTAATTAGTGCGATAGTGCTAACAATAAAGCAAAAAATATATAAGAAGCTGGGTTACTAATAAATTATGTCAACAAAATCAGAAAAAGGGGACAGTCCCCTTTTTCTAATTTTGTTTATTTGGCTTATTTTGCAACTTTAGCTAAAAACTGCATATCGGATGGTAATTCTGCACTAAAAGTCACCTCTTCTCGAGAAATAGGATGAATAAATTCTACTTTATACGAGTGAAGTGCTTGTCTTTGTATTAAATTAGATGAATTACCATATAAGGTGTCACCTAGGATAGGGTGACCAATGTAACTCATATGAACACGTATTTGATGTGTACGGCCTGTTTTTAAATTACATTTAACTATAGAATAATTACTAGTTTCATTATACTTTAGAACTTTATATTCTGTAATTGATGTTTCTCCATCTGGACTAACGCATCTTTCTATAATGCTGTTTTCTTTTCTGCCAATAGGAGCATTTATAATAGCCTCTTCGCGCTCAAACTTCCCCTCGCAAATGGCAATATATTTTTTCTTAAACATACCAGCTTTCATTTGCCTTACTAAACATTCTTGAATATATTCATTCTTTGCAAATATTACAATGCCAGAAGTATTTTTATCCAATCTATTTACAGGTCTAATTTTCTTTTTTAAATTTATAGAATCGAAATAATAGCGTATACCATTAGAAAAACTATCTGTGAAATGATCCATAGAAGGATGAACTGGTATACCAGCAGGCTTATTTACTATTAACAAAGCATCATCTTCATATAATATGTTTAAATCCATTTTAACAGGAATAATATTAGAATTATCCTCTTCGAAATCAAGCAAAACTTCTACCAAATCATTAAATGACAATGCACTGTTTATGTTTGCTACATTACCATTTACTAATATTTTATTGTTTTTCTTTAGTCTCAATAGCAATCTATCCGAAATGTAAAAATATACTTTAAGCAATTCTTTTAGATTAGAAAAATTATCATCATTATTTATCCTCTTCGTCAAAATCATAAAACTACTCCTAAAAACTTTTTGCTATTATTCGTGGTTGCTCTGATATTTTAGAACTAACTGCGAATATTAACAAAATTTTTTCTTAATATTCTATTAAATTATATCATACTAATTGTAATTTAAGTATAGGTGTGATAGAATTTATTTATATGAATTGATAGATTTACCATTCATATTTAGAATTTTATATAGGAGATGGCAAGATGAAGAGAATATATATAGTATTAACTTATTCGGGTACTAATCTATCTAAAATAATAAAGCATTGGACAAAAGA
>CALXPW010000054.1 GCA_944390365.1 uncultured Clostridia bacterium | reverse complement strand
CTAAAAGATTTTCCAAAACTACATAGAAATATAGATTCTAAAATATTAGTTTTACCTTGTGCATTATTTCCATATATTATATTTATATTTTTATTTAAATTTAATTCAAGTTGTTTATAATTTCTAAAATTCTGAAGTTTAATTTTTTCTATGTACATGCTAAATTTATGTCCTTCTTTTATCTATATTTTTTACAATTTTCCACTTTTTCTTAAGTTTTTTTCTAAGTTATCCACATTTTGGTGTTAAATTGTTGATAACTTGTTTTTGTTTATTTTTAAGTATTTTCGTGATTTTTTCCTCCGACTTATCCACATTTTTGTGTGAAAATGTGGATAACTATTACTCTTTCATTCTGATAGGAAGAATCATATAAATATAATCTCCACCTTCTTCTACTGGTCTTATAATACATGGCATAATGCTTGTACCAAAATCAATAAATACTTCTTGGTCATCAATATTTCTTAAAGCATCTAGAAAATATTTTGGATTAAATCCTGCTTCTATATTTTTTCCTTCTGTTGTAACATATATTTCTTCCTTAGCATCACCTGTTTGATTTGTACAAGAAATAGTTACTTTTCCTATATCTACATTAACTTTTACAGGATATTTTTTCTCTTTTTCTATGCTTGAAGATGAAATTAAACTAATTCTTTCAAAACAATTTTGTATTGTATTTTTATCTACACGTATTCTTGTCTCCCAATTTTCTGGAATTACACTTGAATAATTTAAAAATTCACCATCTAATAAACGTGTTACTATTTTACAATTTTCCATTTCAAATAATGCTTGGTTTTTTGCAACTCCTATTTTAATAATATCATAAGAATCTACAATTATTTTGTTAATTTCATTTAATGTTCTTCCTGGAATTACTGCTGAAAAATCATTTATTTTATTTTGTAAAAATTTGCTTTTCCATGCTAATCTAAATCCATCTACAGCAACTACATTTAATTTATTATTTTTTATTTCAAATAAACAACCTGTAAATATTGGTCTATTTTCTTCTGTACTTACTGCAAATATTGTTTTTCTAATCATATCTTTTAATGAATTTTGTTCTAATTCTATAGAGTTCTCTATATTTATTTGTGGTAATTCAGGAAATTCATTTGGATTCATTGTTGCTAATTTATATAAAGAACCTTCACATTCTATAACTAATAAATTTTTTTCATCTAAAGTTATTTTTATTTCTGAATCTGGTAATCTACGTATAATTTCACTAAACATTATTGCATTAACTACTGTTGCTCCTTGTTCTTTTACTTCACAATGAATTATATATTCAATACCAATTTCTAAATCATAAGTTGTAAATTTAACTTCGTTATCATTTGTTTGAATTAAAATTCCTTCTAGTATAGGCATTGTTGTTTTTGTAGCAACCGCTTTTGTTACGGAATTAAGTGCTTTAAGGATATTATCCTTTTCACAAATTAGTTTCATTTTGCTCTCTCTCCTTTATAATATAATATAAATATTTTTAGTAGTAGTAGTAGTAGGCTATGTGGATAATGTGGAAAACTATGTGGAAAGCTTATCTCCCTAACAAATTTAATGTTAATAACTTAGTGGATAATTTGAAAAGTTATCTACAATAAATTTTTTTTAATGTGAATAACTAAGATATTAACACTTTATTCACATACTTTTCACATACCTATGTGGATAGTCTTTCTAGCCGTTCCGTAAGTAAAGATTGATTCACCTCTTATCAAACATTTATTTATCAAACGCATTTTTCTAAAAAGTGATTCAAACTCTTTATTCACAATTATTTGTCATTTAACAAAATGTTTTTCACACTTTCCACAATTCTTTTTGTGCTTACATTATTTTGTACTTCTTTTTCTATTTTTGAGCATGCGTGTATTACAGTTGTGTGATCTCTTTTACCAAATCCAGCTCCTATCTTAGTTAGAGGAAGCTGAGCAACGTTTCTACATAAATACATTGCTATCTGTCTTGGAAATGTTACATCATTTGATCGTTTCACACCTTTTAATTCTTCTACGGTCACATTAAAATATTTTGACACTGTTTCTTGTATTAACTCTAATGATAATACTTTATCTTTTTTGGTAATAACATCATTTATAGATTTTTCTGCCATTTCCATAGTAATTGGAGTATTAGTTAATGATGCATTAGCAATTAGTTTATTTAGAATTCCTTCTAGTTCTCTTATGTTTGAATCTATTTTTGTTGCTATATCACTTAGAATTTCGTCATCAATTATAATATTATCTAATTGAGCCTTTTTTCTAAGGATTGCTAAACGTGTTTCATAATCTGGATTTGAAATATCTGCAATTAAGCCCCATTCAAATCTAGATTTTAATCTATCCTCTAAAAGATTTATATCTTTTGGAGGTCTATCACTTGAAATTATAATTTGCTTTCCATCTTCATGTAATGCGTTAAAAGTGTGGAAAAACTCTTCCTGACTTCTGTCTTTTCCTGCTATAAATTGAATATCATCAATTAGTAAAACATCTATATTTCTATATCTGTTTCTAAACATTTCTGTTTTATTGTCTTTTATAGCATTTATAAGTTGATTAGTAAATTTTTCTGCAGTTACATATAAAATATTAGCATTTCTATTATTAAGTAATATTTCATTTGCAATAGCTTGCATCAAGTGTGTTTTTCCTAAACCAACGCCACCATATATAAATAATGGATTATATGCTGTTGCTGGAGCCTCTGCAACAGAAAGAGCTGCTGCGTGAGCAAACCTATTACTATTGCCAACAACAAAGCTATCAAATGTATATCGTGGATTTAATGTTGAATTTTGGTAATTACTTGGATTATTTGATAATTGTTTTGCAGCTTGTAATTCTTCTTCACCAACATCATCTTTTAATATTACTGTAATTTCACAATTCTTATTAGTTATATAGTTAAATGTGTTTTTAAATAAATCATGATATCTTGAAAGTATAGATTCTTTTTGAAATGCATTATTTGCAATTAAAACTATATTGTTGTTTTCTGCGCTTTCAATATCTAAATCTCGTATCCAAGTTTCATAGGCAATTTTTGTAGTTTCATCTTTTAAAAGTTCTTTTGCTTTTGTTAAAAGTTCATTTAATTCGTCTCTTTGCATTATTTTCAGTCCTTCCAAAATATTATGAGTAAATTTATATATAAAGTGTATAAAAGTTATACACATAATTATCCACAATATTTTTATATAATATCAAATAAGTTGTAAGATAGTCAATATAAAAAAATATTTATTTAAAAAATCTGTATTTTGTATTGACTTGTAAGGAAATTTGGGATATAATAATAAAGCTTATTATAAAAAATAAATCCGGAAACGGTTATATATATTATAGGAGGTGCAAAATGAAAAGAACATATCAGCCAAAAAAAAGACAACATCAAAAAGAATGTGGATTCATGAAAAGAATGCAAACTAAATCAGGAAGAAATGTATTAAAAGCTAGACGTGCAAAAGGAAGAAAAAAACTAAGTGCGTAAAATATTAGGTCACTTATAAGTGATCTTTTTTTGAAATATGAGTGATTTTAATGAGAAAGATAAAAACTTTAAAAAAGAATTATGAATTTAAGAATGTATTGTCAAAAGGAAAATTTTACATAGGAAAACAAATATCAATATATGTTTTAAAAAACAACAAGAAAATCAATGTAATTGGTGTAGCCGTAAGCATTAAGCAATGTGGTGCGGTTAAAAGAAATAGAATAAAAAGACTAATTAGAGAAAATTATAGATTAGTAAAAAATAATTTAAAACAAGGATATGATATTGTTTTTTTATGGAATAAAAAAGGAGAAGTAGGTGAGGCTAATTATTATATTATAAAAAGCGATATGGAAAAAATATTTAAAAAAGCTGAATTATTTAATATAGATTAGCCTTAATGTATTGTACTATGAAAAAAATATTACTTTTCTTATTAAAAATCTATAAAAAATATATTTCGCCAATATTTAAATCTATTGGTATTGAATGTAAATATTACCCAACTTGTTCTGAATATATGAGACAAGCTATTGAAAAATATGGTGCATTAAAGGGAACATTTTTGGGAATAAAAAGACTTTTAAGATGTAATCCATTTAGTAAAGGTGGATATGATCCGTTAAAATAATTTGGAGGAAATATGGGAGCAATTTCAAGTTTATTTGGATATTTATTAAATGCTCTGTATTCAGTATTTAATAATTATGGTATTGCTATAATTATATTTTCTATAATATTAAGAATTATATTGATACCTATAACTATAAAACAACAAAAATCACTTAAAAAATCAGCAGAACTTCAAGAAGAAATGAAGGAAATACAAAGAAAATACAAAAATAATCCTGAAAAGCTTAATCAAGAAACTATTGATTTATATAAAAGAGAAAAATTAAGTCCTTTTGCAGGATGTTTTAGTTCAATTATTCAAATTATAATTATACTTTCTGTATTCTGGCTTGTAAGTCAACCTTTAACATATATGAAAAAATTAGATGCAGATGTAATAAATGATTATAAGACACAATTACAACAAGATGGAGAGCAATCTACGTATACCGAAATAGCTATAATCAATAAGTTTGGTTCAGAGGATGAAAGAGTAAGTTTAAATATGGATTTCCTTGGATTAGACTTAAGTAAAGTACCAAGTAGTAATTTAAATGATTGGACAGTATATATAATTCCATTGTTATATGTAATTTCTTCTGTTTTATCAATAAAAATAAATAATGTTATGAATTCTAAGAAGAAAAATGATAAAAAGGCAATTACAGATGGAAACAATTCAAATGTACAGAATGAGCCAAGTGAATTAGAAGCAATGGAGGCTATGAATAAAAACATGATGTATATGATGCCACTTATGTCTGTATTTATAGCATTTATAGCACCTTTAGGATTAGCTTTATATTGGTTTATAAGTAATGTTTTGGTAATTATAGAAAAATTGATTATAGATGTTTATATGAAACATAAGGAGGAAAAACAAAATGTCTAAATCTATTATTGCAGAAGGAAAAACCACATCAGAGGCTATAGCTAATGGATTAAAAATGTTAAATACTTCAAAAGAAAAAGTAAATATTAAAGTATTAGAAAATCATGATAAAAGAAGTTTCTTTAGTATTTTGGCTCCAAGAATAGTAAAAGTAGAAATGACTTTAAAAGAAAATATTGAGTCTGAAAATAAAAAATATAAGGAAAAAGAAATTAAAATAGATGAAAATGAATTAAATCTAGGAAAACAAAAAGTGGACAAATTCTTAGAAGACTTTGTAAAAAACTTTAACAATTTAACTTATAAAACAGAAATAGATTTAAAAAACGGATTTCTAAAGATAGATATTGAAGGTGAAGACTCAAAAACACTTATAGGATATAGAGGAGAAGTTTTAAATTCACTCCAAGTAATATTAAATTCTATAGCTAATAAAGATTCTAAAGAAAAGGTAAGAATTATATTAAATATTAGCAATTATAGAGAAAAAAGAGAAAAATCTTTAGAAGAGTTAGCTGATAAAATATCAAAAACAGTTTTAAAAACTGGTAAATCTGTTACATTAGAGCCAATGATGGCTTATGAAAGAAAAATAATACATAATAGATTACAATCTAGCGATAAGGTAAAAACCTATAGTATAGGTGAAGAACCATATAGAAAAGTTGTAATTGCAAAAAAATAAATATATAAAATCGGAAGTCAAAGTGAAGATTTTAGTTAATTGTAAATAATTTTTATAGAATTATTGAACAACTATATTTTTACTTTGATTTTTTTTATCAAAATGAATGAATAGAAAGGAGAAAAAAATGAGTAATACAATTGCAGCAATAGCTACGGCTACAGGCTCTGGAGGCATTGGAATTATACGTATGAGTGGAGATAAATGCTTTGAGATATTAAAAAAATTTTTTGTTCCAAAAAATAAAAATGTCGATATAGATAAAGTAGAAGGCTATACTATTAAATATGGATATATAATTGATTCAAAAACTAAAGAAAAAATAGATGAAGTTCTAGTATCATTTTTTAGAGCTCCAAAAAGTTACACAACAGAAAATATGTGCGAGATAAATTCACATGGAGGAATGATTGTAGAGAAAAAAATATTAGAACAGTGCTTATTAAATGGAGCTGAATTAGCACAGCCAGGAGAATTTACGAAAAGAGCATTTTTAAATGGTAGAATTGATTTATCACAGGCAGAATCGGTTATAGATATAATAAACGCTAAAAATGATAAGGAAGCAAAGGCTTCGTTTGAACAATTACAGGGAAGATTATCAAAAGAAATAGAAGAAATAAGGGCTGATTTATTAGATATAATGTCAGACATAGAAGCATCTATAGATTATCCAGAATATGATATAGAGGAAACTACAGAAGAAAAGGCCATGAATTTATTAAATAAAGAAAAAGAAAGGTTAGAACTACTAGAAAAGAGTTTTGAAAGCGGAAAAATCTTAAAAGAGGGAGTTAAAACTGTTATAGTAGGAAAGCCAAATGCAGGTAAATCTTCTTTGCTAAATGTTATTTTAAATGAAGATAGGGCAATAGTAAGTGATTATGCTGGAACTACAAGGGATACAATAGAGGAATTTGTTAATATAGATGGAGTTCCACTAAAAATTATAGATACAGCAGGAATAAGAAAAACTGATGATTTTGTTGAAAAAATAGGAGTAGAAAAGGCTATAAATTTAATTAAAGATGCAGACTTAATAATTGCAATTTTTGATAGTTCAAGAAAATTAAATGAAGAAGATTTTAAAGTGTTGGATTTAATAAAAAATAAGAAAAGTATAATATTATTAAATAAATGCGATTTAAGCCAAAAAAATGAAGAGACAAT
>CALXPW010000053.1 GCA_944390365.1 uncultured Clostridia bacterium | reverse complement strand
GGTATGTTTGTACAAAGTTTAAAATTTATACAAAGACATCAAGGAAATGTAAATAATTTAAGTATATATGGACAAGAAAAAAATCCAACAACTTGGAAATTAGCTAAAATGAATTTAGCAATAAGAAGCATAGAAGGGAATTTAGGAAAATTTGCAGATGATACATTTCAAAATGACTTACACAAAGATTTAAAAGCAGATTTTATATTAGCTAATCCACCATTTAATATATCAGATTGGGGACAAGAAAAATTATTAGATGATCCAAGATGGAAATATGGAGTACCTCCTAAGGGAAATGCTAACTATGCTTGGCTAGAGCATATGATTTCTAAACTATCAATAAATGGTAAAGCGGCAGTAATATTGGCAAATGGTGCATTATCTAGTGATACAAGTGGAGAAGGTGAAATAAGAAAGAATATACTAGAAGCTGATTTAGTAGACTGTATTTTAGCAATGCCTTCTAATTTATTCTACACAGTTACAATACCTTGTAGTATTTGGATATTAAATAGAAATAAAAAACAAAAAGGAAAGACTTTATTTATTGATGCTAGAAACTTAGGAAAAATGGTTACAAGAAAATTAAGAGAGTTAGATGAGAAGGATATTGCTAAAATAGCAGATACATATCATAATTTCCAAAACAATGAACATTATGAAGATGTGCCAGGATTTTGCAAAGTGGCAACAATTAATGAAATAAGAGAAAACAACTATGTTCTTACACCTGGTAGATATGTTGGAGTAGAAGAAGAGGAAGATGATGGTATTCCTTTTGAAGAAAAGATGAAAACTTTAACTATAGAGCTTGGAAAACAATTTGAAGAATCTCACAAGTTAGAAGATGAAATAAGAAAGAGCTTGGAGGCGATTGGGTATGGAATATAAAAAATTAAAAGATTTGGTAGAAATGAATAGTGAAAATATTAATAAGAACTACAAAGAATGCACAATTAATTATCTAGACACATCCAATATAACTGAGGGGAGGATAGATAATATTATAGAATTAAAGTTAAATGATGCACCAAGTAGGGCAAAGAGAATAGTTAGAAAAAATGATATTATTTATTCAACAGTAAGACCTAACCTATGTCATTATGGAATATTAAGAAAAACGTTAAAAAATATGGTAGTATCAACAGGGTTTGTAGTATTAAGATGCAAAAAAGAGATTTTGCCAGAGTATTTATATGCATACATAACATTACCATCAAACACTAAAAAATTGCAGGCTATAGCTGAAACATCAACAAGTGCTTATCCATCAATAACAAAAGAAGATTTAGAAGAATTAGATATACCATTACCAGCAATAGAAATTCAAGAAAAAATAGCTGTAATATTATCAAATATAGATAAAAAAATAGAATTAAATAATCAAATAAATAATAATTTGTATGAAATTATAGAAACATATTATAAAGAAAAATACATTAATAATTCTAAAAAACATTTATGCAAAATGAATACATTGATAGAAGAAACCGTAGGTGGAGATTGGGGAAAGGACAAACCGACTGGAAATTATAATCAAGAAGTTATTTGTATTAGAGGAGCAGATATTCCTGAAATGGATAAAGGTAATAAGAGGAAAACACCCAATAGATTCATATTAGAAAAAAATTTAAGAAAAAAAAGATTAACAGGAAATGAAATTGTAATTGAAATTTCAGGAGGAAGTCCAACACAGTCTACAGGAAGAAGTGTGTATATTACACCTATATTAGAACAATCTTTTAAATTACCCGTGATATGTACTAATTTTTGTAAAGCAATAAGACTAAAAGATAAGAAGTATTTAGCAGCTTTTTATATGAATTTAAGATATTTGTATAATAAAAATATAATGTTTTTATATGAAAATGGAACAACAGGAATTAAAAATCTAGATTTAAATAGTTTATTAGAAAATGAAGAAATAAATATACTAAGTGAAAATGAGAATAATATTTTTAATTCATTATTTTATAATATAAATAATATAATGGTGAGTAATTCAGAAGAAAATACAAACTTAGAACAATTAAGAGATATATTAGTAGCAAAGTTAATGAATGGTGAAATAGATTTAGATAAAATAAAATGTTAAAAGGAGAAAAATGAGAAATTTATTAATAGGAAACGGATTAAATTTAACGAATTACAAAGAAAATTCATTTTTGAAACCAAATGAGATATATGATAGATTTATAAAAAATTTAACGGATTATTGGAATGTAATTAATAGGTTAGTTGATCGAAATGAAATGAATTTGGAAAATCTAATTAAACAATTATGTCCTAAAGAGGGAATTGAAGAGAATGCAGGAAAAGTCTTTCAATATATTTATAATGAAATAATACTAAAAAAAGAATTTACTTGGAATGATAGTTATAGATTAGCTGAAATATTAGGAGAGATTGCAATAAAATCAATATTTTTTAAAGAAAATGTATTTCTAATTCCAAAAATAACTGATGAATATATAAATAAAATAACAACAAAATATGATAATGTATATACATTAAATTATATTGAGGATTGGGATAAAAGCGAAAATTTAAACTATTTACATGGTAATTTTAAAAAATATATAAATTCATATTGTGATATTGGGTCAAGAGTGTTAAGCAATGACGCTGAATATCGCAAGTTTAAAACAAATGATTATATAAAAATTGATTTTAAAGATGTTATCTTTATGCCAATTAATAATATCATTAATAAATACAACTATATTGTCGAAGGTTTGTATCCAGGAGATAATTTATATCCTGCAGACGATTTATTCCCATATAGAGGAAGAGATATTTATAAGGACTTGGAGCACTTAAAAAATATCGATGTATTTGGTATGTCACCTTATGGGGACGAAGCTATAATAGATAAAATAAAGAATATAAAAAATAAAAATATTTACGTATACAAATTAAATGATAGTGAAATTAATAAATGGATGAGTTATGGAATCAAAAGTTGTTTTATTGATTCAGGAGAATTTTTAAATAATTAAATTTTATTATATAAATTGTTATAGGAAGAGAGGAAATTTATATGAAAAGCATTTTCGAAATAGAAAACAGACTAAATATACCAAAAGAATTTTCTAAATTTATAGAAGTATTTCATGAAGATACTAATGCAGTATTAGTAAGAGAAGATTATTATACTAGTACATATACTACATTTATAAATGCAATAGAGAATATAGTGTTTTTAAAATGGAAATATAGAGATACTTTTTTGGATGTTGATGAGTATTTAGAACATATAGGGATAAAAGGAAATTCAATTGACTATTTGAAACTCTATATAGATGAAGAAACTTTTTTACGATATATTGAATTTATTTTTAATATGATTGTTTTATTAGATAATGAAAAATCTGTAACTATTCAACCATTAACGGAAGCAGCAATAGAGAATATACCTATAATTTTGGAAAAAATGAATTATAAAATAGAAAAAATAGATGAAGAAAAATATATAATAACAAAAAGAAATGCCGATGTAGATTCTGTTTTAACAGAGGTACCTGAAAATATTGCTAGTATATTATTAGAATATAATGATTTTAGAATTAAAGATAACATAGAAGAAAAGAAAAAAATACTAAAGAAGCTAGATTTGTATATAGAGAAGAAGATTAATGTAAAATCGTTTGATAGAGGATTAGATGATTCGATAGGAATGGTAGTAAATAAAATGGGAGTAAATCATCCAATTAAAGAAGAACCATTTAAATCTTTTAAAGAAACAGAATTAATAGAATGGTATGATAAATGTTTTTTAATGATGTTACATGCTATAAGGACAGTTGATATAAACAAAATTAAGAATGAAAGAAAAGAATTAATAAATAAAGATTAATTTGAATTTTAGGGGGATAGATTATGTTCAATGAAGAAACTCTAGAAAAAATAACAATGGAAATATTAGAAGAATTAGAATATGAATGTATAAATGGATATGAAATGGAAAGAACAGACTTTTCAAAAGTAATATTAGAAGAAGATTTAAAAGAAGCGATAAGAAAAATAAATAGCAATGTTAGTGAAGAAGAATTGACGGAAGTGATGAGGCAAATAAAAAATCTTGAACATAATAATACTGTTTTGAATAATAAGCAATTTACAAAATATTTGCTTGAAGGTGTTTCTGTGCCAGTTAATGAGAATGGAGAAACAAGATATAAGACAATAAGGATAGTAGATTTTAATAACATTTCCAATAATGCGTTTAAATCAATAAATCAATATACAATCATTGAACATAGTGAAAAAAGACCAGATATAATTATATTTATAAATGGTTTACCCTTAATCGTAGTAGAGTTAAAAAGTACAGTAAGAGAAGATGTAAAACTAATTGATGGATATAATCAATTAAAAGGATATCAAGAAGTACATATACCAACGTTATTTTATTATAATCAATTTATGATAGTTAGTGATGGCGTACAAGCAAGAGCAGGAACTATAACAAGTCCTTGGAGTAGATTTTCTGAATGGAAAAAGATAGAAGCAGATGATGAAGTAACAGAAAATATGCCTACACATAAAACATTATTTTACGGAATGCTTAGAAAAGATAGATTATTAGATATAATAAACAACTATATCTTATGGAGTGATGATAGTAAAATATTATCAGCATATCATCAATATTTTGGAGTAAAGAAAGCGATAAAAAGTACAGAAATATCAATAGAGAATAAAACAGGAAAAGCAGGAATATTATGGCATACACAGGGGAGTGGAAAAAGCTTTTCAATGGTATTCTATACAGGAAATATGATTAAAAAATTAGGAAACCCAAGTATAGTTGTAGTAACAGATAGAAATGATTTGGACAACCAATTATATGAAACATTTACAAAATGTTCAAATTATTTAAAACAAGATCCAGTACAAATAGAAAATAGAGAAGATTTAAACGATAAATTAGACAATAGAAAATCTGGAGGAATATTCTTTACAACTTTACAAAAGTTTGAAGAAGAAACAGGATTATTTAGTAATAGAGATGACATATTAGTATTAGTAGATGAAGCACATAGAAGCCATTACGGAATAGATGCAACAATTAAATTTGATAAAGAAAAAATGAAAGCTTATAAAAAGTATGGAACAGCCAAATATTTACATGAAGCTTTTCCTCATGCTACATATATTGGTTTTACAGGGACACCAGTTGAAACAAAAGATAAATCAACCAGCAATGTATTTGGAGATGTAATTGATACGTATGATATGACACAAGCTATAATGGATAGTGCTACAGTTCCTATTATGTATGAAGCAAGAATGGCAAGAGTAGGACTTAATCAAAAGATACTGGATGAAATAGACGACTATTATAATTACCTTGAAAGAGAAGAAGATGTAGAAGAATATAAAATTAATGAATCTAAAAAAGAAATGGCTAAGATGTCTCAAATTATAGAAGATCCAGATAGATTACAAATGATAGTAGAAGATATTATAAAACAATATGAGCAAATAGAAACATCAGTTGCAAACAAAGCAATGGTGGTAGCTTATTCAAGAAATTCAGCATACACAATGTATAAAAATTTTTTAGAACTAAAACCAAACTGGAAAAACAAAGTACATATGGTAATAACATCTAATAATAAAGATGATGAAGAAATGCAAAAAGCAATAGGATCTAAGAAAGATAAGAAGAAATTAGAAGTTGAATTTAAAGATATGAACTCTGAATTTAAAATAGCAATAGTAGTAGATATGTGGCTTACAGGATTTGATGTACCAGGACTTGGAACAATGTATATTGATAAACCTATGAAAGCACATAATTTGATGCAAGCAATAGCAAGAGTAAATAGAGTATATAAAGACAAAAAAGGTGGACTAATAGTTGATTATATAGGATTAAAGAGATGGTTATTAGATGCATTAAAAACATATACAAAAAGAGATCAAGGTAAAATTATTGATAATACAGAAATAGTAAAAGTCTTAATGGATAAAGTAGAATTAATAAGAGATTTATTTAAAGGATTTTACTATGGGCACTTTGCAACAACAACAGATAGCGATAAATACGAAATAATAACAGCAGGAGCCAACTGGATATTAAAAACCGAAGATACACAAAAAAGATTTATGAAATATAGTTATGATGTAAAAAGCTTATATTCATTGTGTGCTGGTGAATTATCACAAGAAATAAAAGATGAAATATTATTCTTTGTATCAGTTCGTTCGTTTATATCAAAACTATCAGGTGGAAAAATTGATGTAAAAGAAATAAATAGTAATGTAGCAAAAATGCTAGAAAGAGCTATTCAAGATGATGAAATGCTGCAAATTGGCGAAGTACATAATAGTAATCAATTATCAATATTAAGTGATGAAATATTAAATAAAATTGCTAAAATGCAAAAGAAAAATATAGCTGTAGAAATATTGAATAGAGCGTTAAAAGACTATGTAGAACAAGTTGGAAAAGAAAATGTTGTAATGATGGAAAAATTCTCTACTAGATTTCAAAAAATAGTAGCATCATATAATGAAAGAACAAGTGTAGAGGATATAGAAAAAATCATACAAGAAATGATTAACTTGAAAAAAGAAATAGATAAAGAAATGAAATCTGGAAATGAATATAATCTTTCTACAGAAGAAAAAGCTTTCTTTGATGCATTGGGAGATGATCCAGAAGTTAAAGAGTTAATGAAAGATGAAACTTTAGTACAAATAGCTAAAGAATTGGTTGAAACAGTTAATAAAAATATGACTATTGATTGGGATATAAGAAAAGATACTAGAGCTAGAATGAGAATTGAAATAAAGAAGTTACTTATAAAATATGATTATCCACCAAACAAAAGTGAAAAAGCAGTACAAACTGTTATAAGACAAGCTGA
>CALXPW010000052.1 GCA_944390365.1 uncultured Clostridia bacterium | reverse complement strand
GGCTTAAGCCCAGAAGTGCCAGAACAAAAGCCTTCTAGGCTTAGAGCAAACCACCAGTTTTACTGGTGGTTATGATTACTAAAGAAAAGAGGGCTCCTATTTTAGTACACCATCTTATGATTACAATATAAGTAGGTGGTTTGATACTTACAAAGTTATGTTAACGAATTTGCAAAATAAGCCCGTCCCCTTTTGCAAAAAAACAAAAAAACTATTGTTACAACACACTTTTGATGGTATAATAGTAGTGTTAAAAATAAAGGTTTATAGGTAAAACCTTGAACAAAAACCTAAATATAACTAGGAAATTTTTTATTAAAATGAGAATAAGATTTAAACCATGGGCTAGGCCAGAACTAGAGGCTAGCAAATTTTACATAGACAATCCAGAAGAATATAAAGGCAAGTGGAGAAAGTTATTTAATAATTCTAATCCTATACACTTAGAACTAGGATGTGGAAAAGGTGGATTTATATCAAACATAGCAGTATACAATCCAAATATAAACTATATTGCAATAGATTTGGTTGATGCGATGCTAGGATTAGCTAAAAGGAAGATTGAAGAAGAGTATAAATTAGCAAATAGAGAAATAGATAATATTTATATAACAAGATACGACATAGAAAGAATTAATAACATACTTTCAAAAGAAGATGGAATAGAAAGAATTTATATTAATTTTTGCAATCCATGGCCAAGAGGAAAGCATAGAAAGAAAAGATTGACACATACAAGGCAATTAGAAAAATATAAAGAATTTTTGACAGAAGAAGCAAAAATATATTTTAAAACAGATGATGATGACTTATTTAATGATAGCATTAAATATTTTGAAGAGTCTGGTTTTAAAATAGAAAAAAAGACATATGACCTAGAGAATGAATTGGATTTTTGGGAAAATATTGAAACTGAACACGAGAGAATGTTTAAAGAGCAAGGAATTAAAATTAAAGCACTTATTGCTAGTCTAAATTAAATTTTACAAGTATTTTTACAATATAATTTAAGTTAGAATACTACACAAAAGATATCTTAAAGCAAACTATCCAATTTTTATTTACAGAAAGGAAGATAACAAAATATGCAACTTATAAATAATATAATTGATTTTTTCAAAAATATAACACAAGAACAACTAATAGATATTGGCGTTGCATGTATTATTATTTTGATTGCAATCATAATTGCTCCAATTATTTCATATTTATTAATTAAGATGTTTAATTACAAAGAAAAAGATAAATTAAAAATAAAGAAGAATCCTTTATACACTACTTTTAAAGCTTTAATTGTGTGTATAGGTATATATCTAGGAATATTAACTATAAATCCTCCACAAGATGTGTTAAATATTTGCAAAAAGGGATTTCAAATAATAATTATTTGTTTAATAGCTAGAGGATTGGTGGAGTTAGTAGATCCTAAAAAAGGTGTTGTTAGTAAATTAAAAGATGATAGGAAAATAGATGGCAACAAAACTGTAGCAAATTTTACAAGTAAAATTTTAAAATATATAATATACATTGGAGCAGGACTTTTAATTTTAACTGTTTTTGATATAAATCCAACTAGTCTAATAGCAGGACTTGGTGTAGGAAGTGCTGTGATAGCATTAGCAGCACAAGATTTTGCTAAAAATTTAATTTCAGGATTTTCCTTAATGGCAGATAAACCATTTTTAGTAGGAGATTGGATACAAGTAGGAAACAATGAGGGAACAGTTATTGAAATGTCTTTTAGATGTACTAAAATTCAAACCTCAGATAATACTATTGTAACTATACAAAACTCTGTATTTACTACAAATAATGTTGTAAACTGTTCTAGAATGAAACAAAGAAGATATTCACTAAATGTAAAGGTTCCACTAGAAACAAGTGCAGATAAAATGGAGAGAATTATTCAAAAATTGAGACTTACATTAGTAAGTAATGATGATGTAGATAAAGAATCAGTGCAAGTACATTTTGATACAATTGGTTTAGATTCAATGAATATTGTTATCTATATGTATACAGATATATTAGACTATACACAATATTTAATTTTTAGACAAAAAATTAATGAGCAGATATTAAAAGTACTAGAAGAAGAAAATGTAAAAATGGCATATCCAGGACAAAATGTATATGTACACAAAGCATAAAAAAAGACCACTACTTTTACGGTAGTGGTTAAAAAAGTGTCAAAATTTCATTAAAAGGACACATACGAGTAGTATAATATGAAATGTGGACAAAAGGGACACTCCATTTTGTCCACAATAATACAGAAAATAATTTGTTATAATGAAAGGAAGAATAACAATGAGCGATATAACAGTTCTAGTAGTTGATGATGAGGCAAGAATGAGAAAACTTATTAAAGATTTCTTGATGCAAAAGGGTTATGGAATATTAGAAGCTGGAGATGGAGAAGAGGCCTTAAAGGTATATGAAGAAAATCGTAACAAAATAAAACTAATTCTTTTGGATGTAATGATGCCAAAACTTGATGGTTGGTCTGTACTAAGACAAATTAGACAAGATTCAAAAGTTCCTATTATAATGCTTACAGCAAGAGGAGAAGAACAAGATGAACTTTTTGGCTTTGAATTAGGTGTAGATGAGTATATATCAAAACCATTTAGCCCTAAAATACTTGTTGCAAGAGTAGAAGCAATATTAAAAAGGACAAGCCCGGAACTAAAGGAACAGAAAGATTATGGAGGAATAGTAATAGACCCAGAGGGAAGAACTGTAACAGTGGATGGAAAACAAATAGAGATGAGTTTAAGGGAATATGAGCTTTTAAAATATTTAATGGACAATGAAGGAATTGCTTTATCTAGAGATAAAATACTAAATAATGTGTGGAACTATGATTATTATGGGGACTCACGAACAATAGATAGTCATATAAAGAAAATAAGGCATAAATTAGGGAAAAGAGGCAAATATATAGAAACAATTAGAGGAATAGGGTATAAATTTGAGGTAAAATAATTAAAAAGGAAAGAAAATAATGAAAATTAAGTATAATTTTAAGTCTGTAAGATTTAAACTATTTGTAACATTATGCATTGTAATTGCTATAATTGTATTGTGCTTAGTAACAATAAATAGTATAGTGCTAGAATCTTTTTATCTATATTCAAAAACACAGACAGTAAGAGGAGTTTATGATAAGATAAATAATTATTATAATCTAAATGGAACTAACAGTAATATTGAAGAAGAACTACAGAGAATAGCTTTTAATAATAATTTTGATATATTTATAGAGACAGACCAAAATGTAATGGTGTTTAGCACGAATAGAGATTTTTATTCGATTTTAGATATAATAACAAATTCTAGAGATTATAACAACGCAAGAAATAATGATAATGTAATTTATGCAGATGATGATATAAGAATAGAAAAAATAAATGATCAAAGCAACAATATAAGTTATATTCTACTTTCTGGAAGACTAGATAATGGTTATAGCTTGTATATAAGTATACCAGCAGTTCCAATAGAAGAAAGTGTCGACATATCAAACCAAGCTTTGATAATTATAGGATTTATTATTTTAATAATATCTGCATTTATTGCATCATACATATCTAAAAAATTTACAAGTCCAATAGTAGAATTAAATGATATTACAAATAAGATGGCAAGACTTGACTTTAGTAAAAAGTATAAACTTGCAGATACAGATGATGAGATAAATGAGCTAGGTAAGAATATAAATACAATGTCAGATAAACTAGAATCAACTATAAAACAACTAAGAGACAATAATTTGGAACTTGAAAAAGATATTGAAGAAAAATCTAAAATTGATGAAATGAGGAAACAGTTTATTTCGGATGTATCACATGAATTAAAAACGCCTATAGCTTTAATTCAAGGATATGCTGAAGGATTAGTTGAAAATGTAAATTCAGATGATGAGTCTAGAAAGTTCTATGCAGAGGTTATTTTGGACGAATCAAATAAAATGGATACGTTAGTAAAACAACTATTGGAGTTAATGAAACTAGAATATGGAAAAAGAGAATTTAATAACGAGGACTTTAATATTGTTGAACTAATAAATGAAGTTATTAGAAAATGTAAAGTAATGATAGAAGAGAAAAATATTAAAATAGAATTTGATTCTAGCAAGCAAGTTATGGTAAATGCAGACGATTTTTATATAGAACAAGTTGTAACTAATTACTTTACAAATGCTATAAAGCATGCTAACAATGTAAATGGCGAAAAGAAAATTTCTATTAAAATAGAAGAAAAAGAAAACAAGGTAAGAGTTTCTGTATTCAATACTGGAAATAATATACCAGAAGAACATTTAAATAAAATATGGGGCAGATTTTATAAAGAAGACAGTTCAAGAAATAGAAATGATGGTGGAACAGGTATAGGACTTGCTTTAGTTAAGGCTATTATGAACAATTATAAAAATGA
Organism: uncultured Clostridia bacterium; assembly: GCA_944390365.1. Lineage (GTDB taxonomy): Bacteria > Bacillota > Clostridia > TANB77 > CAG-508 > CALXVA01. The sequence continues at coordinate 2,471 of CALXPW010000052.1, read as the reverse complement.
TTATGGCGTTATAAATAGAGAGAATGGAGTAGAATTCTATTTTGATTTAGACCATGAGAAAAATGAAGAAAATTAAAAGTTGCCAATGTATACTTGGGGGTAGGTTAATTTTTCTATACTTGTGGCTAGAGTAAACTTCTAAAAAAAGTATATCAAATATGTCGGTCCAGATACTTTTTCATAGAAATTCTAAATAAATTTTATGGCACCCTTCCATCAAAGATGAACACTTTCCATAAAATTTATTAAGAATTTCTAATTCAAAGTACTCTCCATTCCATATTTTCATACTTTTTTTATAAGCTCACTCTAACCACCAGAAAGTACAACTATATTAACCCTAACTCAAAGTACACATTGGCAACCAAAATATTATGGTGAAAATTTTGTCGAATTATGTCAATCGAAAATTCTTTACAAATCTAAAAAAGTGTAGTAATATATATACAGTTTAAAAATTGCAATTTTATAAACTTTTATCAATAAATTTTAAAATCTTTTAGAATATTTCAAAGAAATTTTAAAATCAAAGTTAAAATTAAAATCTAATTAAAATCACAAATGTTTTAATCAACAAATTTTATATAAGGTAGGTGTATAGTATGTGCTAAATTATTCAACAAAATGGATAAATACTGTAGTTATTTGTATAAGTATTGTCATAACAGTAATCTTTTTTATAGTTTTAGATATTTTAATAATTAATCCGAATAATAGTAGCACTACACATAACGAAAATGTTATGGTTAGTCACGTTTATTTAGACAAAAAATATATTCAAAATATTAGTAGAGAGAATATAAATGCAATAAAATTAAAAGATGTAATGCTTAAAACAATGCAAATAGCAGATATTTATGAAAACAATACAAATGTAAATAATTTAGAAAATAACGTAGAAGATAATGAAGTAAATATAGAGGAACAAGAGAATATTATGAAGCAATATTCTAAGAGCAAATGGAGAATAGAAATACCAAAGATTGGCTTAGTAGCACCAATAAAAGATGGAACAACACAAGATGTATTAGCATTAGCAGTAGGACATTTTCCAGAAAGTAATACATATAAAGGAAATGTTGCACTTGCAGGACACAATAGAGGATATAATTGTAATTTTTTTGAGAATATAAAAGAATTAAAGACTGGTGACAAAATCATTTATTATACAGATAGAGGGAAAAGAGAATATAAAGTTGTATTAAATACAATAATACATCAAACCGACTGGACTTATATAGAAGACACTAGTGACAATAGAATAACCTTGATAACTTGTGTAGAAAACATGCATGAATATAGAAGGTGTGTACAAGCAGTTGAAATTATATAAAAAGAAAGAAGGAAATGTATGAGAATTAAACAAATAATAGCTATTTTATTAGTATTGATAACAATAGTTACAACACTAAGCATATTTAAAACAAATGCAAAAGCTGCAACATATTTAATAGATGAAGCAGATTTATATTCAAAAGAAGAATTAGTGTGTTTTACATATCAAGGAATAAAAATTGGTGTAGAATTTGTGGTATATAAAAAAGATGGAGTGGAGTATCCAGCATATTGTTTAGATAAAACATTACCAGGAGTAACAACAGATGGAGGATATACTGTGTCAGTTGATAAGCTAGTAAATAATAATAAAATTTGGAGAGCAGTAACAAACGGCTATCCATTTAAAACAGCAAAACAACTTGGTTGCAATAGTGATGCAGAAGCATTTGCAGCAACTAAGATGGCAGTATATGATGCAATGTATAACTATGACTGGGACGATTTTGAAGGACTTAATGCACAAGGAGATAGAATTGTGTCAGCAGCAGAAAAAATTTCTAAGGTAGCAAGATCATCATCAGAAACAAAGCCTGTTTCTGTAGTAAGTATTGGTAAAGTTGATGAAGAATGGGCGTTAGATGGTAAAGACGACAAATACATCAGTAAAGAATTTAAAATTAACTGTAACTTAGAATATGCAAAATACTCACTTGAATTAGACAACCTGGATATAGATGGAGTAAAAATTGTTGATAAAAACAACAACGAGAAAAAAGAATTTAAATCAGGTGAAAACTTTAAAGTACTAATTCCAATTGCAGAACTTAGTAAAAGTGGAGAATTTGAAATAGAAGCTACTGTTGATGTAAAAACAAAACCTGTATTGTATGGAGATTCAGGGGATAGCACAAAGCAAAGTTATGCATTAGCAGCAGGAGATTATGAATTTGAATCTACAAAATTAAAAATAAAATATTCAGAAAATGCAACAAAAATAGAAATTATAAAAAAAGATGCAGAAACTGAAGAACCTTTACAAGGGGCAAAATTCAATATTTTAAATGAAAATAAAGAAATAATTTATTCTGATGTTACAACAAATGAAGAAGGAAAAGCTATAGTAGAAAAAATAACACCGGGCAAATATTTTATACAAGAGATTAAAGCACCAGATGGCTATACTATATATGATG
>CALXPW010000051.1 GCA_944390365.1 uncultured Clostridia bacterium | reverse complement strand
GCAGGAGCACTTAATCAAGCTGTAAAGGCTGTAGCAATAGCAAGAGGATTTGTAGCACCGGCAGGAGTGGACTTAGTATGTATACCTGCATTTGCAGAAGTAGAGGTGGAAGGAGAAGATAGAACAGGTATAAAGCTAATTGTAGAATCTAGAAAGTAATTAGAAAAAATTATATAAATGTATAGGGGGCACAGTAATATAATTGTGTTCTCTTTTTTTGAAAAAAACAACTTGAAAAAAATGCAGTAATGTTATATATTATTATCCGGAGGCCATTTATGAAATCTAATATAATAAAGTATTTATTCATTATATTTGCAATAGGAATAATAATATTTGCAATTTATAAAATAAATTCCCAGGAAGAAACTAGTAATCTTAATTTAGAAAATAATACAAGTCAAACGTCGCAAAAAACAGAATCAATCCTAAATATAGGAATTTCAGATTTTGATAATATCAACCCACTTATAACTAAAAACAAAGACATTATTAGTTTGTCTACAATTTTGTATGATCCATTATTAAAAATTACAGAGGACTACGAAATTGAAAATTGCTTAGCAGAAGAATGGTCAAAGTCTGACAAAACAACATATTTAGTAAAATTGAAAGATAACCTAAAATGGGATGACGGAAGCACTGTAACAGGAACTGATGTAAAATATACAATTGAGCAATTACAAGAGGGAAAGTCAGTATATTCAGATAATGTAGAAAATATAAAGTCTGTAGAAATAATAGATGGCAATACAGTAAGAATAAATTTAAAAGAAGAAGAACCGTTTTTCGAATATAATCTAATATTTCCAATAGTATCAAGTAACCAATTTAAAAATGAGGATTTTTATAAATCTAGACTAGCTCCAAAGGCTACAGGAATGTATAAAGTAACTTCTGCTACAGAAAGTAATATGGAACTTGAAAAAAACGAAAATTGGAGAAATGCAGATAGTATAGAGAGAAAAATCGATAAAGTAATAATTACTTATTTTGACACAATTGGAGATGCATATAATAGCCTAAAAATAGGTAATATTGACCTAGTATGTACTTCTAATACAAATGTGGAAGATTATATAGGAACAATTGGATTCGTTACAAAAGATTACAAAGGTAGAGAGCTAGATTTCATAAGCATCAATTGTGAAGAAGGAGTTCTAGCCAATAAAGAAGTTAGACAAGCTATAAATTATGCAATAGATAAAAACAAAATAAATTCATCTGTTTTTAGTAACAACTATTATGTATCTTCATTTCCAATAGATTATGGAAGCTACCTATACTCTAAAGAAAGTAAATCTAGCTATTCACAAGATAAAGCAAAAGAAGTATTGGAAGATGCAGGCTGGGAATATAGATATGGGTCATGGAGAAAAACAGAAAACTATAGAACACAATATTTAAATATTGACTTAATTGTAGATAACAGTAATGAGACAAGAGTAAAGGTAGCAGAACTAATAGAAGAGCAATTAGAAGATTTTGGAATAAATGTATATTTATATAGAGTGTCCAACTCTTCATATAAAAGGTATTTAGAGAACAAAAACTATGATATGATTATTACTGGTGTAAACAATGGATATAGTCCAGATTTAACCTATTTCTTTGGTAAGGACAATATAGCAAATTATGAAAACGAAGAAATAACTGGTATACTGAATGACATAAAAAATATTTCTGACAAAGATATGTTAACAGAAAAATACAATAGAATAATTGAAATATATGAAGATGAAATGCCATATATTTGCTTATATAGAAACAAAGAAAAAGTTGTATATAGCATTAGGTTGACTGGTGAGGTTATCCCAAACAATTATAGTGTGTACCATAATTTTGAAAATTGGTATAGGCAATAAAAATTTAAAGTTTTCTTTTTGCTCTAGCTAGTATGTATGTTCTTAAATTTTTTTGTCGCTTGTTGTCGAAACCATCTAAGCATAAAGAGGCTATGATAAAATTTATAATACTATCCATTAGCTAAATAATATGTATGATGAAATATGTACATTATGTGCTAGGTTTCTCCAATCGCACTCGCATTTTCAATGCTCGTTTGGTCGCTACGCGCTCTAACAAAAATTTTCTAAACATACATACTAGCTAGATTTCATAAATAAATCTTTTCAAAACCATTATATAGTAACTAAATAATAACAAAATTTAAAAAAAGTTCTTGACAAATTTTAAAAATACGATATAATACAAACAGTTGTTTTAAAAAAGTAAGTGAGAAAAATGTTAAATTAAAAAATTTTTTCTTAACAGTAATAAAAATAAAGGTACCATTAAACCTAAACTAAATAAAAATAATTAATGGAGAAAGGTAAGTATAATATAAAATTTTTAAACTTTATTATATTATACAAGGAAATTTAAATGAATAATCAAAATCCAGAAAAAATAAAAGCATTAGAGGCAGCACTAGGACAAATAGAAAAACAATTTGGTAAAGGCTCAGTTATGAAATTAGGAGACTTTGGCGCAATGGAGGTAGAAGCAATTCCAACAGGTGCACTAAGTCTAGATATAGCTTTAGGAATAGGTGGAATTCCTAGAGGAAGAATAGTAGAAATATATGGACCAGAGTCTTCTGGTAAAACTACACTTGCATTACACATGATAGCAGAAGCACAAAAGTTAGGTGGAGAGGCAGCTTTTATAGATGCAGAGCATGCATTAGACCCTGTATATTCAAAACACTTAGGAGTAGATATAGATAATTTAATTGTTTCTCAACCAGATACAGGAGAACAAGCATTAGAAATAACAGAAGCACTAGTAAGAAGTGGTGCAATAGATATAATTGTTGTAGACTCAGTTGCAGCATTAGTTCCAAAAGCAGAAATAGATGGAGACATGGGAGATGCACATGTTGGTTTACAAGCAAGACTTATGTCACAAGCTTTAAGAAAATTGGCAGGTGTTATAAATAAATCAAAAGCAGTAGTAGTATTTATTAACCAATTAAGAGAAAAAGTTGGAGTAATGTTTGGAAATCCAGAAACTACGGCAGGAGGTAGAGCTCTTAAATACTATGCTTCTGTAAGACTAGATATAAGGAAAATAGAAAACATTAAGCAAGATGGAGAAGTTATAGGAAATAGAGCAAGAGTAAAAGTTGTAAAAAATAAAGTTGCTCCACCATTTAGAGAAGCTGAATTTGATATTATATATGGTAAAGGTATTTCAAAAGAAGGAAATATTTTAGACATAGCTGTAAACTTAGATATAATAGAAAAATCAGGCTCATGGTTTAGTTATAAAGGAGAAAGAATTGGTCAAGGAAGAGAAAATGTAAAGAAATATCTACAAGACAACCCAGAAGTAACAAAAGAAGTAGAACAAAAAATTAGAGACAACTTTAATGCAGCATTTGAGAAGAGCTTAGGTGATGAAGAAGTAGATGAGGAGCAGGAGACTGAACCAGAAGAATAAATCTTTGAAGATAATTGTTTTTGGCGTTGTTGCATAAGTTTTAAATTTATTCAACGTACACAGAGTATGCTTCACAAATTTAAAACTTATGACGCCTAGCCAAAAAGCAATTCTTTTCAAAGATTGCATAGAGTTTAAATCTTATAATTAAGTTTACGTAATGGAAAGCAACAATTCTTTTACAAGCTGAAAAAGATAATAGATAAGGAGCATTAAATGCTAGATTTAGAAGAATTAGAGAAAAAAGACAAATTAAAAACTAAAGTCCTAAAATATATAATGTATAAAAAAAGAACAGAACAGGAAGTTAGAAAAAAATTTAGCGATATAGAAGACTATGATTTATTAGAAGAGGTAATAGATGACTTAAAAGAAAATGGATATATAAATGACGATAGTTATATAGAAAGAGCAATAGCAGAATTTATAAACCTCAAAAACTTGTCCTTGAAAGAACTTAAATATAAACTAATGTCAAAAGGACTAGATAAAGACTTAATAGACGACTACTTTTATAATAATACAGATAAACTAGAAGAGTATGAAATAAATTCAGCTAAAAACATTATAAATAAAAAGAGTAATAATATGGAAGAACAAGATATTATACAATTCTTATTAAAAAAAGGATACAAAATGGATAGCGTTAAAGAAGCTATTTCTATGTTAAAATGATAAGAGATAGTCTATATAATAATTACTAGTACATAGACTAAATTAGAAGGGGAAACAATCATTTATAAAAGCCTTATAATTAACCAAATATAAATAAACTAAAGATTAAAAACTAATCGAATAAAAAATAAGCTAAATGATTAATAATTAATCAATAAAAATAAAAAACAAATGGAGACTAAAAAATGCAGAATTTATTAACATTAGAAACAAATAAATATAAAGTAAAACTAGAGAACTTTGAAGGTCCTCTAGATTTGCTATGCCATTTAATAGATAAAAATAAAATGGACATTTCTAATATAAACTTAAGCGAAATTACAGACCAATATGTAGAATACATAAATCAAATGGAGAAAATGAATTTAGAAGTAACTAGTGAATTCTTAGTTATGGCATCTACTTTATTATATATAAAATCTAAAAATTTATTACCAAATCAGGTAGATGATGAAAAAGAACTAACTGAAGAAGAAATACTACAAAGAATTATAGAATATAAAAAATATAAAGAAATAACTAGTAAACTAAAAGAAATGTATCAAAAAAGTGGAAGAAATGTTTTTAAGTTACCAGAAGAGATACAACTTCCTAAACAAAAAATAGAAAGAGAATATAAAAAAGAAACTATTTCTGAAATGTACTCTGAAATAATAGAAAGAAGTAGTATTAGACTAAACAAAAATGCAAAGAATATTGAAAAGATTGCTATTACTGAAACATATACTGTAGCAGATAAAGTAAAAACAATGTTCAAAGCACTATTACATAGTAAAACGTTTATATTTAATAAATTATTTCCAAAACAACAATGCTCTAATAAAGAAATTGTTACTGCATTTACAGGATTACTAGAACTTTCAAGAAGAAGTAAAGTAACAACATCACAAGAGGAGCTTTTTGGTGATATAACTGTAGAAAAGAGCAAAAGAAAACAGGCTTAATATTGTCTCAATATTTATTTTTTTAAATCTAAAAATCATTAAAAAATAAAGCAAAAATATGTTTAAAAAAGCAAAAAATGGAAAAACTAATACTAAAAATAACTTCAAAGGAGGTTATGATGGTATTAGTTTTACTTTTTTGTACAATATTAATAATTATAACAATATTCTTCTTTTCAATAATACTATCAACATTAAAAATAGAAGTAAAAAATTATGAAATATCAAATATGTATTCTAATGTAAATGATTCAAATGACAATTTAAACGTAAAAAAGAATATATACGGGAGTAATAATAAAATTAATACAAAATATAAAATAAAAGTTTCACTAAATATGTTAGATAAACTTAAAATTTTGCAGATAAAATTAAATAATGAAAAAATTAAAAAAATGACTTTTAAAATGCATTTGGACAAAATTGATATAAAAAAATTGGAAAGAGAAATGGGATTAGATGATATTAAAGAAATTATGCAAATAAAACCTAAAATATCATATATGGACTTAAAGTTAAAAGTAGGAATCGATGATGTTTTACTTACAACTTATGCAGTGCCATTGATATGTACAGTAATTTCTGCGCTTTTACCTCTAGCAGTAGAAAAGAAGAACCATGGTAAAATTAAGTATGAAGTAAAACCTATATATAACAGTGGAAATGTGTATGATTTAAAGTTTAATATAGGAATAAAGATTAAAGTAATGAAACTATTGAATGTGGTATATACAATATATAAAAATAAGAAGAAAAGTAATTATAGAAAGACAATAATTTCCAAAAAAGTGATCGCATAATAAGAAATATAAAACCAAGCAAAGTCAGAAAAATTTTGATATTACTATTTTACTTAGAATATCGAGAAACTATTTACATAAAAAATTACTAAATATTATTGACGGAAAAAATGGAAAGTGATAAAATAGTTATCGATCCCAATATTAGAAAGGGGGATGCAATTCGCACATTGAAAAAATTGTGTACGCTGTTTCACAACAAAAAATGGAGGACAACTAGTATGAGAAAACGGAAAAAGAACAAAAAGACAGCGGTCGTAGCGCTGGTATTGTCTGCAAGTGTACTCGCTTCTACAATGCCGGTGGCACAGGCTACTGACGAGTTCCATGAAACAGGAATGGAGTCTCATGAAGCTATTGACGAGCAGGAGCCCGTTGATGAGCAGAAGCCCGTTGATGAGCAGGAGCCCGTTGATGAGCAGAAGCCCGTTGATGAGCAGGAGCCCATTGATGAGCAGGAGCCCGTTGACGAGCAGGAGCCCGTTGATGAGAAGAAGCCCGTTGATGAGCAGAAGCCCGTTGATGAGCAGGAGCCCGTTGATGAGCAGAAGCCCGTTGATGAGCAGGAGTCCAGCTATGGCATTATGCCCATGGCACTCGATCCTGACGATATCGATCTTGATGATGATGAAACCACCGTCATTAAGGATGATGAGTCTAAGGAAAAGTATGAGATGCCTGACAATACGGCCTATGTTGTATTGAAACAAGGAAATGGGACTATTGTCGTGTGGACGACGGAAGAAGCTACTGACGAAAGCGCCAAGGAGCAACTTCTGGAGATGGTAAGAGATAAGGATTCTTCCATTAAGGGAGATGAGAAGGTCGTATTTATTTCTGGAGAAGGAACTCATGACCTTTCTGACTTGAATGAAAAAGGAAATGCGTGGGGGACGTATATCTTCGAAACCGATGAAGATACTGGCAATCTTATTCTTACTTGTGTTGGTAAGAAAATCAGCCACATTAACTATGTGACTGGCAAGGATCAGAATCCCGAAGATCCCGACAAGGAACCCGAAGATCCTGACAAGGAACCTGAAGATCCTGACAAGGAACCCGAAGATCCTGACAAGGAACCTGAAGATCCTGACAAGGAACCCGAAGATCC
>CALXPW010000050.1 GCA_944390365.1 uncultured Clostridia bacterium | reverse complement strand
TTATGATTTATTTCTTCTCTAGACATCATTCTTCTCATATCTGTTTTTCCAGATGGGTCACCTATTGTAGCAGTACCACCACCAATTAAAATAATTGGTTTGTGACCAGCTTTTTGCATTTGTGCAGCTACCATCATAGAAACAAAATGACCAACATGTAAGCTATCTGCAGTTGGATCAAAGCCTATATAAAAAGGAATAGAACTATTATCTAATACATCTTTTAGTTCTTCATGAGTTACTTGCTCAATATAGCCCCTTTCCATTAGTTCTTCAAATATTTTTGACATAATAACCTCCATTCGAGCAAAAGTTTAGCTCTATAAAATTTATTGCTTAATTAAATATAAATTATTTTATCACAGAAATGTAATAATTTTCAAGAATTTATAAAAAAATCCACCTGACATAGTAATATGGCAGGTGGACAGGAGATTAGCTCTTAAGGAACCTTACCGTTACCAACGAATGTATGGAGCTAGGCACCATATACTCGTTACCCTTGAAGGGCTCACCGTAGCGAAGCTGTCTAGAGATACGGAAATAACTTTCCATCTCATTCATCCAGATGGCATTCGGCATGTCATCACTACTATCGTTATCCTCAACATTACCGAACACGATAGAGTATTCCGGATACTCTTCAATGGAAATAATTCCTTGAGGACAATAGGAAACAGTCCTTTCATCAGTGAACTTAGCGTTCACTGTCTCGCGTACAAGCCGTTCGGCCGCTTCCTGAAGAGTTTCTTCAGGATTGCAGATTCCTTCAGGAATCTTGTAAAACCCGTTCTCTTTGATCAACAGAATTTGCTTCTGTGGATTTAGAGCTATGACAGATACATTCCGTTTCATAGTAATAAATCTCCTTTCGTACTATACCAATGTGGGTATCGAACACCTTTATTATACTACCATTTACATAAAAAATCAATATAAAAGTTATAATTTGTAAAAAAACATAAATATCCCCCTCACTAAAACTAGCGAGGGGGAAAAGGAGATTACCCTTCTACTAACTTGTAGATAAGAAGAGCATCGGTGGTAAGCCCTCCGAGATACAGACCGTCCATAAAACGTTCTGCAAACTGCAGTTGCTTTTTCAACTTGTGGTAGACATCCCTTAAGTCTACCCAACGAACTTTTTCGCTCGAGCCGTTGATAAAAGTCTGTACACGTCCAAACACCACCTGCAGGTTGGTGTTTGTTTTGGGGTTTTGAACGTTAGGACCATTCGTAAGCAAAGTGGCATCCGAAAGAGGAAGACCAACTTTCTCATAAGTCAGTTTCTCGGCAACAGTAATAACCTGTTCCCGATTAAGATAAAACCTATACGGAATTTCGTAGACCCACTGTCCAACAGCAGGTTGGAACACTGGGATAAGAGCAAGCTCATTGTGTTCATTCAACACAATGGTGCTAATTATGGGATTAGTTTTGATTATCTCAACATTAATCCGGTGCTTATCCTTATCCTGAGAAGTGTACGTTACATAAGACGCAACATACTCAGAATTGCTTACCAAGTCTTGCGAATTGGTGAGAATGTAATTCTTCATCATAGTGCAATATCTCCTTTTTTTAGTATTTGACCATTTGGGCCGTAGAATAATTATACAACTTTCTAAAGAAAAAAGCAATACATTATGTAAAATCTACTTTCACAACATATAAAATCCCCCTGCCACAACGTGACAGGGGGAAGAGATTACGTTTTATTGATACTTATATGTGCCAACAAAGCATTAATTGAGTTGGGCTCCATATAAGAACCATCCTCAAAGAAAGAGCCGTTTGTTATTTGCACAAGTGCTTTGTGAAATACAGGATTTTCGTACATCCAAACTCCTTTGAGTTCAGCGTTATCATCAACTTTTCCAATGACAACGTTAAACCAAGAAGCACTACTACTGTCGGGACAGTAGCGAATAGTTGACATCACTGTAAGACGAGAATGCTCTTGCTCGAAGAATACGCGAAAAGCGCATTCTTCAATGGTTTCACCCTTCTGGCAAATTCCAGAAGGAAGTTGCCAAAGCCAATTTTGCCGATAAAGGAATATTTGCCCATATTTGTTATAGGCAATAACCATTACTAGCCGTTCTTTCATTGTAATAATCTCCTTTCTGATAATTGACCTGAAAATTGGTCGTGCAAATATTATATAACCATTTTATGTAAAAAGCAAGCCGTTATGCTAAATTTGAGTGTTATTGTCGTAAATAAGATATAATTCACAGCCTATTTTTTAGAGAAGAAAAAATACCTTCTTCTTCGTGGTATTAATATGACTATGGAATTGTAATATAGAGAACAACTAGAAATAATCAAACTATTGTTGACAAAAATTAGTAAAATCAATATAATTATGGAAGAAAAAAAGAGGAGAAAAGTATGAGCGACAAAAAGAAATTTATAAGAAATTTTAGCATAATAGCACATATAGACCATGGCAAATCAACATTAGCAGACAGACTTATTGAAATGACAGGAGTGCTTTCAAGCCGTGAAATGGAAAGCCAAGTATTAGACAATATGGACATCGAAAGAGAAAGAGGAATAACCATTAAGTCTCAAGCTGTTAAAATGATATATAAAGCTAAGGATGGAAATGAATATGAACTTAATTTAATAGATACACCAGGGCATGTAGACTTTAATTATGAGGTATCTAGAAGTTTAGCTGCGTGTGACGGGGCAGTCTTAGTTGTAGATAGCACACAAGGTGTGGAAGCGCAAACTCTCGCAAATGTTTATTTAGCAATAGATAATAACCTAGAAATTTTACCAGTTATAAACAAAGTAGACTTGCCAAATGCAAGACCAGACGAAGTTAAAAAAGAAATTGAAGATATAATAGGAATTCCAGCACAAGATGCACCTTGCATATCTGCTAAAACAGGTTTAAATGTAGATGAAGTATTAGAAAGAATAGTAACAGACCTTCCAGCTCCAACAGGAGACGAAAATGCACCATTAAAATGCTTAATATTTGACTCTATATATAATGATTACAAGGGCGCAATAGCATACATTAGGGTGAAAGATGGAACTGTAAAAGTCGGAGACGAAATATTACTAATGTCTAACAACAAAACGTTTACAGTAACAGAAGTAGGATATTTTGAACCAGGTACTTATTCTCCATCCAATAAATTAGAAGCAGGAGAAGTTGGTTATATTGCAGCAAGTATAAAAAGTTTATCAGACATTAGAGTTGGAGATACTATCACTTTAAAAGATAACAAAGCAAAGGAAGCCTTACCTGGATATAAAAAAGTAAATCCAATGGTATATTGTGGAATTTATCCTGTTGATGGTAGTGATTATGAGAATTTAAAGGTAGCTTTAGAAAAACTACAATTAAATGATGCGGCTTTAGTATTTGAACCAGAATCTTCAGGAGCATTAGGTTTTGGATTTAGGTGTGGCTTCTTAGGTTTACTTCACTTAGAGATAATCGAGGAACGTTTAGATAGAGAATTTGACTTAAGTTTAATTACAACCTCGCCATCAGTTATATACAAAGTACACAAAACAGATGGAGAAGTAATTGAGTTATATAATCCATCAGACCTACCACCAACCAGTGAAATATCATATATGGAAGAACCAATGGTAAAAGCAGAAATATTAACTCCAAAAGAATTTGTTGGAAACATAATGGAAATTTGCCAAAATAGACGTGGAATATATATAGATATGAAATATTTAGATGAAAATAGAGTAACTCTAATATATGAACTTCCATTAAATGAAATAATATATGACTTTTTTGACCAACTAAAATCTAGAACTAAAGGCTATGCTTCATTTGATTATGAGTTTAAAGAATATAAACGTTCTGATTTAGTTAAACTAGATATACATGTAAATGGAGAAGCAGTTGATGCCCTTTCATTTATAGTTCATAAAGATAATAGCTATGAACGTGGAAGAAAAATGGTAGAAAAATTAAAACAAGTAATTCCAAGACAATTATTCGTAATACCAATCCAAGCAGTTATAGGTGGAAAGGTAATTGCAAGAGAAACTATCTCCGCATTAAGAAAAGACGTTTTAGCAAAGTGCTATGGTGGAGATATTACTAGAAAGAAAAAATTACTAGAAAAGCAGAAACGTGGTAAAAAGAAAATGAGACAAATTGGTAATGTAGAAATTCCACAGGAGGCTTTCTTGAGTGTTCTTAAGCTTGACGAAGAATAGGCATGTTACAAAAATAAACTTCGTCTTGCGTTGTTAAAATTTAGATAAAAAATCCTCGACGTACTCAGAGTACGCCTCCGGTTTTTTACTAAATTTTGCCTAGCAATACTCGTTTCTTTTTGTAACTAGTGAAAAAGTATTAAAAATATTTATATAATCTTTATAAAGATGAGTTAGAAGGTTGGAATGTAATACCGCTAAAAGGAAATTTAAACAAGATAGTGTAAATTATGATGATAAATAAAATTATAGTATATGAGGGAAATTTAATGGGAAAAGATAGAAGTGAAAAAAATAAAATAGAAGAAAAAAGCTTTGAGGACCAAGTAGAAGGTAGAAATGCAGTGCTAGAACTTTTAGAATCTGATAGAGATGTAAATAAAATTTATATATCAGATGGAGAAAAGCATGGTTCAATAAATAAGATTATAGCGCTTGCAAAACAAAAGAAGATTATTGTTAACGAAATAAGCAAGGCAAAACTAAACCAAATGGCACAAACAGAAAACAATCAAGGAGTTATTGCAATAGTACCACCATTTAACTACTGTGACGTAGACGATATTTTAAAAACAGCAAAAGATAGAAATGAGAAGCCTTTTATTTTAATTTTAGATGGAATAGAAGATCCACATAATTTAGGTTCTATTATAAGAACAGCAGAAACTGCTGGAGTACATGGAATAATAATACCAAAAAGAAGAGCATGTCGGAGTTAATAGTACTGTAGCAAAAGTATCTGCTGGGGCAGTAGAATATATGAAAATAGCAAGAGTAAATAATATAAATGATACAATAGATTACTTAAAAGAAAATGATGTGTGGATTTGTGGAACTGATATGAATACAGATAAATATTACTATGATGAAGATTTTACTTGTGGAATAGGAATAGTAATTGGAAGTGAAGGCTTTGGAATGAGTAGATTAGTAAAGGAAAATTGTGACTTTCTAGTAAAGATACCTATGAAAGGAAAAATCACATCACTAAACGCATCTGTATCAGCTGGAATTGTTATATATGAAGTTGTAAAACAAAGAATATAAGGTTATAGTATCTTATAAATATACAAAGGAGAAATTATTATGAATAATTCTAGAAGAAGCATAAAAATAGCTATACCCGTTCCTATTATAATTATAGTTGTACTAGCTATAATTATTGCAATAATATTTTGTGTTCTAAACTCAAGCGAGTCTAATGAAGAGTTGTTTTGGAAATATTTTGCACAGGCAGGTGATATTACACAAGTTATATTAAATGACAAACTAAATGCTCAAGAAAATTTTAAACAAACAAATTCGTATACATCTAATGGAAATATAGCAGTTATTTTAACTCAAGGAGAAGTTAGTTCAAAACGATTTAATGTCTCGACTAATGTAAGGCATGACGCAAATACAAATAGAACTCATGCAGATGTAACATTAAAGAATGGTGAGCTTGACGTATTTAATGTGTCTTATGCAAATAGCAATGATATATATGGAATAAAATGTGATGAGGTTTTTGGAAGTTATGTGGGAATACAAAATTCCAATTTAACAGCACTTGGAGCTAGTTATGGTATAAACAACGTACCCGATACTATTGACAAAAATGAATATGTTAATCTGTTTGAGGTAACTGATACACAAAAACAGCATATTACTGACATATATTTACCTATAATAATGCAACATATAGATTCAGAATTATATGAAAAAACAGAAGAAAATATAGAAATAAATGGAGCAAGTTACAATACAAATGCATATAAAATAAATTTAACAAGTGATAACGTATATGCAATAATAGTAGATTGTATAAATACATTAAAAACAGATACAGAAACTTTAATGATGATAAGTGACAAATTATCAAAATTAGGATTTGGTACTGAATACACAGATACAGCAAATTTGGTGCAAAAACTTGATGAGATAGTTGGACAATTACAAATTCAGGACAATCTAATTATAACTGTATATGAAAGTGATGAAACTAATATTAGGACAAATATAGTTTTTGGCTCTAAAGCCAATATTACTTATGATAGAATAGGAAATATTAGTAATCTCAGTGCAGATATATCGTATCAAAAAAACATAAACGAAGGAGATGAAGAAGGAGTAATTGACCTTAATACTCTGGCGCAAACCTCAAGTACTACTGCAAGATTTATAATAAATAAGAATATTAATGAAAATACCACTATAAGTAATATACAGATTATACCAGATATTCAAAATTTAGAAGAGAACATAGATATACAAATAAATATGGGAGCCATACAGAATGATAATATTACTAATTCTTTTTCTATAATAATAAATAGAATAGAAAATGAAAAGCAATATACTACAACAATAACATACAATAATAATATAGCAAAAGCAGACACGGTAGAAGAAATAGAAGAACTGTCTGGAAACAATACTGCTATAGCTAATAATTATACTCCAGAACAATTTGATATATTTATTAAAACTTGGACAAGTATGTTTATTGATAAATTATCAGAGAAAATGAATACACTTGGATTAGAAGAAATTGCAAATGAGTTAGAACAAATAAATATAGAATAGAGTTACTAATTGCAAATGTAAAGAGGTGGTATTATAGAAGTACCACCTCTTAAAAAATCTAAATATTACAAAAATGTTACAGAAGTTTTAAAAAATATAAAAAATTCAAAAAAATTAGAAAAAAGTATTGACTTAATTAACGTAAGGTGCTATTATAATTAATAGCTTCGCAAGAGGCTAATTTTTATCGAAAATAGCATAACAAATTGGCAAAAAATTAATAACAAAAATTACCTTAAAAAAAACTTAAAAAAGTTTTAAAAAAGTATTGACATTAAGATATAAATTATGCTAAAATAAGTCTTGTCGTCGAAACAAATCGATTGAGAAAA
>CALXPW010000049.1 GCA_944390365.1 uncultured Clostridia bacterium | reverse complement strand
TTAGCTATAATCTCTGAAATAGATGGTAAAGTAAGTATTTCAGACGACAAAACAAGAAAAGAAGTTACAGTTACAGGTAAAGATGACGCAAAGAAATATACAATACCATTTGGATCTAAACTTCGTGTAAGAGATGGAGACGAAATTAAAGCTGGAGCGCCAATCACAGAAGGTTCTATCAATCCAAACGAAATTCTAGCAATAAATGGACCAGATGGAGTTTACTTATACTTAGTACAAGAAGTACAAAAAGTATATAGAAACCAAGGTGTCGATATAAATGATAAGCACGTTGAAGTAATTGCAAGACAAATGTTAAAGAAAGTAAGAGTAGAGGATAATGGAGATACACCATTATTTGCAGGATCATTAGTAGACATCTATGAAGTAGAAGACGAAAATGAAAAGGCTATAGCAGAAGGAAAGAGACCTGCTACATACAAACGTATTCTACTAGGAATTACTAAAGCATCACTTGCAACAGAAAGCTTCTTATCAGCTGCATCATTCCAAGAAACAACAAGAGTTCTTACAGAAGCAGCAGTCAAAGGCAAAGTAGACGAATTGATAGGACTAAAAGAAAACGTTATAATTGGTAAGTTAATTCCTGCTGGAACTGGTATGGCAAAATATAAAGATATTCATATAAATACAGAAAAACAAGAAACAGAGAAAGTAGAAGAATAAAAAATTAAATGAGGTATGTAAAATATGCATACCTCATTTAATGTGTAATGGAGTAAAAGACGTAAAATTCGGCTAAAATAGGCGACTTTCAAAATTATGTAACCTTGACAAAAACTGCGAAAAATAGTACAATATAAACTGTTTTAATGGAGGATTTTATGAACCATAATAAAAAGATACTGCAAAAAATTGTATCAAAAACAAAAATATATTTAGCAATTATAGCAATACTTTTAGTTGTAATATGTATATACAATCCATATTTAATAATTCCATCAATAATTGTGTATGGACTTTTAATGGCGTATGCATATTGGACAAACAATAAAAGACAAGAAGAACTAACAGAGCATATAAACAATCTTACATTTAGTGTAGATAAAGTCGCTAAAATTGCATTAGTAAATTCACCATTCCCATTGGTAATAGCAGAAACAAATGGAAATTTAATATTTAGAAACACAAAATTTAATCAAGAATTTGCTAATATCGATATAAATAATTATCTTGCAAAAATTTTAAATGATGTAAAGCTAGAAATAAAAAATAATGATAGAAAAGAAAAAATACGTGATGAAATAAAGATAGACAAAAAAACATATAAACTTTATGGAGACTACATGCCATTAAGAGATGAATATATTATTACAATATATTTTATAGATGATACAAAATTGGTAGAATTAGAAAGTTTATTTGACAATAGAGATATGTATATTGGAATCATAATGATAGATAATTATGAGGAAATTATACAAAGAATACCAGATAGTGAAAAGCCACAACTTATGGCAGAAATAGAAAAAAGGTTATATAACTGGGCATCAGAATATAATGGCCTAATACTAAAATCAGAGAGAGATTCTTTTGTGTGTATATTTGAAAAGCAATACATAAAAGAAATCGAAGATAAAAAATTTGATATATTAGATGTAATAAAAGATTTACAACCATCAGACAAAATGCAATTTACACTAAGTATAGCAATATCAAATGAAGGAAATAGCAATTTAGAAAAATATAAAACTGCTCAAGCAGCTTTGGATATTGTACTTGGAAGAGGTGGAGACCAAGCAGTTATTCATGAAGGAGATAAATATACTTTCTTTGGTGGCAGAACACAAGAACTAGAAAAAAGAACAAAGGTAAAAGCAAGAATTATTGCGCATGCATTAGAAGGGTTAATAAACGAGTCAAGCAAAATTTTAATAATGGGACACAGTAATTCCGATATGGATTGTATAGGTGCTAGCATGGGAATATATAGATTAGCAAAGCATTTAAATAAATCAGCACAAATTGTATTAAATCCTAAAGGAGAAAATTTAAAAGCCTTTCTAAGTGAATTGAATAACGAAAAAGAATATGAAAACATTATTGTAGAACCAGAAAAAGCTGTTGAAGGCATGGATGATGATACATTATTAGTAGTTGTTGATACAAATAAGAAAAACTATGTAGAATCACCAGAGGTACTAGCAAAAGCTAAGAAAATATTTGTAGTAGATCATCATAGAAGAAGTCCTGATTATATAGAAACAGCAACTCTTACATTCCATGAGGTATATGCCTCATCTGCTTCCGAACTTGTAACAGAACTTATAGAATATGCTAATTCAGAGCCAGAATTAACTAGCTTTGAAGCAGAAGCTTTATACTCAGGTATAATGATGGATACAAAAAACTTTACTTTTAAAACAGGTGTTAGAACATTTGAAGCAGCTGCATATTTACGTAAATGTGGTGTAGATATAATAAAAGTTAAAAAATGGTTCCAAAGTGACTTAGAAACATACAACAAAATATCAAATATAATTGGAAAAGCAGAACTAGTATATGACTCTATAGCAATTTCTGTATATGAGGACGAAGACAAAGACTCAAATGTAATATGTGCAAAAGCAGCTGATGAACTACTTACAATAAGCAATATTACTGCATCTTTTGTAATAGGTAAATCAGGAGATAAAGTATGCATTAGTGGACGTTCGATAGGAGATATAAATGTTCAAGTAATTCTAGAAAAGCTTGGTGGTGGAGGTCATATTACTTTAGCCGGAGCACAAGTAGAAGGAATGGACATTTATGAGGTAAAACAGGAGTTGATAAATAGGATTAACGAGTATTTTAGTGAGCAAATCTAAACTTAGTATTTTGCTTTAAATGTTTTGAACTATAAATTTATATATTTTTTCTTTTTAGTCTCCGGCCCCCAACATCGTACAAATTGTAACAACAAAAACTAAAGTTTTGTTTAACAATTTGTAAACTTGTTGGTCCCCACCTTAAGCACTCCGACTAAAAAGAAAAAATACATAAATTTACTGAAATAATATTTGAGCAAAAAAAGCTAAGTTCAAAATTGCTCACAGAGAATAAGGAGGAATCAAAAATGAAAGTTATATTGTTAGATAACATTAAAGGTGTAGGTAAGAAAGATGAAATTATAAATGCATCAGATGGTTATGCAAGAAATTATTTATTACCTAAAAAATTAGCAGTTGAAGCAAATGCAGAGAATATGTCAAAATTAAACAATAAAAAAGAAGCTGCAAATTACAAAAAGGATCAAGAGAAACAAAATGCAGAGGAACTTGCTAAAAAGTTAAAAGGAATTATGCTTAAAATAAAGGTTAAAGCAGGGGAAAATGGCAAGATTTTTGGAGGAGTAACTTCCAAAGAAATTTCTGAAAATTTAAAAAGCCAATATAACTTTGTTGTAGATAAAAAGAAAATTGAGTTAAAAGATACTATAAAAACTTTAGGAAGTTTTAATGTATCAATTAAATTATTTGAAGGAATAACTGCAGATTTAAGAGTGGAAGTTATTAGCGAGTAGTTGAGAGTAATAGTTTGTTTAAAATAGAGGTGAAAGAATTGGAACTAGGAAAAGTACCACCAAATGACACAGAAGCAGAACAAGCTGTAATAGGTAGTATGCTTACAGATAAAGATGCTGTTTCTTCTGCAGTAGAGGTGCTAAAAGAAACAGATTTTTACAGAGAAGATAATAGAATTATATATACTGCGATACTTAATCTATATAATAGAAGTGAGCCAATAGATATTATTACACTTAAATCAGAATTGTCATCTATGGGAAAACTAGAGGCAGTTGGTGGACTAGAATACATAGCCGAATTACCAGACAAGGTACCAACCACTTCTAATGTTGAACAATACATAAAAATCGTAGAAGAAAAATCAATATTAAGAAACTTAATAAAAACAGCAAACGATATAATTACCCTAGGATATGACCCTACACAAGAAGTTGAAGCAATAATAGATACCTCGGAGAAAAAGATTTTCGAAGTAATGCAAAAGAAAAATCAAAAAGGATATAGTTCAATTAAGGATATCTTGGTAGACACTTTCACAGAATTAGAACAATTATATAACAGAAAACAACACGTAACAGGTGTGCCAACAGGATTTGTAGATTTAGACTATAAAACAGCAGGACTTCATAAATCTGATTTAATATTGGTAGCTGCAAGACCTGCTATGGGAAAATCTGCTTTTGCATTAAATATAGCTACAAATGCAGCAGTAAGAGCAAATGTACCAGTTGCAATTTTTAGTTTGGAGATGTCTAAGGAGCAAATGGTAAACAGAATTCTTTGCTCAGAGGCAATGGTGGATAGCAATAAGGTACGTACAGGAACGCTAGAAGATGAGGATTGGGCAAAGCTTGCAGAGGCTTCGGGAGCACTTTCAGAATCACAAATTTATATAGATGATACGCCAGGTATTTCAATAATGGAAATACGTGCAAAATGCAGGAAAATGAAGCTTGAAAAAAATATAGGCTTAGTAGTAATTGACTACTTACAATTAGTACAAGGTAGTGGTAAAAGAGGTTCTAGTCGTGAACAAGAAATTGCAGAAATAAGCCGTTCATTAAAAATTTTAGCAAAGGAGATTGAAGTTCCAGTAATAGCATTATCACAGCTATCCAGAGCACCAGAGCAAAGACCAGACCATAGACCAATGCTTTCTGACCTTCGTGAATCTGGTTCAATAGAGCAAGATGCAGATATAGTTATGTTCTTATATAGAGATGACTATTATAACGAAGATAGTGAGAAAAAGAATATAGCAGAAGTAATACTTGCTAAACATAGAGCTGGCTCTACAGGAACTGTAGAACTACTATGGCTTGGAAATTATACCAAATTTGCTAATATTGATAAGTATAGAGAGTAAAAAAGAATAACCCAGAGCATATTTATGACTCTGGGTTATCTACCAAATAAAAAGGTGATGATTATGTTAGAAAATGAAGTACTTAGCACAATAAAAAAATACAATATGTTAGAAGATGGAGATAAAGTAGTAATAGGAGTATCTGGTGGACCAGACTCTATTACTTTATTAAATGTGCTTAACAAATTTAAAGAAAAATTGAATATAAAAATTTATGTAGCACATATTAACCATAAGATAAGAAAAGAAGCAGACGAAGAAACAGAATATGTGAGAGAATTTTGCAAAAAAATAGATGTTGAATTCTTTTGTAAAAAAATAGATGTTGAAGCAGAGGCAAAAAAATTAAAAATAGGAACAGAAGAAGCTGGAAGAAATATAAGATATGCTTTTTTTGAAGAAGTGGCAGAAAAAGTAGGCGCAAACAAAATAGCTACAGCGCATAATAGCAATGACAATGCAGAAACAGTACTTATGAATATTATTAGAGGAACCTCTATATCTGGCTTAAAAGGAATAGAAAAGATGCGCGATAATAAATTTATTAGACCACTAATAGAAACCTCTAGAGATAAAATAGAAGAATATTGTAAAATAGAAAAGCTAAATCCTAGATATGATAAATCAAACAAAGAAAATATTTATACTAGAAACAAAATACGAAACTTGCTAATACCATATATACAAAAAGAGTTTAATCCTAACATAATTGAGGGAATCAACAGATTATCTAGTATAGCAACAGAAGAAGAAAGGTTTTTAAATAGTGTAGTTGAAGAGGAATATAAGAAAATTTTAATTTGTTCAAAACAAGTAAATTACGAAGAAATAATAAAAAATGATGAAAAAATAAAAGAAAATGTAAATCAAATAGAAAAAGAAGAAATTAAGGCAATTTTAAATTTAAAGGAATTTAACAAATTAGATAATGTAATAAAATCAAGGCTAATTTTATATACTATATCAAAGCTTTATGGTACAACGGTAGGAATAGAAAAAATACATATAGATGATATTATAAAACTTTGTACTAATAATATAGGTAATAAATATTTAACGCCTCGCAAAGGAATAAAAATATATGTAAAAAAAGGAAAAATTTTTTTCTTGTCTAACTCGAGTTTCCGTAGACAATAATAAAACGCCATAAAAAAATTACAAAAAAAGCCTTGAAATAAGTAAAGTTATATGGTATATTTCAAAGGTGATAATAAGGAGACTAAGGCCTTGGAGAGAACCTGTCTTCAAAAGTGCCAAATGGCACCAACGGTGACAGATACCAAAGTGCCAAAAAGGAGGAAGTTTAAATTTGAAAAGTGGAATAAAAACATTAGCTATGTGGCTAATAATAGGCATAATATTTGTAGTGCTACTAACATCTATAGTAGATAGCGATAACAATAAGCTTGCATATTCTGAGCTAATAGAGAGTATAGAAGCAGGAGAAGTTTCAGAAATAGAAATTTCTGCAGATGGTATGACTGCAGAGGTAAAATTAAAAAATGAAAACTTTGTAAAACAAGTAAATATACCAAGTATTGATAATTTGATGGATAATCTACAAGAGAGTATGTCTGCAGGAAGTGTAACTGTAACAGAAAAGTCTGAATCCATTTGGGTATTTATACTAAGCCTTTTAACACCATTCGGAATACTTATAATTTTCCTAATTTTCTGGGCTATATTTATGAGTGGTGGTCAAGGAAACAACAGTGGAAGCAAGACAATGTCTTTTGGAAAAAGTAGAGCTAGAATGATGAACCCAACAGACAAAAATAAAGTTACATTTGACGACGTTGCAGGTGTTGACGAAGAGAAAGAAGAGTTAGAAGAAATAGTAGAATTCCTAAAAAATCCAAAGAAATTTACAGATATGGGAGCAAGAATACCAAAAGGAGTATTGCTTGTTGGTCAACCAGGTACTGGTAAAACACTTTTAGCAAAAGCAGTTGCAGGAGAAGCAGGAGTTCCATTCTTTATTATAAGTGGTTCTGACTTTGTTGAAATGTTTGTTGGTGTTGGTGCATCACGTGTAAGAGACTTGTTTGATGAGGCTAAGAAAAAAGCACCTTGTATTATATTTATAGATGAGATTGATGCAGTAGGACGTCAAAGAGGAGCAGGGCTTGGTGGAGGACATGATGAGAGAGAACAAACATTAAACCAATTACTTGTTGAAATGGACGGCTTTTCAGCAAATGAAGGTGTTATAGTATTAGCAGCAACAAACAGACCAGATGTACTAGATAAAGCCTTATTAAGACCAGGAAGATTTGATAGACAAATAGTTGTATCAAGCCCTGACGTTAAGGCAAGAGAGCAAATACTAGAAGTTCATAGCAGAAAGAAAAAGTTAGCAATAGATGTAGATTTAAAAACAATAGCTAAAAATACTTCAGGATTTTCAGGAGCTGACCTTGAAAATGTATTAAACGAAGCAGCACTTTTAGCAGCTAGAAGAAATTTAAGAGAAATTGGTATGCAAGAAATAGAAGATGCTATGGTTAAAGTAACAATGGGACCAGAAAAGAGAACTAGAGTAAGAAGCGACAAAGAGCAAAAATTAGTTGCTTATCACGAAGCTGGCCACGCTGTTGTAAGTAGATTCTTACCAACTCAAGATCCAGTACATCAAATATCAATCGTGCCAAGAGGTATGGCTGGTGGATATACAATGTATAGACCAACAGAAGATAAATCATTTATGTCTAGAACAGAAATGGT
>CALXPW010000048.1 GCA_944390365.1 uncultured Clostridia bacterium | reverse complement strand
CTTTTCAATGTGCTTTTTTATATTTTTTGGATAATGTTTTCATATTCTATTTTTTCATAGACTACTTTACACTATCTATTTTTTACATATTATATCACATTATTTTATAAAATATAATAAAAAGATATAGGAAACTTACTCCTATATCCCCTATGAATTCATATTTCTATATAAATTTCAAAATTATTTTTTATTTACTAATTCTTTTAATGCTTTTCCTGCTTTGAATACAGGTGCTTTAGAAGCTGGTATTTTTATTTCTTCTTTAGTTTGTGGGTTTCTTCCTTTTCTAGCAGCTCTTTTTCTTACTTCAAAAGTTCCAAATCCAACTAATTGAACTTTATCTCCTTTAACTAATGCATTTGTTACAACATCTACAAAAGCATTTAATGTTGCTTCAGCATCTTTTTTTGTTTCTCCTGTTTTAGCTGCGATAGCTGCGATTAATTCTGATTTGTTCATTTTAATTACCTCCTATAAGATTTTCATATGTAGACTGTAAACGCTATCTACTACTATCAATATTCTCCAAAGTTCAATAAAATCCTTCTTTTTTTTATTAAATTTTGCATATTACTACATTTTTTCGATACTTAAAAGTTAATTTTACTATTAAAGTGCTTTCTTTTTACTCTATTTATACACTCTAAGTACCTTTAGTACATTGTATATTGATGTTCCAAATGGTATTTTCTTTATTTCATCTTCCAAAAATACTTTTAAAATAAGTATCACTAAAAAATATATAGTAATTGCTATCAATAGTGTTAATAGTATACACAATTTTCCAGAAAATATACATAATAATTTTTTATATGTAAATATCATGCAAATTCCCATCATCAATGTTGCTAAAGTTGGCTTTATAATATCCACTATTCCAAATTTTATATTCACATACTTTTTTACCATATACATAGAGACCAAGCAGGTAAAAATATGGCTTACAACTGTAGAAAAAGCTGCTCCTGCTGTTCCTCCAAATATAAATTCATTTGGATTTATTTGAACTAGTATTGTATTTAAAATTAGTTTTATAGTAGACCCTGCAACTAAGATTATTGTAGGCACAACAGTTTTACCTAAACCGTGTAATATAGCATTTATATTCTGATTAAGCATTATAAAAGTTATTGAAACCGAACTTATTTGTAGTAACAATTCTCCTGACGGCTGGTTTGGAAATAAAAGTTCTAGTATAGGTTTTGCAAATACAATCATTCCAACTGTACTAGGAATTCCTATTAGTACAGAGATAAGCATTGAAAATCTTATTTTTCTACTAGCTAACTCTAAATCATTACTTGCTTTTGCAGAAGATACAACTGGTATAAGCGTACTTGTAAAAGCAGAATTAAACGATAACGGAAATGAGACCAAAGTATCAATTTTACCACTTAAAATACCATATTCCAGTTTTGCTTCTGTTTCTGTCATAAACTTCTTTAGCCCTCTTATTATAGTAAGTGAATCTATATTTCTATTTATTCCACTAATAATCGGTCCTATAGACATAGGTATTGATACTTTTAGTATTTCTTTTATAGTTTTTCTTATTCCTTTATATTTGTAATTTACACTTCTTCTTATTTCATTTGCAATCTCTTTTTTTACACTTGCATAATATCTATATAAATATACAAAACAAATAATTTCCGACAAAGTTGTAGCTACTGCTGCTCCTCCAGCCATCACTCTGGTATCAAATCCTGTTGTTTGTGCAATAAATTCTATTAACGTAATTGTAAGAATCGTTCTAAAAATTTGCTCTATTGTTTGTGAATTAGCACCTATATTTAAGTTCTCTCTCCCATTAAAATATCCCTTAATTACTGCTGTTATTGATGTAAAAAATATTGCTGGAGACAATGCTAGTAAGCTAAGCTTTGCTTCTGGAATTTGAAGCCACTGCTCTGCCATAGTATCTGCAAATACAAACAAAAATAAAGACAAAGCAAAACCTAACATTCCAAATGTTATTATTGCAATTTTAAATGTTTTATGTGCTCCCTTGCTATCACCTACTGCTAATCTTTCAGACACTATCTTCGATACTGCATTTGGTATTCCTATAGATGATATCGTAAGAAATAATGCATATATTTGAAATGCACTAGAGTAAATTGCATTTCCTTCATCTCCAAAGCCTTGTTTATTAGTTAAATATATTTTATTGATTACTCCTATTATCTTTATAAATATATGTGCTACAACTAAAACAACCACATTTTTAAGAAAACTAGTCTTCTTTAGTTTTTTATCTGTATACTTTAAATTTCTCATATCTAATAGTATTCGTTTTAGTTTGTTTTATGCTTTGTTGTAGTTCATTGTCTTTTTAAATGTCAAACAATGTATAGTATAAAATTTTTATTTGAGTGCTTAAGGTGGGGACCGACAAGTTTACAAACTGTTAAACTGAATGAATATGAAGTTTTTACAGTTTGTACGATGTTGGGGGCCGAAAATAAAAATTTTATACTATACATTGTTTGACAAAAACAAGTCTAAGAACTGCAAGCTTTTTCCCACTTTTTTTGCAAAAACTATTGTATTTTTTTCGATTTTATTAGATAATATATATGTATGATTTTAAATTTTGAAAGTGGTGAAATTATTGAAATACATAGACAAATTTCTTAAGTTTTTAAAAACAGATAGAAATACTTTCGTAACATATATTCTAACACTAATTTCTGCATATATTTTAGTTGATAGATTAGTTGAATTGATGTTTATGATATTTACGGGAGTAGGTTACTCTTACTGGGGACCAATAGAATACACTTTAGCCTTTGCTGCAGTTGTCTTTGCATTTTATTGTTCTTTTGGTTCAAAATTTGTAAAAGCAGATGTTGATAAACTGAGGTTTTTTAATACATACATAATCACATTATATATGCTTACTGTATCATTTGTAGTTCAAGGACTAAACTCTCTTGCATGGACACTTATACTATCGGTTCCTAACTACCCCGAAATAGTAGCACAATATGCAAATTTATTTAGGCCTGCCTTTACTGCTATTTCGCTTTATATACCATTAGTTAGTTTCTATAAGGTATTTAAGTGGCTTACATTTACAATTAACGATACAAAAGACCTTAAGGACTCAATTTTCGATTATGGTGGTATAAGTTTATCTGGTAAGCCAAAGGACACAGGAAAATACTCTTGCGAAGTTCTGCTATGTGTAGATAGCGAAACTGGTGAAGATGTGGTTATACCTGAGACCAAAAGATTAGAGTCATTCCTTGTTGTTGGTGTATCTGGCTCTGGTAAAACTACAATGATATATGAACCACTAATGGCAAGAGATTTAGATAGAAAATACTTCTTTAGAGAAATCTCAAAAGAAATGGGCTTTACTGCTCTTAGAACTGGTATAGCAACTTTAAATCTTCCTTATGACAATAGCTATTTAGCCGAAAACTTTACATTAGATATGCTAACACCAAACCCAGATAAAGAAGATTTATATAAAGCCTATATGAAAAAAATGATTTTAGGAAAAGCAAATGGAAAATATATATACAAAAACTTTGGATTAACTTATTTATCAGCAGAGTATGACTCTGTAGAAAGAATGTTAAATGTAGCTAAGAACTATAAAATAAAGGTAAATTTAATTGATCCAAACAATTCTGACTCACCTGGTATGAACCCATTTGTATATGAGGACCCTATTAAAACAGGTATGGCAATTTCTTCAGTTTTGAAAGGATTATACTCATCAAGCAGACCAGACTTACAACAAGCATTTAGAGAAAATGCTGCAATTCAAATTATAGAAAATCTTTCAATTTTATTAAAAGAAATGTATCCTAGACTAAACGAAGGAGATTTACCAAACCTTGAAGATATGCTTAACATGATGAATGACTTCTCTTTAGTAGAAGATATGTGTAATCAAATGAAAGAAATTCCAGAACTTGCAGAAAAATACAAAATACTTATAAGATACTTCGAAAATAACTTCTATGCAGACGGTAGAGATGTGGCAACTACAAAACAATCTGTATTCACAGCATCTGCAGAGTTGGACAATTTACTTAGATATCCAGGTGTAAAAAATATACTATGCAATAGAACAAATAACCTAACTTATGATTCTGTATTAGCTAATGGAGAAGTAACATTTGTATGTACACGTAGAGGAGATTTAGGAGCAAATGCACATAAAGCATTTGGTATATTCTTCCTACTACTAATGCAACAATCTGTACTTTCAAGACCAGGAAATGATAGCACAAGAATTCCACACTTCTTATACATTGATGACTTCCCAGAATTCTTATGCAAAGCAATTGAACCAATATTTACAGTATACAGAAAATACAAGGTTGGTAACATTTTATCAGCACAAACATTATCACAACTTGAAGGTAATGAAAAAGGTAACTTTAAAGACGAAATCCTTGCTAACTGCGTAAACAAAGCAATATTTGGAAATGCCTTACCAGAGGATGTTCAGTGGTGGCAAACTGAATTACAAGATAAAAGAGAGTGGGACTGGACTAAAAATTATCAGTCTGATCCTGATAAAGACGACTTTGGATACGATACTAAGCTTTCTAGCATTAAGTATAAATGGACTCCTAACTATTCAGCTGGGAAAATAATGTCTTTAAAAGCAAAACAAATTATATTTAAAATTAAAGACAGTAAAGGAAAAAGTATGGTTGGTAAAGGTAAGTTAGATTTTCTTGAAGCAAAATATAAAGAACCAAAAAAGCTTAAGGAATATAACTTTGAGAAATTTACTAGTGGAATATCTGACAATATTAAAAAGAAACCAATTACAACAAAATTTAGAGGAAACTTTGCAGGTGCCACATCAGCCAATGACCCAGAAGATTTTAATAAAGAAGTAGACCCAATCCAAACAGATTCTACGGATTCAAAATATTTCTTAGATAGTGATGATGCAATTATATTTGATTTAAATAGGAAGAAAGATAATGGATAAAATGTATCCCCCAAGACTAGTCTTGGGGGACTTTTATTTTTCTTTTAAAATTTCTTTTAAATTACCTATCAAATATAACGGTACATTTATAAACCAATCTTCTTTTTTATAATCATCCATAGAAGTTCGTATATTTATATTTGTGTTGTACTTTTCTATAAAAGCTTTTAACCCACTTAATTCTGTTTTTTCATTTGGTTTTACTTCAATAGGGATATTATTACCATCAAGCTGAATTACATAAGTAGCTTCTTTTTTATCTTCAGTTTCAGACCAATAAAATACTTCTTGTGTTATATTATTTTTTAATTCATTTACTACTAGCTGTTCTGTCAAGGCGCCTTCAAAATCTATAAATATATCATTACCCTCTAAAATAATTTTGGCATCTATATTAGCCATTGCACATAGTAAGCCCACATCGAATAAATATAATTTAAAAGCATTAAAATCTTTGTATGCCGAAAGTGGCACTTTGCAATCGTTTACCCTATTTACCTGATAAACTAATCCACAATCTATAAGCCAAGATAATGCAGTCTCATATTCTTCAACTTTTGCAACTTCTCCTCCGAAGCTATTTATAATCTCCTTGTTTTCTTTAGCTAATTGTGTTGGAATATTGTTCCAAATTTGCCTTATTTTGGGTATAAGATTATTAGGTGCGTGCTTAGAAAAGTCTTGTCCATATGATTCTAATAGTATTTCTTGCTTTCGCCTTACTTCTTCTAAATCTCTATTTTTAGCATATAAGTTTACTATTTGTGGCATACCTCCAATGTATATGTATTGTTTTAAATACGATTTTAATTTATCGGCTGATGCATTTATTAAATTTATATCACCACTTTTTATGAGCTTTACCAAGTCTGTTTCTCCTAGAGCCCATAAAAATTCATAAAAGCTTAAAGGATATAAATTCAAAAAATCTACTTTTCCAACAGGGAATGATTTTCCTTCGTGTATTGCCAATCCAAGCAATGAACCTGCTGCAACTATATGATATTCATTTGATTGCTCATAAAAGTATTTTAACGCATTCAATGCTTTAGGATTTTCTTGTATCTCATCAAAAATTATTAAAGTTTTTCCAGGTTCTATATTGGTCCTTGCTTCCATTTTCAACCCATGTATAATTCTATCTATATTAAAACCTTCAGAAAATAATTGTTGCATTCTATTATTATCTTCAAAATTTATATATGCACATTTTTCATAGTAATTTTTACCAAATTCTTTCATTAGCCAAGTCTTTCCGACTTGTCTTGCTCCTGTTATAATTAAAGGTTTTCTGTCTTCCGACTCTTTCCATTTTTTTAGTTCTTCTATTTTATATCTATACACTTTTCTTTCCTCCGCATATATTATATAGATACGTGCCCAAAATGTCAAATAACTTTTGCAAAAACTCACTTGTTAATTTGGCTATCTTTTATAAGATATACAATGTTGTACGGAAAGAAATATAGTCACTTATACCAGATATATAACTTCCATCTACTGCTGGAAAGCTACTACGAAAACCTGTAAGCCTTACTACACATGGTAAATTATAATTTGCCTCATAACTGTTAGAACTTTCTGTTGTCCATTCGTCTGTATTAGCAGCAATATCATTTATTTTACAAACTTCATCTCCAACTTTTCCAGTTTTCAATATATAATTTTCGTCCAAAAAATTAGTGTTATTAGCATAATTAGCATGACCGGCTTCTTGAATATAAACAATTGTAGTATCCCATGCATAGCTATTTATTAAATCACTCTTTACGCTACTGCTATCATTATAAGTATTTATTGCTACTTTTGACGCATCCATCTGTAATATATTATTCCATACATTTTTTGATGCCTTTGATGCTGCTTTAGCTCCTCTGTCTCCTATTATATAAGCTCCTCCACTTGCATAGCTTGCTTCATATCTACCTATATAAAATCCTCCATTTTCTTTTACACTATATACCCAATTTGCTAGATTATAAGATGTTGCATTTTTTCCATTTGTTTCATCAGATTTTCCTTGTCTGTAGTACGATTCTTCAATATATTCATCTGCTTCATATACACCATCATTGTCTATTATTGGTATATTGTTTGTAAAATTTACTAAACTTGTATCTGTATAAGCCGATTGCACTAGTTTTGATGTTCCATCTTTTTCATCAAATGTATATCTTAATGTATATCTTCCCAATACTATATCATTACTTTCCTTTCCATTATCTTTTATAAATTTTCCTGTTGGTATCCATACATATTGGCTTCCTTGTACATTTTTATCAGTTGATGCAGACACATCTTCTATTACTATTCCTTGTTGTACCGTATCACCTGAATCATCTGCTATTTTAAAACCTTCCGGTACAACTATTTTATTTCCTTGCTCATCCTCTATAGTTGTTTTTTCCTCAAACGTCTCCCCACTATCCTTTGCATCTTCTACTGTTGGAGTCTCTGGTTCTGGCTCTGGTTCTTCTACTGTATTTGTATTTGGTTCTGTTGGTATATTTGAATCTTCCGCCATTATGTTAGAATACTCATCCATCAACGAATTCATCTTGTTATGCTCTTTTTTTACTGCCTCTTCTGTCATATTCTTTGAAGACTGCGCCTTTTCTATTAAACCTCCATCTCCAAATGCTGCATTTATTGTTATTGTTGCCAATATTATTAAAATAACTATGTTTAGTATGTTATCGATGGTTAGGCTGTAAAAAATCAGACTGAAATAGCTTATTAGACCAGCCTGACCATC
>CALXPW010000047.1 GCA_944390365.1 uncultured Clostridia bacterium | reverse complement strand
ATTTTACTTGATAATCTTCCAAACCTAGATAAGTCTTTTACTATTACTAAATTGATTTTCTTATTTTCAATGTCCTTAATCATTCTATTAAAGTCTGGTCTGTCGAAAGTTGCTCCAGAAACTCCGTCATCTGTGTAATCATCATATATTCGTATATTGTTGTCTTTACAAAAGTTTCTTAAAAATAGTTTTTGTGTGCTGATACTTCCACTTTCTCGCTCATCTTCGTTCGTTACAATTACTTCGCCATTACCAACTTCAATATTTTCATTGGATAATCTTTCATATAACCCTGCTATATATTTTTCAGGATTTGCTATTGTTATCATTTAAACCTCTCTTTCTAATAACAATAGGTTTCCTCCTATCCAATTTACAACTGAATTATACAATCTATACAAAAATATTTCAACTGTATTTTACAAATTTAGGCTAATTTACATATATTAAACACACATAAATTAGCCTATACAACTATTTATTAACTTTCTCTATTAAATAATTTATAAATACTTCTATTAGCTTTTCATCTAATGTCTTTGATTTTTCGTCAAACACTTCTTTTAACTTATATTCTTTCTTCATATAAATACCTATTCCTTTCCGTGAATAGCTATTTATGGTCATAAATTCAGTTATATATAAATTATCAACCTATTGCTATTCAACATAAATTTCTAAATTCTTGATAAATAAAATCATTTTATTTCCCTCTTTTCTAATTTGAGTAAAAAAATACACCTTGATAAATCAAAGCATATTAACTACACAAATATTCTTTTACTTTTAATCATATCTGGATTAACTATATTGCTAACTCTTTTAGCTACGTTATAACCAGTTCTTATTTCATCTTTTAATAGTAAATCACTTGTATTTTTATCATAGTCGTATGCACTTCTAAGCCATTTTGTATCTTTTATATCATCTGTTTTCTTTTTAGTAGATAAGAACTTGTTATCATTATTTATTTGTATCAATAATTTTTGATAAGCCTGTTTTTCTTGTCTTTCTTTTTCTCTTTTGTTTTGAGCATATATTCGCTTTTGTGTCTTTTGTTTCTCTTTGTTGTCTTGCCTTCGTGTTTCTTTCTCTTTATTGTATCTTGAATCCTTTTGAATTATTTTTGTTATATATGGCATTTTAACCTTTAATTTCTTTGATATATCTACTGGTCTTAAATGCTTTTCAAAGAATAATTCAATTATTTTGTCTTTTGTACCTTTGCTGTCTGACTTGTGTTTTATTTTTTCCACCTCCATTCTTTTTAAGATTTTCTATCTCTTGCAAACTACAATTTCACACCTTACAATTAAAACAAAACTATAAAATTATTACTTTTTGTGTTGTTAATAGTCTGCTTAAAATCTTTAACACATTGATATTTCAATACTTAAAACTTATTTGGTTAATTTTCTTTCTACAACTTTTAGCAATAAGTTTTGGAAAAAGTATTGTATTTATATCACTATTATAGTATAATATAATTAGAATGTCAATAACAATTTATTATTTTTTATAAATTGTTGAATATTTTTTATAAATTTATTACAAAACGAAAGGAGATAAAAGGCTATGGAACTACCAGAAGTAAACTTTTCTAATGATTTCTACTTTTGGTTTAATACCGAAACAAAAAAAGAATATTATGCTACACCTTTATATTTTTATAAAGCAGATTTTCATTTAGATTATGATAATAAATTAAGAGATGTATATTATAAAGAATCTGAATTAACTGATAGAGGTCTTAAACACCCTGCTAGTTTATACTTTCCATTTCACGAAAGGCTAGGTCTATTATTATTAAGATTTCTAAATAGCGATTTATCAGATTATGAAAAAGCAAATAAAACTTTCTTTTATGCTTATGGTTTTGAAATATTAAGAGATTTAGATAAAAAATATAAATTTGAATTAAAACAAAACTATGGTAGCAATGAAGAATATTTGAAAGCAACTACTAAAATATTTGAAGATTTACAAGAAAACTTAATTGATATACAAAAAGAACTTAAAAATGCTGTTACATATATTTATAATTTAGGTAATGATGAAAGTTTAGAAAAATATACATATTTAGAAAGATTTGCTGTATATTTAATGAAAAGAAAAGGTAGTTTATACTCATACTACAAAAATGACTTAATTATTAGAGATAGTTATTCAAACAAATACAAAGAATTTGAAAATTATAGTGAAACAAATATATTAGAATCTTTACATACTAAAAATATGTTGCTTTCAATGAGTGATACACATAAAAGTAATGATTTATCTAGTATTTGTTATGCTATACTTGAAGAACTTGTAAAAACACCAAATTATCCAATAAAGAAATGTCAAAATTGTGGAATGTATTTTATACCAACCTCAAAAACTGATGAAATTTATTGCGATTATCCAAAGGAAAATTCAAAACCTTGTAGAGATTTAGGTGCTTTTCAGTCATATACAGAAAGATTAAAACAAAATAAGGCTATGGGAGAATATAGAAGAACATATCAGCAAAAATTTATGCAAGTTAGAAAAGACAAAACTAATACTAAACTTGCAAAAGAATTTGAAACTTGGAAGAAACAAGCCAAAGAAAAAATTAATGATATGAAAAAAGGCAAACTTACTGAAAATGAAGTTTATAATTGGATTATAGAAAATAAGTAAAAATCAGGATACATATTTATCCTGATTTTTTGTATACTCAATTGTAATTTTTCTTTATGAATTTTATTGTAAAATTATTAATTCTTTTAAATATAAAAATTCTATCTTTTATTAGCAATCTGATAAAGAAGGTTTTCAAAATTTTCGGTATGTTCAAATAGTATTTCTGATTGATTATAAGGATGATATCCTTTACCTTTATCTCCTATAAATTTTCCTCTATTCAATCTTTCTTTTAATGTTTCATATGGATATGACATTGATGAATTATTTTTATAATTCCATATGATTATAATATTATATCGAATAAAAAGCTTGATAACAAATACGCATTCCTTATTTGTAACTTTAGAAGGTCCATACAAAACCTTTCTTGCACCACTACCATATCCTTTTCCAACTATTGCTATTTCAAAAATATTAATGTTTAAATTATTTTGTTTGCAAAATTCATTTAATCTTACTTGTAATTCATCATTATTAAATATTTTATTATTCATAACTATTTCTACACCTACCATTTCATATCTTTATATGGTGTCGATTCATATCCTAAATTTTTAAGTTTTTTTACTTTTTTATCTAACTTTGGTTTCCACATTTTTTTAAACCAGTTTGTGTTTCCAAATAATTTAACAATTCTTGGGCTTATTATATAATAAGTTCTAATAAATAATCTACCATACCATGTTTTTGATAAATTATAATCTCTATATCTTCTTAATGTCCATACTTCTGGACAATCATATGTTCCATAGATACAAGTTGCAACATAGCAACCACTTTTAGTAGCAGTTCTGTATTTTTCTGGATGCATAATTCTATCCCATTCTTCTGATTTTTTTTGTTTTAATTCTTCCACATCTATCGAACCATCATTTACATAAAAATATAAACCACTTCTTCCAGAAACTCTTGTAACTCCTAAATCTTTATTTTCTTCAAGATAACGTAATAAATCCATTAATAAATCTAGGGTATTGCCAGTCATTTCTTTTAATATCGGACTTTTTTCATATAAATCCGCACACGTACTTCCTGGAAATACTTTTAACATTCTAACTATTTCATTGTAGTATTGTTTTTTTAAGTCATTCATTCTTCGATTGTGCTTTTCTTTTTCTTCTCGTTCCTTTTGTTCATATAATTCTTCTCTTTTTTGTTTTATTTTCTCTCTTTCTTTCTTTTTATCAAGTAGTTTTTGTTCAATTTCTTTTTTATTTTTCTCTTTTTCCTCTTTTATTTCTTCTTTTGTAAGGATTTTTATATTTGGATTGTCAACCTCTTCACTAATTTCTAAAATTATTCCCTTGTTACGTTTTTGATTAATCATTACTTGAACTAAAAGTTCAGCCATCTCTTCACTAGATGCAATACCTTCTTCTATTAATAATTTTGCACTTGCTTTTCTTAAATCTAGGTATTTAATAGGTTTATTATCAGAAACTTCTTTAAATATATCATAGCAACGATTCTTATTTTTTTCAATTATTTCATATGCATCATCAATTTTTTTCTTATATGTTTCATCAAAAGGAATACACTTCTTATTTTGTGTTGCAAAACCATATATATCACTATAATCATAAAAAAAATAATTTTTATAGAAAAGTTGTTGCTTAAAAGTTTTGCTTGTTTCATTAATCATTTCTTCATTAAAATCATATTCTAAATATTTTTTAATAATAAAATTTTTTATACTTTCTTTTATATCATTTTCCCTTACTATTTCTGTTTGGTTTATTTTTTTATTCATTTCTATAGAAAATTCCTTAAAGTATTCATCAGGAATATAAATATAGTAAACAATATCTAAATCAATTTCATCAGAGTATCGAATAATGTTATTTTTATTAGATAATATCATATATGCATCAAATACATTTACTATACCGAAATTCTTCTAATTCAAACAATTCTTCAACCTTTTTTTCTGGAAATACATTTATATGTGTATCTGTTATATATTTAATCCAATCATCCGCTAACTCATCATTGGTCTTATATTTTTTTGCTTTTTGAGTGGTACTTTCCCATTCTATATTTGGATAAAATTTCTTTTCCATATCTAATAATGTTCTATAAATTGCAGGTGAAGCTAGGTATTCATCTATCTTTGATGCATTAAATTCAGACATTGGATAGGGTAACATTGCTCCACAATCCTTGCAATGATAAATTCTTTTAGAATTACCATTTATACCCATCGCAGCTCCACCTGTTCCAAATAAAGCAACTCCTACTGCACCTTTTTTTATATCATATCCTTCATTATTTTCACTATAATCAATATTTTTACTTCCACATTTTGAACATCTAATACTCATAACAATCTCCTTTCTGATATACATCCTAAATACGATATAAATAGTACACTTAATATACCATATTTCGACTTTTTAAACAACGTTATTTTCAAAATTTAATCAGTATTTTTAATATATTTTTTCTTATAATTTCAATATCCAGTATTTCAATTTCATTCCTTTTAGCAGTGGTTCTGCTAATTATAACATAATAATTATTATAAAATCAATACATAATAAAATTATTGAGGGTAGTTTATGAAAAAATTTGATGGAAAGAGTAATGCCTACGGCAAAATAATTGAAAAATATAGAAAAAACAAAAATATGTCTAGAGCTGATGTTTCAAGAGAACTAGACTTAATAGATATTCCTATAAATCCAGATGAATTATACAGAATTGAAAGACAAAATATGCTTTTAAAAGATTATGAACTAATTGCAATTTGTGTAATTTTAGATATTGACTATAATGATTTAATAAAAGTAATAAAAAAGGAAAGATAAATATAGATAATGCTATTTTATAAGCACTATCTATATTTTTTTATACTATCTTTCTAAATCCCACTCTTTTTCTTTATCTTCTCGTTTAAGTTGTTCTTCGCCATCTAAATAGGTTCTTGTTTCTTTTTCAAAATCTCTTACAAGTGTTTCTCCTGCACCTAAATCAAAATTTATACAAATCCATTTTATAAATTTATGGATAGTTTCTCTAAATTTATCTATAACATTATGCAAATAACTATTTTCTTTTTCCAAGCCCTTTATTTTGCTTTTATATTTCCACTCAATATCAAGTTCTTTTTGCTTATATTCACTTTTCATTTGTTCTACTTCATTATGCAAGTTTGCATTATCTTCCATAATTTTATCTCGTTCTCGTTGGTATTTTTCGGCTTTTTCTACTATTCTTGCTTGTCTTGATAATTCTTGTTGCAAAATTAAGTTATCTTGATATAAATCATTTATCAAATTATCTTTTGGCTTGATTATTTCTTCTAGTATTTTTTCATCTCTCTTTATTGTAAATCTGTTAATACTTGATATATCTGGAATATCTGGTAATTCTAATTTTATATTTTGTAATTTTTCTTTTGTTTTATCAAAGTTAGTAATATCTTTAAATTCTTTCAAATCTAAATGTTTTCTTCCTGTTTCTTCGACTGCTGTACCTCGTTCTAGTTGAAAGTTATGATCCACCATATACTTATGAAAGGCATTTTGTAGTTGTCTATAACTATCTTTTTCTTTCCAAAATTCACTACAAGTAAGTTTTTCAATAGGACTTCCTTTTTTATCTGTTGTATGAACAACAGGCAAAAAAATTAGATGCATATGTGGAGTTTCTTCATCCATATGCACCTTTGCAGACATTATATATTGTTCTCCTAAATTTTTATATTCTGCAACAAAGTTATATGCAGTTTCAAAATATCTTTTTGTTTCTTCTTCTCCTATTTCATCAAAGAATTGTTTATCAGAAGTAATTATATATTCACAAGCAATATTACTAACTACTTTTATTTGTCCTTTTAGGTTGTATTCTTCTTTAAGTCTATCAAACTCTTTGTCGTATCTGTATTTTGGACTTTTTATTGAATAATTCAAATATGATTTATCTTTATCTATATTTTCATTTGAATAATTCTTGTTTTTTCTTTCGTTATGTCTGTATATTCCTTTTAGATTTTCTCTTTTGTATTTCGTGTTTCTAATAATCGCAAAACTCATATTCTTTAACCTCCTTTTAATTCATTCAGCCGTTTTTTTCAGCTCGTATAACGGGCGATAGCTTGGCTATCGTAAGGGGTAATACAAGCAAAAATACAAGGTGCTTTTCTAGTAGCAATTCACATATAGAAACTACCTCTGCACCTTGTATTTTTACATTGTATTGTAACACACTACAACACTTTTTTAGCCTAATGGCAAAAAGTGTCAGTGTGGCAGGGACACCCCACACCCCAAAAACTAAAAATTGCTACCTTGCATTTTTTAGTTTTTTCATAAAAATACTACTTACGTGTATTTTTATGCTTAACCATAAACTTGCTATCTGCAATTTATGGTTAAGAGAGCCAAGAAAAACATATTACATATTTTTTCTTTGGCTCTGTTTGAAACCTATTGGGTTTCAAACTTGCAAAATAAAAGCATAGGTTTTACTAATAACAAAACCTACGCTTTATATTTTGCTTTATAGCATATCTATGATGTAAAATTATTATTTGCATATAGACTATTCCAGTCAAAGCCCTCTTTATCATAATCTCGTTGTTCATAATTGCAATATCCCTTTTTATTATTATTTTTATATTTATTTATATTATATTTATTATCCTTAAACTTTTCTTCAATAGGGTATTGAAGTTTTGTTGGGGAGGGTATTAAACTTTTGTTAAATAGGGTATTTAACTTTTCTTCAATAGGTATTAACTTTCTTACATCTACTTCTTTACTATTCTCTTTGTATATCATTTCTATATTGATATATTCTTTATCTTTTAATGAGTTAACTAGTTTTGATACTTGTGTTACTGATATATTGAGTAACTCACTTATAGTTTTATTGGTGCAAAAGCAATATCCTTTTTCTTGGCTTAAAAATATTATTAGAGAATATATGTGTTTTTCTTTATCACTTAAATTTTTATCTGTTAATACTTCTATTGGAATCCATAATCCTTTTAAATTTAGATTTGACATTTAATAACCTCCTCTCTTTCAAATTCGTTCGCTTTATTTTGGCTTTATTTTCGTTTTTAAGATATAAATAATATAAGTTTATATATTGAAATTGTAGTCAAAAAATTTCCATAAAAATAAGCCTTAGACTTATTTCTAAATCTAAAGCTTTTTTTAAAATTTTTGCGACAGTGTCGCAAAAATTTA
>CALXPW010000046.1 GCA_944390365.1 uncultured Clostridia bacterium | reverse complement strand
TTGTTGAAAAAAAGTGATGAAACCCTTAAAAATACAGGGGTGTAACTAAATAAAATATACATTTAGTTGACACTACCTAAAAAATATAAGGAGGTAGGAGTATGAATAAATATAAATGCTTAGCATGTGGTTATATTTATGATGATGCAGTTGAATCTGTAAAATTTGAAGATTTACCAGATGATTGGGTTTGCCCACTATGTGGTGTTCCAAAAAGTTCTTTTGTAAAAGTAGAAGAATAAAAAAATATCAAGGAGTTTATAATATGCTCCTTGATTTTTTTGGTGCAGATGGCCGGAATCGAACCGGCACGGGAGGTTAAGTCCCGCAGGATTTTAAGTCCTGTGCGTCTGCCAGTTCCGCCACATCTGCATTTATTTGAACTGACAAGAATTATTGTACTACTTTTCTATGTACTTTGTCAATAGTTATAGATAAATTTTTTATAAAAAACGAAAGGCATAAACCTTAATTACGGTTTATGCCTCTCGCACTAGAGGATTTATTTCTCTCGAATTATTTTTTGGATGTGCTCCAATTCGATTTTCTCGAAATTGGTGAGTTTGCCAACATGCACGAGATAACTATTTATTATTCCGTTCTCGTCACGATGCAAATAGACCTTTTTCCCTGTACTTAGAACTATTGAGCTATCTCGCATATGCCGAACTAAAAATCTTGCGAAAGAGCTTCTACGCAACGTCCTCACTGAAATAACCATTTAATCCTCCTTGTGTTTACAAACAACTGAATTTTCTACAGGTTAAAAAATAACCTGTACCTATTATAACATGGATTTACGTAAAGTGCAAATTATATGAAAAATAATAAAATACAAGTGGAAAACAATCAATTTTCAAAAAAATAAGCATAAACTATTTTCTTTCTATAAAAATATGGTATAATACAGTTATAAATACAAGAGAGGAAATAAGTATGGAACTAATTATAATAGTATATATATTAGTATTTATTATATTTGGATTAATTGCTTTTTCTGTGTTACAGTTAAAACTTGCAGGAATAAAAGTAAAAGATTTTTGGAGTTTTATACAAGCAAACCAAATGTTAGATAAGTTATATGCATTTTCAAAAAGATATCAAGCAATGAGCCCACAAGAGCAGGTTATATTTTTAAGTGAAGCTGAAAAAGTATTTGAAGCTTTTGATAAAATTCCTGACATGGTTTGGGAAGATGAATATAGAAAATATTCGCAGGTTGT
Organism: uncultured Clostridia bacterium; assembly: GCA_944390365.1. Classification (GTDB taxonomy): domain Bacteria; phylum Bacillota; class Clostridia; order TANB77; family CAG-508; genus CALXVA01. Next base: position 6,812 of record CALXPW010000046.1, on the reverse strand, counting down.
AGATACGTATAGGAACATACGTTTAGCTAGATGGAATGTTCAAAATACTAGTAATAATAAATGAGAAATTACATATAATACAATATATGTAATTTTTTGTTTCAAAGGGGTATTAAATGAAAATTAGATATTTTGATCATGCTGCCACAACGCCTGTAAGAGAAGAAGTAGTAAAAGAAATGCTACCATTTTTTGGAATTGAATATGGAAATGCGTCTGTTATGTATTCTCTAGGGAGAAATGCCAAAAAGGCAATGAAACAAGCAAGAGAAAGAGTAGCAAGAGCAATAAATGCAGATATAAATGAAATTTACTTTACATCTTGTGGGAGCGAAAGTGACAATTTAGCTATAAAGGGATTTGCTTATGAAAATAAAAACAAAGGCAACCATATTATAACTTCTAAAATAGAACATCATGCTGTATTAGATAGTTGCAAGACCTTGGAAAATCAGGGGTTTAAGGTAACTTATTTAGGTGTAGATGAAAATGGAAAAATAAATTTAGAAGAACTTATTAATTCAATTACTAATCAAACAATTTTAATAACAATAATGTTTGCTAATAATGAAATTGGTACAATTGAGCCAGTTGAAGAAATAGCAAAGATAGCAAAAGAAAAAAATATTGTATTTCATACAGATGCTGTGCAAGCGATAGGAAATGCTAAAATAGATGTGAAAAAGATGGATATTGATATGTTATCTTTATCTGGTCATAAATTTTATGCTCCAAAAGGAGTAGGGGCTTTATATGTAAAGAATGGTATAAATTTTAAGAAACTTCAAGACGGAGGGGAGCAAGAGAGTAATAAAAGAGCAGGAACTGAAAATGTAGCAGAAATTGTTGGATTAGGAAAAGCTATAGAACTTATATATAATGAGTACGATTGGTATAACGAAAAATTAAAAATTCTTAGAAATCACTATATGGATAGAGTAAAAAAAGAAATTGATAATATTAAAATAAATGGAGATTTAATAGATAGATTACCAGGAAATGCAAATATAAGTTTTAGAAATGTAAACGGCTCTGAATTATTATTTGAGTTAGATAAATATGGTATTTGTGCATCAGCAGGTTCTGCATGTTCTACATCGAACCCAGAACCATCGCATGTTTTAACTGCCATTGGACTAGATAAGGAATACATCGGAGGTACATTAAGAGTATCTTTTGGTAAAGATAATTCCATTGATGATGTTGATTTTTTAGTTAATAGACTAAAAGAAATTATAAAATAGTAAACAACATAATAAAAAATGAAAATGATTGTAAAATAGAGAAAAATAAAGAAAAATAAAGATAAAAACAGTTATGCATGCATTAATTAAGAAAATAAATACTAGCATATACACTAGTATTTATTATATAATACATTAAAATATAACTAATAAGTAAAAATAAACAATAACAACTTATCATTTATTTTTATCATCAGGTATATACTCAAATAGATCGGATATTTCGCAATTAAAGACACTACAAATACGATTTAATTGTGAAATATCTAGACGTTTGGATTCTTCATAATACATCTTTGATATTGTAGCAGGTCGTATATTAGTAGCTCTTGCCAAAGCTGCTTGAGTCATTTTATGCTTACCTAATAAATCAGATAGTTTTATTTTGATCATATGCCACAACCTTCCATTAAAATATAAATATGCAAAGTAGAAATTTGTCATATTTTGTCATATACTTGTATTTTATCATGCAATATATTAAAATTACATATACAAACTAAAATATAACGATAAGAGTAACAAAAACTATTCTAGGAGTAAGAGAAAGGAATAATATGTTAAAAAGAATTAAAGATAATAAGGAATGGAAAGAAAAAAATAAAAAATATTTAAAAGAGTTACAAAATTTTTTTGATAAGGCAGATAATATAGAAGATAAGAATTTAAAGCAATTGATAATTGGACAAATGTTAAGATGTGATGATGTGTTAACTAAAATTGCAGAAAATAGATTCCAAGAATTTTATCAATTAGGATATAAAAATGCAAAAGGAGAATAATTTTTGTAATTATATACATACTAATATAGAAAGTGTGGTATATAATGAAAAAAATACTAATTGGAATAGTGGTAGGGATTATTAGTGGGCTTTTTGCATCAGGTGGAGGTCTTTTATTAGTGCCGGTATATACACATATTTTAAAATTAGACGAAAAGGAAGCAAGGGCTACATCTCTTTTTTGTATATTACCTATGGTAATTTTAACAGCAGTTTTATATAATAAAAGCAATTTTATAGATTGGTCACTTGGAGTTAAATGTGCCATAGGAGGAATATTTGGTGGTTTAATTGGTGGAAAATTGCTAAATAAGATTTCTAATAAATATCTTCAAATAATTTTTATTTTATTTTTATTATATGCAGGTGTTAGTTCTATTATGAGATAATAAAAATGAATGACTAGATATTTGATTATTAAAAGGTAATTAAAAGTATGGAAGTTTTTATAGGCTTAATTGCAGGAATAATTGGTGGACTCGGCATGGGTGGAGGCACAGTTTTAATTTTATTGCTTACTATTTTTTTGAATGTAGAGCAAAATATTGCACAAGGGAGTAATGTGGTATTTTTTATACCTACAGCTATTGCTGCGATTTTTATTTTTATAAAAAATAAAAAGATAAAATTTAAGCTTGCAATACCAATATGCTTTTGGGGATTGGTAGGTGCTTTTATTGGTGCAAGTATATTTACTAAGCTTGAAATAAACATTTTAAGAAAGTGTTTTGGTGTATTCTTAATAGTAATTGCAATTTATCAAAGTTATTCTTTATTTAATAGGTATAGAAAAGAAAAAAATAGGAATAATATTACAAAATGATATAAAGGAGGATAAATATGAGTATGAAGTTTGTAAAAGGCATGGTAATAGGAGGACTTATTTCAGCAGGTGTTGCTATGATGTGTTCTGAAACAATGCAACCAAGTAGAAAAAAGATGGTAAAAATGGGAAGACAATTTGCTAGAAAGATGGGAATAATGTAAGACATAATTTATATTAAAACAAAAAAGGGCGTTATTTACGCTCTTTTTTGTTCTAAAAATAAGTTTTACCTAAAAAGGTCTACCACATGGTCTGCAAGGTCTTTCAGGCTTTTTGTCGCATTTATCATCTTTTTTGTCACATTCGTCGTCACATTTTTTTTCATAACATTCTTCTTCGCATTTCTTTTCACAGCATTCTTTATCTTCTTTGTGGCAAGGTTTGTGATTTTCTTTTTTACAGTCCATTTTTATACCTTTTAAGCAATCTCCATCATGTTCTACTTTAGTACATACTTTACAATGTTTTACTCTGTCTACCCAGATTTCTATTTCGTAGAATCTGTTAGCACAAAGTGGGCCAAATACGAATTCTCCCTCTTTATCTGTAAAAGTATGAGAAACAGGTCTTCTTTCCTCTTTGCCACACTCACAAACAACTTCTACTAGTTTAACAACAGCGTCGCAAACAGGCTCTTGATAACAATCTTTTACAACTCCATAGATTACAGTTCTATTATCTTCTGGTAAAGTTATATCTAAGTCAAATTGTTTACCAGTAGCTAAAATACCATCAACTTCTAAAACTGGACATACATTTTTTTCATATTCCATAATTATAAATCATCCTTTCTTAAGCAATTAGCTTACTATATATTATGTAAACACAAAGAAAATGTGAATAATATGTGGATTTTTATACTATTATAGAGTATAATATGTAAGCTAAAAAACTTTGCGAAGGATAGGAGAGAAAAAAATGGATAATAGAGCAATAGGAATTTTTGATTCGGGAGTTGGAGGAGTTACAGTTTTAAAAGAACTTCAAAAGCTTTTACCAAATGAAAATTTTGCATATATAGGGGATACTGCAAGTTTCCCTTATGGTAGTAAATCTAAGAAAACTATTATAGAACTTTGTAAAAAGAGAATAGAGAATTTAATAGATATGGAAGTAAAAATGATAGTAATTGCATGTGGAACAGCAACTAGTCAAGCATTAGAGGAAATGCAGGCAATGTTTAATATACCAATAATAGGTATAATAAAACCTACTGTAAAATATCTAAAAGAAATGAATTTTAAGAAAATTGGTGTTATTGCTACAACAGGTACAATAAGAAGTAATGGGTGGGAAGAGAAAATAAAAGAAAGTATACCAGAAGCAGAAGTTCAAAATAAGGCATGCCCACTTTTGGCACCAATGGCAGAAGAGGGATGGACTGATAATGAAATTGCACAACTTGCTATTCATGAATACTTAAAAGATATAAAAAATATAGAAGCACTTGTATTAGGTTGTACACATTATCCACTTTTTAAGAAAATTATAAAGACTGAAGTTGGAGAAAATGTAGATATAATAAATACAGGTGAAATGGTAGCAAGAGAAGTAAAAGAGTATATTAGTAAAAATAAGATGCAAAATAGCAATAAGGAAAAAGGCAATACACAAATATATTTAACAGATTTAGAATGCAACTTTATAAATGTAGCTAAAAAACTCCTACAGGCAGAAGACGTAAAGATTCAGAAAATCAGTTAAAATATCATATCTATTTTAGTGTTAATGAATAAAAACAGCATAGCCCAAATATACATGTAATATCAAATTAAGAAAGGATGATATTATATTGAAAAAGCTATGTTGTTTTATTATGGCTATATTTCTAGCAATAGGTATGTTTTGTATACCTGTTAAAGCGGCAAATGAATTAGAGTTTGAATTAAAGTATGATGGAGATGTAGTTATAAATGAAACTAAAGATGCAAGTGTAATTTTAAGAGGAACTAATGCTACAACATATTCCAATGTTAGAGTTAAAGTAGAAGTTTCAGGACCTGGTACGCCAAAACTTATTGCAAAAGATACGAATAATTTAGAATTTGACTTAGCGCAAACTGGGTATTGGGGCCCAGACCAAGGTTTTCCTGTTGCAGGTACTTTTGAAAATGAAACACCAATTAAAGCAACTTTTAATGTAGCAGGAACATATACAATTAAACTAAGTTTGGTTAATATGCAGGCATCAGAAGCAGAAATAATAAGTGAGACGTTTACAATTGAGGTACTAGAAGATGCAACTAATGTAAATGAAATAGAAGAGGAGCCAACTATAGATAATAATACTGAAAATAAAGTAGATAAGCTACCACAAACAGGAACAGGCATAATGGAATATATAGCATATATTGCTATAATTGTAGCTTTAATAATTTTTGTATACTATAAAATGAATATAGTTAAAAAGTAATGATACTAAATATAAAAAGTAAAATAAATAATATTTTTAGCTTAATCTGCATTATTATTATACTAATTACCTTATTAGTAGTTATTTTGATAATTTGGGGTAAAAAAGATGATGAAAGCATTATAGAATTAACAAGTACAATAAATACAAGCAATCTAAATAATAAATCTAAAGAAGTAAGTATAGATATAGTAGGGGAAGAAAAAATAGCAGAAGCAAGAGAAGTGTTAAATCTAAAAGAATATGAAAATATGCCAAAAGAAGTAGACGGATTTAAAGTAATTGGAAAAATAACTATTCCTAAAATCGAAGTAGAAAAATATATTTTAGAAGAAACAACTACAGAATCTTTATTATCTGGTGTAACTAAAATATGTGGCCCAGAAATTAATCAAATAGGCAACTTTTGTATAGCAGGTCATAATTACGGAGATACTTTTGGATGGATATCGTCATTAGAAATAGGTGATGAAATATATATTACAGATACTTATGACAGAAACTTAAAATATCAAGTTTATGAAATAGAAAGAGTATCTCCGTATGACACTAGTTCTTTGTCACAGGATACAAATAGCGAAAAAGAAATAACTTTAGTAACGTGCACTTTAGGAGCGCTAAAGAGGGTAATAGTAAAAGCAATAGAAGTATATGATTAAAATATGAATATATATATAAATTCACGCATATAATCATATTAACTTGTTTAGGAGGTAAATATGTTCTTTGTTATTGATAAATCTAAAATCTTTTCTTATATAATAGCCATTTGTACAGTAGTAATATTGTTTGTAGCTGCAGCCGGGTTAAATAATGCAAGTTCTCCTAATGATACATTAACTACATCCACCAACATTACAGATGCAAATACAATAGTAACAAATATGGTAAATGAATAAAATATTGGAAAAATATTCAATTGCATGTATAAATAATTTATTTTTATCAATAATAAATAGTAGTAATAGAATTTTAATAGGGGTATGCTATGTTTTTTATAGGAGTAATTACAAATCAAAAAAATGAAATATATGTAAAAAACGAATTGAATGAAGAAAATATTTTATTTATAAATGATAAAACTATTTCTAATATGAAAAACATAAAGTTTGAAGCAATAGTAATAGATAATAAAATAAATAACCGAAACGACTTTAGAAAAATATTAACTAATACTAAATACGTAATTTTAAATTCGGACATAGAATTTGATTTGGAAGTAATTAAAGGTTTGGATATTACTATTATAACTTATGGATTTAATAGCAAATCTACATTTACGGTATCTAGTTTAACAGAAAACAACATAATAATATGTTTACAAAGAATTATTTCTAAGCCAAATGGAGAAAAAATAGAGCCTGAAGAATATCAACTAAAAAATGAGGAAAATACGGAAAAATATGCCATTATATTTACTCAAATTTTAAAGGAGTTATATGAGTAAAATTGAAAAAAATGAAGAAAAATTTGAAAAATTTTGAAAAAAATAACATTTTATGTAGACAAAACCAAAAAAACATAGTATAATAGGAATTGTGAGGAAG
>CALXPW010000045.1 GCA_944390365.1 uncultured Clostridia bacterium | reverse complement strand
GAGGCTCTGCTTGTAACATAGCCTTTTAGGCGTTATGAGTAAAAAGCCCCCGGCTTAGCCGGGGGATAATTACTGTTTTCAAAAATAATAAAAAGGGCATAGAATATAGTTATTAATAAAATAGCTATGTTCTATGTCTTTTTGTGTTTCAATACTTTCTTAAATATATTTTAAGGGGGAATTTAATTGAAAAAGAAAATTTTAGGAGTAGGAATTATAATAGTTATAGGAATTATGCTATTATGTTTAGCAGGATGTGGAGAAAAAAATAGCAGTAATAACAATGCTATAAGTATGAGTTATTTGAGTGATGAATATGTATTATATGAAAGAAATCAGAAAATATACAAAAATAATACTTGAACTGTGGTCAATATAATGCTATAATTTTTTATTGAAAATAATTAAATAGGAGAAAGAGTATGGATAATAGTGAATTCCAACAAGAGAAAGAAACTTTGCATAATGTCTTAGAAAAATATGAAGATATTATGCAATTTTATAATTCAAGAATTGATGCAATACCTCAAATTTACAAAGATGACACAACAATGATAAACAATTCTATAGAAATGTATTCCGAAAAAATAAGGTTAATGAAAAGAAGTATTGACAAACCATATTTTGCAAGACTAGACTTTTCAAGAGATGGAGAAGAAAAGGTAGAAAAACTATATATAGGGAAAGTCGGTGTTATGGATGAGGACAACAATAATATTACAATCGATTGGAGAGCACCAATTTCTTCAATGTATTACGATAGTAATATTGGAAGAACATCATATAAAGCACCAGAAGGAACTTGCACAGGAGAGTTATTACTAAAAAGGCAGTATGATATTGAAAATAGAAAATTAAAGAGTTTTCAAGATGTGGATACAGTTTCTAATGATGAATTGTTAAAACCTTATTTAAGTGCTAGTGCAGATAATAGACTAAAAAACATAGTATCCACAATACAGCACGAACAAAATTCTATTATAAGAGAGCCAATATCTAAAAATATTGTTATACAAGGAGTAGCTGGAAGTGGTAAGACTACTGTTGCACTACATAGAATTGCATATTTAGTATACAATTATCGTGATAAAATAAAACCGAATCAGTACTTAGTAATTGGACCCAATAAATTCTTCGTTAATTATATTTCAGGGGTATTACCAGACTTGGATGTAGAAAATGTCAAACAACTAACTTATGAAGAACTATGTTCAGATTTTTCAAATGAAGACATTAGCCTAATCGATGAAGACAAAAAGTTAATTATGTCTATTTCAAATGAAAAATCATTACAATACGAAAAATTAAAAGTTTCTATGGAATTTAAAGAAGTATTAGATAAATTTTTGCAGGAAATGAAAGAAAACATAATTTCCGAAAAAGGAATAATAATAAAAGGATATGAAGTAATACCAAGTAATATTATAAAAGAAATATACTCTTCAATAGAAGAATCAAATGTTTACAATGATATAAAAAGTAAATTGGATAGAACAAATTTAATACTAGCCAAATATATAGATGATAATTATGATGAAATAATTGCAAAAGTGAAAGAACAGTATCAAAGGAATATTGATAAAAGTTCTAAAGACGATAGTAAAAACGAATTAGATAAATTGAATTTTATAGAGAAAGAAGTAAAAACAGGATGTAAAACTAATGTAAAGAAATATTTTAGTAGCCTTATTCCAAACATAATAAATGTGTATATAAAATTTCTTACAAACATAAATAAATATATAAGTTTAGAACTTTATAATAATATTAAAGCAAAAGTACAAAGAAATATAGTAAATATAAAGGCAAGGAAAGTAGAGTTTGAAGATTTAAGTGCATTAATTTACTTAAAGTGCAAAATATTAGGAGTAGAGCCTTACGAGAAATATAGACAAGTTGCAATAGATGAAGCACAGGACTTTGGGGATTTTAGTTTTTATGCATTAAAATGTCTATTAAAAAATGCAACATTTAGTATATTTGGAGATTTAGCTCAATCAATATATCAATATAGAGGAATAGAGAATTGGAAGGAAGTAGTAAACAACACTTTTAAAGATAATTGCGAAATGAAATACTTATTAAAAAGTTATAGAACTACAACAGAAATAATGAATTCTGCAAATAATATAACCAATTACATAAAATTAGATGTTGCTAAGCCTGTAATTAGACATGGAAAGAATGTTAAATATATTGATTATAATAACGATGATGAGCAAATTAATACAATAAAAAGTATTTTAAAACAGTATAAAGAAAGTGAATATAAAACTGTTGCAGTAATTTGCAAAAATGAAGAAGAAGCTACATTTATTAATGAAAAACTGCAAAATGATAATATAAAGATAAAAAATATAACAGACTCTGATACACAATATAATGGGGGAATATGTACTATAACAAGCTATTTGGCTAAAGGTCTAGAATTTGATGGCGTTATTGTTGCTAATGCTTCAGAGGAAGAATATAATTCCAGCAAAGATATAGATATGAAACTACTATATGTATCTATGACTAGACCTCTACATGAGTTAAATGTACTGTATAAAAATAATATTGTAAAACCATTAAAGCAGGAAGTATAAGAGATGGCAAATTCTTGTAACATCATATAGTTTCAATTCATAAAATATACAAATTATGAAAAAAGTTTATTTTTTTGAGCAAAAGCTCGAAAGGAGTTATATTTATGGATTATGAAATAATGATGAATGGAAATGTAAGAATAGGGCAAAGAGCACCCGAATTTGAGGCAGTAACCACAATGGGAAATATTTCACTAAATGATTACAAAGGCAAATGGGTAGTACTTTTTTCTCACCCAGGAGATTTCACCCCCGTATGCACAACAGAAATGATATCGTTTGCAAGGGCAAATACATATTTTGAAAATATTAACACTTGCTTAATTGGCTTAAGTGTGGACTCAAATGCATCACATCTTGCTTGGGTATATGATATTTATTGCAGAACAGGAATAAGAATTCCATTTCCAATTATTGCAGATAGAAACGGAGAAATTGCTAGAAAATATGGCATGATTTCAAATGATGTAAGCAATACAGAAACAGTAAGAAACGTATATGTAATAGATGACAAAGGAATAATAAGAACAATTTTAATATATCCTCTTAATATAGGAAGATTTATACCAGAAATTGTAAGAATTGTTCAAGCATTGCAAATGTCTGATTGCACGAATGGAGCTACTCCAGCTAATTGGATTCCAAATCAGCCAGTTATTCTTCCACCACCAAATACTTTTGACGGATTGGTTAATAGAAATAATGAAATAGAGAATAATAGAAATGGAATTAGTTGGTATTTAAGTTTTAAAGAGCCAGAAGATAAATGTATTTCAAATTTAGGAAATTAACCTATATAATTGTATAGGTTAATTTTTTGTTAATAGTCTTGAGCTTTCTGTTATATCTAAGAAAAGCCATAGTAGATATATTTATAAAAATGTAATTTAATTACATTAATCTAGAAAGCTAAATATAGTCGAACGTGCAAAAGTGTGATAAATCACAAAAAAATACTTGCAAAAGTGTGATTTGTATTACGAAAATGCTTGAAAAAGTGTGATTTTAACTGTATAATTAGTATAAAGTAGAATATACTAATTATAGGAGATGTTTAGTTTGAAAAGGTTTATATTAGAACAATTAATAAAATGGAAAGAAAGTAAATATAGGAAACCACTAATTTTAAAAGGTGCAAGACAAATTGGAAAGACATATATTTTAAAACAATTTGGTGAAAAAAATTATGAAGGTGTAGCATACTTTAACTTTGACCACGATGAAGACTTATATAACTTATTTAGTAATACGAAAGACCCAAGTAGGATTTTAGAACAATTGTCATTTATATATGGAAAAGCTATAATTCCTGGCAAAACGTTAATAATTTTTGATGAGATTCAAGAATGTCCTAATGCATTAAATAGTTTAAAATATTTCCAAGAGGAAGCAAGTGAATATCATATTGCTTGTGCAGGTAGTTTATTAGGAATAAGACTGTCACATACATCTTTTCCAGTTGGCAAAGTTGATTTTTTAAATATGTACCCAATGACATTTACCGAATTTTTAATTGCAGATAATTACGAAAACTTAGTGGAATATATGAAAAGTATAGAAAAAGTAGAAACAATTCCAGATATATTTTTTAATCAGCTAGAAGAAAAACTAAAGGCTTACTTTATAATTGGAGGTATGCCAGAAGCTGTAAAACTATGGACTGAAGAAAAAAATATTGAACTAGTAAATAATATTCAAGAAAATATTTTAAAAGCTTATGAAAGTGATTTTTCAAAACATACTAGTAATAATGAAGCAAATAAAATTTCTTTAATTTGGAACAATATACCCTCACAGCTTGCAAAAGAAAATAAAAAATTTCTTTATCAAACAATTAAAGAAGGTGCAAGAGCAAGAGAATATGAATCAGCTTTAAATTGGCTAAATGATGCTAATCTAATTTATAAAGTATATAATTTAACCAAAACAGATTTTCCATTAAAAGCATACAATGATTTAAGTGCATTTAAAATTTATATTAACGATATAGGTTTACTTAGAAGAATGTCTAATTTAGATAGCAGAATAGTTGCAGAAGGTGATAGGCTATTTGAAGAATTTAAGGGAGCTTTTACTGAAAATTTTGTACTAAATATGTTATGTTATATATTTGATATGGTTCCAAATTATTATACATTTGATAGACATGAGATTGATTTTATTATTCAGCATAAAAATAAAGTAATTCCTATTGAAGTAAAATCAAATAAAGCAACTAATAATATTAGTCTAACACGATACAACGAAAAAAATAATAATGAATTGTCGATAAGATTTTCTATGAACAACCTAGCTAGAGATGGAAAAATCTTAAATATTCCGTTATTTTTAATAGAATTTATGAATAATTTTATATAATATATTTATAATTTAACTTGAGTGCAATAAAATTAATAATTAAAAAGTATAAAATTAAAGAAAAATAACCATACTAAAATATAAAGGAGGTTATTTTTCTATGCAAAAAAATCAAAAAATAAATTGTACAGTTACTAGTTGTAAATATAATGATGAGGGTTGCCAAGAGTGCAAGCTTGAGCAAATAATTGTTACTCCAATAGTTGGATGTAACACAAAACAATCAGATGAATCTATGTGCAGTAGTTATAGAAATAATAATAGCAAATAGGAAATAAAATCAAAGTACATCGTAAAAAAACAAATAAAAAATTATTAAATATTAAAAAAATGCTTGTGTAGGGACTAATTATAATGTATAATGTACCCATATTTATAGTTCATCTATAAATAAATAATTTTATTATAGGAGTGAAATCTATGGGCTCAAAAGAACGGTTCTATGCTGACATAATGGCGTTGCAACCTGAGGTGACTGGCTCTTGCAACCTTGTTATTGTCAAATACCCTAGTGGTGAGAGTACGAAATTCATTGTGGATTGTGGCCTGTTCCAAGAACGGGAATATCAAAAATATAATTGCTGTTTTCCGTTTGATTGTGACAATATTGATTTTGTATTGATTACTCACAACCATACAGACCATATTGGACGGTTGCCGTTGCTTGACAAAAAGGGGTTTTGTGGAAAAATCTATATGTCTAAGCAGACTGAAACCATCTTGCCTTTGGCACTATATGATTCTTATAAAGTGCTTCGGGATACAGCAAAGAGAAACCACTTACAACCTCTCTATGCAGAGGAGAATGTAGCATCTACCTTGAAGAAAGTGGTTGGATGTGAATATGAAGAAACTGTTTACGTTCATAAAAATATCAAAGTAACTTACTTCATTAACGGTCATTTAATTGGTGCTGCAATAATTTTGGTTCAAATCAGTTACCCTGGATGCGAGGATATAAACATCCTCTTTGCAGGAGATTTTAACAACAAAAACGTATTTTTTGATGTTCCTAGTCTTCCTGAGTGGGTATTAAACTTGCCTCTTACTGTTGTACAAGAATCTACCTATGGATATATGAATTCTACGGAAATTGTACCGGTTGTACAGGATAATCTTATATCTTGTATGTCTAAAAGAAAAACAGCTATATTTTTGGTCTTTTCTTTAGGAAGATGCCAAGAAATTTTGTATATGCTTAAGCGTATGCAAATAGAGGGGAAAATTGATATTGATATACCTATTTTCCTTGACGGAAAGCTTGCAATAAGATACACCGAACTGTATCGGCGAGCAGAACTTGGTATAAAAGAAGAAATGAAAGATTTTTTACCTGCTAATTTAAAGTATGTGGATAAAGAATCTAGACCAAGCATACTCAGTGATAATGGTTGTAAAATCATTGTTACTACTTCTGGTATGGGAACTTATGGACCTGCTCAGGTTTATATTCCCTCTTACATTAATAGGGTTGGTTGTTTAATTCAATTTACTGGTTATACGGCAGAAGGAACTTTGGGGCGCGAACTTAAAGACACTGCTATGGGTGAATCCGTAACAATAGGAGGAATAGTTAAGAGAAAATATGCTGATGTAGCATATACTAATGAATTGTCAGCACATGCAAAAGCAGATGAAATGTTGGAATTCTTGCGTAAGTTTAAGCACCTTAAACTGGTCTTAGTAAACCATGGAGAAATAGAATCTAAACAGATTTTCTCAAACAGAATTGCTGATGAAATTAATCCAAAAGATATTGCAATTCTTGGAAGAGATTATTTGTATAGAATCTGTCCTTACGGACTTGTAAGGTCGTTCTCCACGTCTTATAGGTAACTCTATTTAATCCCCACCTTCTGATAGGAGGTGGGGAATCTTTGACGTATGCTTTAAGAAGTATATTCTTTTGTAAGAGTAAAATATTTCTAAAACTATAGAATTATGTAAAATAATGTGATATAATATAGATATCGTTTAAACACAAACAATAAGAAAGGGGTTCTTTAAATGCGAACCAAAGACTACAGAGTTTCAAGAACATTAAAAATGTTGAAGGAGATGAAAAACAATGGCAAGAAATTCGTTGTTTGGTCTTTACCAAATAAAGATGTAAAGGCACAGGTAGAGAAACGGTATAATACTATACCGTGGTTATTCGAAGTAAAAACGAGAAGATTTACCAAAATAACGACAAAACCAACATTAATTAAGCATCTCCACTATGCAAAAAAATCTGGAAAGGATAAGATGACACTTCACTTAGAAAGCAACGAACTCGCAACTTTGCAAGAGTACGAGGTGCAATATCGCGAAGCCAAGTACATGATTGTTCTAAATGAATGATAGCACATAAAAACTAAAAAGCAAACCCCTTTAGCCCTGCTGAAGTAATTTCGGCAGGGCTTTGCTATGCTTTAAAATCTCGTGAATAAAATACTAAATATTTGATAGAATTATTGTTAATAGCCAATGATTTATCGAGTATTTAAAACAGTATATTGGTAAAAGACCACAAAAACTCTTGCTAAAAATTTGAAAGTAATATATAATAACTTTGAAATTTAAAGGTATATATAAAGGAGGAATTTTTTATGCCATTAGTAACAACTAAAGATATGTTTGAAAAATCTATGAAGGAGAAATTTGCAATAGGTGCATTTAATGTAAATAATATGGAAATTATACAAGGAATAGTAGATGCAGCAGCAGCACAAAATTCACCAGTTATCTTACAAGCCTCTTCTAGCGCAATAAAATATGCAAGAATAGGATATTTAAAGAAAATGGTGGAAGCAGCATTAGACGAATATGATATTCCAGTTGCTTTACATTTAGACCATGGACCAGACTTTGAAACTTGCAAAATGTGTATAGACAATGGATTTTCATCTGTAATGATAGATGGTTCTAAATATGACTTTGAAGAAAATGTTGCATTAACAAAGAAAGTCGTAGATTATGCTCATTCTAAAGGAGTAGTTGTAGAGGCTGAACTTGGAAAATTAGCAGGAGTCGAAGATGAGGTTAATGTAGAAGCAAAAGATGCAATGTATACAGACCCAGACCAAGCAAAAGAATTTGTAGAAAGAACAGGCTGTGACTCTTTAGCAATAGCTATAGGTACAAGCCATGGTGCATATAAATTTAAGGGAGAAGCAAAACTAAGATTTGATATATTGGCTAAAGTTAAAGAAAGAATACCAAATACTCCAATAGTATTACACGGAGCATCAACAGTTATACCTGAACTTGTAGAAATGTGTAATAAATATGGGGGAGACATACCAGGTGCAAAAGGTGTACCAGATGAAATG
>CALXPW010000044.1 GCA_944390365.1 uncultured Clostridia bacterium | reverse complement strand
GAAATAACTATATATTATAAATTCAATATTTTAAATATGGGAAAAGAAGATAATAAATTACAAAATGTTGGCTAAATTTAAAAATAGTCATAACGGAATATTAGGACAATTGTAATTTTAATAATATTGGCATCAGTAACTATTAGCAATGCTTTTGGAGAAAGTGGTTTAATAGAAAAAACAAAACAGGCACAAAAAATGACAGAAGAAGCTATTAAAAATGAAAAGGAACAGTTAAATTATTTATTAGATAATTTTTCTAATATAATGGAAGATGCAGATTCTAATATGGAATATGTTGCACAGATAGGTAATATAAAGTATACGACGCTATCAAATGCAATTGATGCTGTTCCAAATGGAGAAAAAACAATAATTAACATTATCAAAGATTTTGATCAAGAGGTTACTGCACAAATTCCAGAAGAGAAAGATATAGTTATTGACTTGCAAAACCATTGCATAACACTTACAACCGGATCAATTTTAAATAAAGGTAATTTAGAGATTAAATCAAATAATGAATTAGATGTAGGAAAAATAATTATACAAAATAATGAATATGCAGGAATAAATAATAATGGCGATTTAAAAATCAGTTCGGGAACTTATGAATCAACTGGAACCAATAATGCAGTAGCAAATTATGGAACAGGAACAGTAACAATATCTGGAGGAAAAATAATAGGAAGTAAAATAGAAAGTGAAAAATACCCAGCAATATGGAATGATGCTAGTGGAACAATTATGATAGAAGGAGGAACATTAGAAGCAACAGCTTCTGCATTAATATACAACAATTCAGATGGAAAAGTTTTAGTGAATGGTGGAAATTTAAAATCAAAGAAAGATAATGTGATTGACAATAATTCAAACGGAAATATTATTATTACAAATGGATTTATGCAAGCAACAGAAGCTACTACAGTTATTAACAGTTCTAATGGAGTAATAGAAATTAAAGGAGGCGAAATAGCTGGTTCTACTTCAGAAGAAAATGCATGGCCTACGGTTAGAAATTATGCAGATGGAGAAATAATAATAGATGGAGGTTTAATAACAGGAACAGTAGAAAGAGCTATATATAATGGAAAAGATGGAAATATAGTAATAAAAGATGGAATTATGCAATCTACAAGTCTTAATACTATAGGAAACTATGGAACAGGGACAATAACAATATTAGGTGGAGAAATAAGAGGAATAGAGTCGGCAGAAATCTCATATCCAACCGTATGGAATAATTCAAATGGTAACATTATAATGAATGGCGGAATAATAGATGCAACTGTAGGAAATGGAATTAGTACTGCAATAAATAATGCGGGAAGTGGAAACATTATAGTAACTGGAGGAATAGTAAAATCTACTAATTATGCAATAAATAATGGAGGAACAGGTAGTATAACTTTAGGTGTTGATGACCAAAATATAAGTACAACAACTCCGGAGATTATATCATCAAATAATAGTCAAACAATAGTAGGAAAAAGAGGAACAACACTAAACTTTTTTGATGGAATAATTAAAGGTGGAGGAATACAATCAATACTTACAATTGTTGTACCGGAAGGAAGAACTTATTATAAAAATGATAGTAAGCCACTTTATGAAACAACATTACAATAAAATAGTGGAGGATAATATGAATAATAAAAAAATAATAAAAACACTTTTTGTAATCATTCTTTTGATTATTGTTTTAGGTACAACAAAAGTATTAGGTAACAAGCAAGATGATAATAGAATAGGAGACAAAGAATTACAGCAAATTATTGAAAATTTAGAAAATGAAAATTTAAATATGGAATCACATGAAAAAGTGGATGATAATGAAGAATTTATTTCTATTATAAAATCTGTATCAGACTAAATAAAAAAAGAAAGTAAAAATATTGCATAAGACAATGTATAAAATTGTAAAATTGGTACATATTATCAGTAAATAAAAATAAAGGAGAGTAGATAATAATGAGTGAACATCCAATAGAAGGTCTTATGCTTACTGCAATGAATAGTATACAAGATATGGTTGATGTTAACACAATTATAGGTGAGCCAATAGAGACAAGTAATAATATGGTAATTATACCAATATCAAAGGTAGGATTTGGTTTTGCTGCAGGAGGAAGTGAATTTAAGGGAGAAACCTTAGATGAATACACTAAAAAAGAAAAAGAGGAACAAGTGCAATATAGGTTGCCATTTGGAGGAGGATCTGGAGCAGGAGTTAGTATATCACCAGTTGCATTTTTAGTGGTTAGCCCAAATAATGTTAAGCTTTTACCAGTAAATCATTCATCTGCAATAGACAAATTAATGGACTATGTACCAGATTTAATGGAAAAGGTAAACAGCTACTTAAATAAAACAATGCAAAATAAAAAAGAGGAGAAAAAAGAAGAAGCAAAAAGAATGGACAGGGAACATAAAGAAGCAAAAGAGACAATAGAAAATTTAACAGAAACAATACAAAATGCAAGTAGAATACGTCCTAGAAGAAGTAAAATGGGACATACACAAATTGCAACTAATAACACACAACCGCCAGTAGATTATGAATATGAATATGATGAGACAGATGAAAATAACAATATAGACGAAGAATAGACAAAAAATGGCTATAGAACTAATAAATAAAAGTCACTATAGCCATTTAATATAGTCATAATTTCTTAAGCACATTAAACCAATTCATATACACATACGCCGATATACTAAAAAATGTTTTCTTCTCTACAGTTTTTTCTGCTATAATGTTAGTCCTGCCAACTTCTTGGTTATTAAGTGTAAACACAATTTCTCCAACTTTTTGTCCTTCATATACAGGAGCAGATATATTCTCATCTAAATTTATTGTTTGGCTAACATTCTTGTATTCACCTTTTTTTAATAAAATTCCTACGTCATTTTCAATAATTAAATTAACTTTAGAAGTAACACCTTTAGTTACATCCGCTTCTTTTAGCACATTGCCTCTAACAGCTAAGCTCTTAAATTCGTAATTATTAAAGCCATAATCTAATAGCTTTTGAGCTTCAGAAAAACGTATCTTTGTAGTTGGAGCTTTTAATATAACAGCAATTAAAGACATACCATCTCTAGTTGCACTAGCAGACAAATTGTATAATGCAACTGAGGTTGAGCCAGTCTTTAGTCCAGTAGCACCTTTATAGTTTCTAATCAATTTATTTGTATTTACTAATTCAGATTCGCCATCTCTTAAGGTATCCATCCATATAGTAGTGTAGTTTAGTATAGTAGGATGATTATTTAAAAGTTCTCGCGACATAAGAGCAATATCATAAGCTGAGGTTAAATGACCGTCCTCATCTATACCGTGGCAATTCTTAAAAGTAGTATCGTTCATACCAAGTTCTTTAGCTCTTTCATTCATCTTACTTACAAATGCTTCTTCGCTACCACATAAATATTCTGCCATTGCAACAGTACAGTCATTAGCTGATACTACACAAATAGATTTTAGCATTTCATCTACAGTTAGCTCTTCGCCAACTTCCAACCAAATTTGTGAGCCACCCATACCAGCAGCATTTTCAGAACAAGGAACTTTATCTTGTAAGGTAATTTGACCAGAATCTACTGCTTCCATTATTAGCAATATACTCATAACCTTTGTAACACTTGCAGGCCTTAGTTTCTCATGCATATTATGGTTATATAACACTTGCCCAGTTGTTTGCTCAATTAAAACTGCTCCACCAGACTCTAAGTTCAAAGTATTACTATTAGCTTCGTCTTCAGTATTTTCCTCAGCACTAGTTTCAGTAGTTGCAGTGCTATTCTCGTTACTAGAAATATCCTCTGTATCTTCTACAGTGCTACTTGTTTCAGTAGTTAGTGGCTCGGTTTCCGTAGACCACACGTATATAGAGTCATCTGTAGCAAGCACTACAGAGAACGTAAATATAGTTATAAAAATTAAAGTAAAGCTTATTATTTTTATAATTTTTTTATTCAAAAGCATAACCTCCTGTTAAAAGCAAATTTATTTTAGTATAAGTATATTGTTTAAAATGATTTTTATTACAAAGAATAGTTATTTAAAACTTGATATTTATGCATATCTGTGTTATTCTCTATTTGCTTAGAATATTTGCATAATAGCGTAATAAACAAAAAAGAAGGGGAGAAAAACATGTTAGAAAAAATAAATAGCAAAAAAGGTTACAATATTATAACCATAATAATACTAATAATCACAATAATATTTATGTTTTATTGGATAGGTAAAAAAGAGGGATTTCACGAAGATGAGATATTTTCGTATGGTTCATCAAATTACAAATGGGACAATGTCTATCAAGCAGCAGGAAAATCAGACTTCTTAAATAGAGCCATAGAAAAATATGTTATAGGAGATTCTCTAGGAGAAACCATAAAAAATATTGGGTACTATTTATCACATCAAGACGAATTTGGAGAATTAGCAGGCGAAATACATAGTGCAGATAAGCCTGTATGGAAAACAAGCGAAGACGCAAAAGAATATGTAACAATAGGCGAGGGAGATGTACTTAACTATTTCTCGGTATATTATAATCAATCCAGAGACGTGCACCCACCACTATTCTATATGTTAGTCCATTTAGCATCTAGCATTGCGTATGGAATATTCTCTAAATATATAATCTTTGCTATAAATCTAATATTCTTCATACTAACATTCTTTGTAATAAGAAAAATATTTATCTTATTTGATAAGAAATGGCTAGGCCTAATTGCACTAGTATTATATGGCTTAAGTATGGGAGCAGCATCAACTGTAATATTCTTAAGAATGTATATGATGATTACTTTCTTTGGAATAGCGTATTTATACATCAACTTAAAAATTCTAAAGAACAATTTAGAAATAACTAAAAAAGAAAAGTGGCAGTTGTTTTGGACTATACTACTTGGATTTCTAACACAATATTATTTCTGTATTTTAGTATTTGGAATATTTGTGTTAATGTTCATAAGATTCATACAGAAAAAAGAATACAAAATGCTTAAGAAGTATATTGTTATACATATAGTATCAGCATTGGTAGGAATAATACTATTCCCAGCTGCAATATACCACATATTCTTCTCGTACAGAGGAGTTAATTTAATAGGCAACGAGAGGTCAATGCTACAAACTATAGTATTCTACATAGAAAGAATATGCGAGGCATACAGCATAAACAATATATTGATATATGCAATATTAGCACTTGGAGTAATTGGTGTAATAGTAAGGTTTGTTATTGCAAAGAAAGACAAGAAAAAAATAAAAAATTTATTTGCATATTTGGTAATAATAATACCTACACTTATTTATTTCTTTGTTGTAGTAAAAATGGCACCAGACATAGAAGCAAAATATGCAATGAGATACATTATGCCAATATTACCAGAGCTTGCAATAATATTTGTATTGGCAGTATGGGCAATATTTAAAAACAAAAAAGTTGCATACAGTGTAACTACAGTAGCAGTTTTAATAGTTACAATAAGTGGCATGATTACAAATGAGCCAAAATACTTATACAAAGGATATAGCAAATATGTAGAAATAGCAGAACAGCACAAAGATTTAGACTTTGTCTACGCAGTAGACAACGCATTTACACACATGACAAGCATGCCAGAATTTTTAATTTATAATAAATCTTTAATAATAAATATGAATTATGATAAACTAGACTTTTTAAGAACAGATGAAGAATTACAGAGCCAGGACCAATTTATTTTAACTATAAAGAAATGGATGAATGTAGAAGACACACTAAATAAAATCTTAGAATATACTGGATTTAGCAATCATGAAGTATTATTACAACAAGAAGATGACACAGGTAGCATTATTTACTTAGTGTCGAGATAGAGAAAACCGTGGACAAAGGGGACACTCCTTTTTGTCCACGATTTATTAAAAATCTAGTTATTATTTTATTGTTTTAACTGTGGACAAAAAGGAGTGTCCCCTTTGTCCACGGTTATGCAACCTTGTAAATGTCTACACAAACTTTGTCATCTTTTATATAAGCATCTAGTTTTAAATCAAAATCATTGTTATTTTCAAATTTTAAATCTAAGTAATCATAAGCAACTGTGGCATCTTTTCCCATTTCAATATATCCTACTTCTTTTCCATGCTCATGTCTTTCGGTAATTTCTACACCATCAATTTTCTTTGCAGCATTATATATAGTTGTACTTACTTGACAGTTACCACCACCAATTGCATTTACAAGTTCTCCATCAACAAAAGCATGTGCTTCTTTATAACCATCTGCGCTAGATGGTTGACCAACTACTTTACAAAAAGAAAATTCTTCATTTGCCTTAACAACTGTATCACTAATTCGTGAACATGTTATTTTTATATTTGTTATTCTATTCTTATTATCATCAACTATGGGAGTAGAAAAACTACTTATTTTTGTTTCGGCTTTTGCTTTTTTTGTTTCATTTGAATTAGTAGAATTAGTTGATTCATTAGAAGAAGTATTATTGTTTTCATTATCTGCAAGAGTTGTGTTATATGAAATTCTACTTGGGTTGTAGTTACTTTCTGGAGTAGTATTAGTGTTTCTAAAGAACATAAAATATACTATAACTCCAAGTATAGCAAGCAATATAACAATTCCTATTATCCATTTTTTATTTTTCATAAAGCTCCTCCATATTTTTTTTATTGTTTATACTAATATTATATTTTTGTCGAAATTTTAAAAATTATTAAGGAAAAAATTGAAAAAAATTTAAAATGTTACAAAAACATTACAAAAATATTAAGAGTATGTTACAAATACAAAAAGTACTTGAAAAATAAATACAAATAACATAAAATAAAAACATACTGTGAGGTAAAAACTGAAGTTAAATTAAATGCGTAGTATAACAAAAGCAAAATAACAGAGAATAACGAGTACGTATAGAAAGAAAAAGCAAAGGAGTGAAAAAACAAAAATGCCTAAAACCGTTGATACTGTAAGAGAGAGAGAGAGAGAGAGAGCATAATTCTAATGAACTAAGTTTTATTTGTCATGCTCAAAAAACAGTATTAGTAGGTATTGAAATAATAGATTTTAATAGAATACATATAGAAAAAAGGATGGATTATATAGCAAAGAAAAATTGCTATATAGTCTGTCCTTTTTGTGTGTTTTATAAATTTGAATAATAAAAAAGTTAAAGGAGCAAGTCAAAAGAATTATCTAAATAAAAAAGCAAAACTAAAGCAAAAGAAAAAAAATTAGATTTTAAATTTAACATACATATACAAAATAAAAAGCAAAGGAGGATAAAGAAAATGAAGTAAAAAACAAAAGAAATTTAAATAAGAAACAATAAAATACGAGAAAGGAGAAAAAAGTAAATGAAAACAAGAAAAATAAAGAGAACATCAGAAAGAGGAATAACATTAGTAGCATTAGTAATAACAATAGTAATACTAATAATATTAGCGACAGTAACAATCAATGTAGCATTTGGAGAAGGAGGGTTAATTGAGAAAGCACAACAAGCAAAAAACTTAACAGAGCAAGCAACAAGAAATGAGCAAGAAAGTTTAAATAGTATAATGAAGCAGTTTAATGAAATAATGTCAGGAGAAGGAGATATAGAGAATCCAAATACAAACGAAACAACTCCTGATGAACCTGAGCCAGAAGAACCAACAGTAGAAAATACATTAAAAGCAGGAGATTACGTAACATATCCATCAGCGCAGGGAGATATAGAATGTAGAGTATTATATGATAGTACATCAGAATATGGAGTGCAACTAATAACCAGAGCATGTGTAGGAAGCGATGTAATATTAGGAGATAGTGATTTTACTACCTCGATGAATTCATACAATAATGCTATAAGTACATTAAATAATGCAGCAGGAGCATATAATAATAGTGACTATAGTACAGCAAGATGTGTAGGAAGTAATCCAATAAAACCAAGTGCAGAAGCAGGATATTTTACTTCAAGTGAATCATATATGAGTGCATATAATGGACAATTAAAAGATACAGATACAAATTATGAAACAGATTATAACCAAATGGAGTTACTGGAGATAAATGATATAGCTGATGAATACTGGTTGGCCTCTCGTGGTGTGTACTCTAGCTCTAGCAGCTCGGGCTTCAGTGTCCGCTGTGTGAACGCTAGTGGGTACGTTGACCTCAGCATCTTGTGCGATGTGATTTCTGGCGGCCGCGCCAACGCCAATGACGATTCGAATGGCCTCCGCCCTGTGTTCACTCTGAAATCTGGAATCAAGGTAACAGGCGGAAATGGTGAATCAGGCACACCATACACCTTAGGGTTATAATCGCAACAATAGAGTATTATAAGGTATTACGAGGGCCTCAGGTCCTCGCAATGTGGCCGGCTTTAGTCGGCCAAAGCCGAAAATTTGAAATAGAGTAGGGAAGAAAATGATTATAGAAAATATGGTAAATGCACTAAACGCTATCGCGTGGTCATAGTGAAATAGTAAAAGCATCCAAAACGCAAAATGAGAGAAAAAAATAAGTA
>CALXPW010000043.1 GCA_944390365.1 uncultured Clostridia bacterium | reverse complement strand
TTGAAAAATTTTGAAAAAAATAACATTTTATGTAGACAAAACCAAAAAAACATAGTATAATAGGAATTGTGAGGAAGAACGTTTTAAATTTATTACTAAAAAATAATAAAGAAACAAATGGGGAGGAAAATTAAGTGAATACTTTATATTTAGACAATAACCACATTACATTAGTGGGAAAGGTAACAAGTGAAAAAAGATTAAGCCATGAAATATATGGAGAAAAATTCTATATATTTGATTTGAGCGTACCACGTTTAAGTGGAAATTTTGACAACATACCAGTTACAATTTCAGAAAGATTGATAACAGAAAAGGGATTACCATTAGAAAGCAAAATATCTGTTACAGGTCAGTTTAGATCATACAATAGTTATGAAGGCGAAAAGAACAGATTAGTACTTACAGTTTTTGCTAAAACAGTTGAATTCTTAGAGAATCAAGAAGAGGAAATACCAGTAGGAAAGGACTATATTACTAACGAAGTAATTTTAGATGGTTATATTTGTAGAAAACCAATCTACAGAAAAACACCTTTTGGTAGAGAAATTGCTGACGTATTACTTGCAGTAAATAGATCATACAATAAGTCAGATTACATTCCTTGTATAGCATGGGGAAGAAATGCAAAATTCTGTGAAACTGTAGCAGTTGGAACAGAAATTAAAATAGTAGGTAGAGTTCAATCTAGACAATATGAGAAGAAACATGAAGATGGAACAGTAGAAAACAGAGTGGCTTATGAAGTCTCAGTAGCAACACTAGAAGTTATAAATAAAGAGTCAGACGAAAACGAAGTTCCAGAAGAAAATAAAGAGGCTATATAAACTTTAAATTGTAAACAAGCAAAAAAGACATAAAAAATTCCAAAAAAACCGTGGACAAAAGGGACACTCCTTTTTGTCCACGGTTTTTTGAATTTCTTTGAGAAAATAAGATAATGCATAAGGAAGTACATCTGTCCCTAAAAGTGCCAAATGGCACTTTTGTGACAGGCACCAAAGTGTCATTTATTATTTTTAGGAATAACTATGTTTTCCTTTTTTTCATTTCTTGGTTTTTCAACTTCAATGTAATTTGTTACAGGTGATATATCTAGGTCATTTCCACCATTGATAACTTCAATTTTTCTAGGTTTTTCATGCACAGTTTGCTCTGAGTTATTTGACGTGTCTTCTATAACTATCGAATTATCTGTACCATTTGAGTTAGTATCTGATTCAGAGTTATTTTTTTCTTCTGAGTCGCTATTTAAATTAGAATCATCTTCGTTTACTAATTTTTCATCAGTATCAAGTTGTACTGTATTTACTATTTTATCTATGTCAAGTTCATCACTAGAAAAAGTGTAGGATTTATCATTTTTATTATATGTGTACATAAAGGACCTCCAATCGAGTTTTTACTCTCATATTTTAATACAACTAGATTATAAAGGTTTAATTTAGTAAAGTCAAGATGTTTACAAGAAGTAAAATAAATGATAAAATAGTATGCATATTGAGAAGAGGTTAATAAAGATGAATGAAGATAAATTAAAAGGAGTAATTGAATCAATTTTATTTGCAGCAGGCAGAGAAGTAAAAATAAGTGAACTTATGTCTGCTTTAGAAGCAAGTTCTGACGAGATTATTTCTGCAGTAAATAATTTAAAAGAAGAATATAAAGAAGAAGGACGAGGATTAGAAATAATAAATGTAGAAGATGCATATCAGTTATGTACTAAGAAAGATAATTATGAATATATTTATCCTGTATTTGATAAAAGAAGTAAACCTAACTTATCTACGGCTGCTTTAGAGACTTTGGCAATTATTGCATATAATCCACGAATAACTAGAGCAGAAATAGAAACTATTAGAGGAGTAAATTCTGATGGCACATTATATAAGCTCTTAGACTACAATTTAATAGAAGAAGCTGGAAAGCTTGACGCACCAGGCAAACCAATGACATATAAGACTTCTAAGGAGTTTTTGAAAATGTTTGGAATATCAAGTTTAAATGAATTGCCAGCACTTCCAAGGTATAAATTAGATGAAAATAGACAAATAGTAATAGACGAAATATTGGAAGAAAAGGATATGGAGGCTCCAATGCCCGAAAGGGAGAGCGAAGAGATAGAAAAGCAGGAAACACAAGAAAATGATGTACAAACATAAAATTTAGAGGAGAGTTTTTAATACTCTTATGAAAGGATGAATATTTAATTATGGATAATAAAGGATTTGTTAAAGAAATAACTAATATAGAAGAAGATTTTGCACAATGGTATACAGATATTGTTTTAAAAGCAGAACTTGCTGATTATACTGATGTAAAAGGATTTATAGCAATAAGACCTTATGGTTATGCTATATGGGAAAATATACAAAAATATGCAGATAAGAAATTTAAAGAGCATGGAGTTAAAAATTTATCTATGCCAGTACTTATCCCAGAGAACTTATTACAGAAAGAGAAAGACCATGTAGAAGGATTTGCTCCAGAAGTTGCTTGGGTAACAATGGGTGGAGGAGAAGAATTAGAAGAAAGACTATGTGTTAGACCTACTTCTGAAACTATATTTTCTACAATGTATGCAAAATGGTTAAGTTCATGGAGAGAATTACCATTTTTATACAATCAATGGTGTAATGTATTAAGATGGGAAAAGGAAACAAGACCATTTTTACGTTCGAGGGAGTTCTTATGGCAAGAAGGTCATACAATTCATGAAACAGCAGAAGAAGCAAAGAAATTTACTTTGGAAATGCTTGAAGTATATGCAGATGTTATAGAAAACTTGCTTGCAATACCAGTACTTAAAGGAAAGAAAACACCTACAGAACAATTTGCTGGAGCTGATAGCACATACACAGTAGAAACTTTAATGCATGATGGAAGAGCTTTGCAAGGAGGAACATCTCACTATTTTGGACAGAATTTCTCAAAACCTTTCAATATAAAATTCCAAAACAGAGAAGGAAAAGAAGAGTACGCTTATCAAACTTCTTGGGGAATTAGCACAAGACTAATAGGTGCAGTTATTATGGCACATGGAGATAATAGAGGTCTAAAATTACCACCAAAAGTAGCTCCAATTCAAGTGGTGGTTGTACCTATAGCTATGCATAAAGAAGGAGTAAAAGAAAAAGCAGAAGAGGTATATAAAGGATTACTTGAAAAATATAGAGTAGAATTAGATGCAAGGGAACAATATTCACCAGGATATAAATTTAACGATTGGGAAATGAGAGGAGTACCAGTAAGAATCGAATTAGGCCCAAGGGATATTGAAAACAATAAATGCGTTGTTGTAAGAAGGGATAACTCAGAAAAAATAGAAGTTGGTTTAGATGAGTTAAATGAAAAGTTAGAAACAATTTTAGAGGATATTCAAAAAAGCATGTATGATGCTTGTGTAAAAAGAGTAAAGGAAAAAACTACAATAGCACATAACTTAGAAGAATTTGAAGAAAATCTAAAGAATAACCAAGGCTATGTAAAAACAATGTGGTGTGGAGATGCAGAATGTGAAGAAAAAATACATGAATTAACAGGAGCAAAATCAAGATGCATTCCATTTGAACAAGAAAACTTAGGAGATAAGTGCGTATGTTGTGGAAAACCTGCAAAAACTATGGTAGTTTGGGGAAGACAGTATTAGAATATTAGTTTATTTTAAATGCCGAGGCATATAATTTATTTTGAATTTCAAAAAATAAATTATGTACCTCGGCAATAATATAACTTACGGCAATTATTTTAGCATATCAAATAAACTTATGTTACCTTCAATTACGTCTGAGTTATTACGCTCAGAAGAAGTATCTGTAGTTTTATTATTGTCTTCATTTATATTATTATTTTCCGAATCATCTTCGGCGGTTCTGTTTATTACATCATAATTATATACACTTCTAGGAGAACCTAAATCTATGTCATGATGATGTTTTTCAGATTCGTCTTCTAGAGGTTCTTCACCAAAGTCTTGTGTTAATATTTGCAAAAGTTCTGGATACATAGTACCAGCATGTCTTTTCCAGTTATCTACTATTTGCTTAGCTTGTTCACGAGAACCAGCAAAAGTTTTTACTTCAAATAAACATTCATTATTCTCCATTATTTTACAAGTTACATTATAATAATTTTCACTTAATGGAGTGTATTCGGCAACTATTGAATTTTCTTCATTAACATCATCTAAAGTGTATTTTAAATTAGTATCCACTTGAAGCTTTAATATTCCTGGAATTATATCTTCTGTAAGTTCTAGAGTTCTAATACCTTTTTCTGTAATAAAAAATAATTGTTGGTCTTCCTGAGAATAGGAAATTACAAACTCACTTTTTACTAAATCTAATAAAAATTGTTGAAAATAAAAATAATTCATTTCTAATACAGAAAGCACTATTTTATATAAAGCATTATTGGTTATTGGAGCTTTTATATGATTTAAAATGTATAATATAAGCACTTTGCTTTCTGCTAAAGTTTCTCCATTAGATGTCAATTTCAAAAAATATCACCTCTTTAATAGAATAATAAACAAAAGTATTATATCATAAATATACAAAAAATACTATTATTTTTTGATTATCAATGGTATAATTTATGGTAGATGTGGTACGAATTTTAAAATTGCTAGAATTAGTCTATTTTAATTTTTTATTTTCGGCCCCCAACTGCATACAAACTGTAATAACTCCACAAAAGTGTCGTTTACAGTTTGTAAATTTGTTGGTCCCCACCTTAAGCACTCAAATAAAAAATGAAAATAGACTAATTCTGGATAAAAATATAAATGGGGAAAGTTATGAAAGAGAAAACATTGTATGAGATTTTAGAGGTAAGTGAAAATGCTTCACCAGAGATAATAGA
The DNA here is from genome assembly GCA_944390365.1 of uncultured Clostridia bacterium. Taxonomy (GTDB): domain Bacteria; phylum Bacillota; class Clostridia; order TANB77; family CAG-508; genus CALXVA01. The sequence continues at coordinate 4,072 of CALXPW010000043.1, read as the reverse complement.
AAAAGCATATAAAACGTTAGCCAAAAAGTATCATCCGGACTTGCAAGAAGAAGCAAACAAAAGTAAAGCAGAAGCGATGATGAAAAAAATAAATGAAGCTTATGATGTGCTTAGAAATGAAGAAAAACGTAAAAGATATAATGCAGAGTTAGAGGCTAAGAGAGAACAAGAGGAGATAGAAAGACAAAGCACACAAGGTTTTCAAAGATATAATAATGGAAATATGCAGTATCAAAATGGCAACTATGCTAATTATTCAAATAACAATGTAAATAATCAGAATGCAAATTATAACTATGAAAAAGAAAGATTAAAGTATGAGAAAAAATTACAAGCAGAGGAATTAAAGCAAAGACAGAAAATGCAAGACAACTTAAATAAGGAGTATCAAAATGCTTATGAGAATTATTTAAGAAGTTTAGGATATAAGATTAAACATAAATGGACAAAGGAAAACACTAGAGATTTACTTATTACAATAGGAATTCTTATTGTAGTTTTTGTAATATTATGGTTTATTCCACCAACGCACGATTGGCTTGTAAATTTTTATGAAAGTAATGTAATTTTAAAAACTATTGTAGATATAGTAGTTGCAATAGTTACTGGAATTTTTAGAGGTATTTGGGAGTTTATTACGGGACTGTTTAAATAATTTTTGCAAATATTATAGAATTAATTATAACAAAGTAATCCCAGGCAACAGTTGTTGCCTGGGAAAATCTTTTAGAGTTGATTCAGAGTTTTTATCACAACTTGATATCGCTCTGGATGAGAGACATTCATTTTTGAGATGATATGTTTTTCAATATCGGAAAGCAATTCTGAACCATCTTGTACAGTCTGAACTTGCCTAGGCATTTGGATGGTTCAAAGTGAGACCGAACCAAGTTGTCATCCTCATAATACACATCCGCATAGTAAAAATATATCATATTCTACTCCTTTCGCTCTGTGTGTGAACAATACCAAATCGGTATTATGTACTATATTATAGCAAGTATAATACAAAAATGCAAATTAGGTAAAATCATTGCACAATTTACAAAACAAGCCCGTCCCCTTTTGCAAAAAAATTAACACAAACTTGTATAAATTTTAAAATTTAATGATATAATCTAGGTATAAAATTTTATAGAGTTTTGTACTCTAGAAAGGTAGGTAAATATGGATAGAAAAGTTAGAGTGGTGCAATATGGAGCAGGAAAAATGTCAGTGTATACTATGCGTTATGTATTTGAAAAGGGAGGAGAAATAGTAGGTGCACTTGATGTAAATCCAGCAGTTATTGGAAAAGATATTGGCGAGATAATTGGAGGAGAGAAAAGAGGAGTTACAGTTACAGATGCTAAAAATGCAGAGAGCTTACTAAAAGAATTAAAGCCAGATATAGTAATTGTTACAACAATGAGTTTGCTAAATGATATAAAAGATGCGTTTATGCTTTGTGCAAAACTAGGAATAAATGCAATTTCTACATGTGAGGAAGCTTTCTTTCCATTTAATTCAAACCCAACAGTTACTGACGAAATAGATGATTTAGCAAAGAAAAATGGATGTACTATCACAGGAAGTGGATATCAAGATGTTTACTGGGGAGAGTTAATAAGCGCAATAGCAGGTTCTACTCAAAAAATAACTAAGATAAAGGGAAGTTCATCATATAATGTAGAAGATTATGGTATAGCCTTAGCAGAGGCTCACGGAGCAGGATTAAGTTTAGATGAATTTGACAAAAAAATAGCATCAGTAGATAGAATTAGTGATGAAGAAAGACAAAAAATAATAAATTCTGGAGAATATTCACCATCATATATGTGGAACGTAAATGGTTGGTTATGTTCAAAATTAGGATTAACACCAATAAGCCAAAAACAAAAATGCGTACCACAAACATATAAAGAAGATATAGAATCATCAACATTAGGAATGACAGTAAAAGCAGGAATGGCTACAGGTATGAGTGCAGTAGTTACAACAGAAACTAAGGAAGGAATAACAATAGAATCACAATGTATAGGAAAAGTTTATTCTAAAGAAGACTTCGATAAAAACGAGTGGACTATAGAGGGGGAGCCAAACACAACTATAGTTGTAGCTAGACCAGCAACAGTTGAACTTACATGTGCAACAGTAGTAAATAGAATACCAGATGTAATAAATGGAAAACCTGGCTATGTATCAACAGATAAATTGGATGAACTTAAATATTTAGTAAAGCCAATGAATGAGTATGTAAGAGATTAGAAGATTTTCAGCAAAAGGGGACGGGCTTGTTTTGTAAAAATATTATTTCGTTTTTATAGTAAATTTATATGTATTTTATTTTTAGTCGGAGTGCTTAAGGTGGGGACCGACAAGTTTACAAACTGTAAAACAAAACGTTAGTATTTGTTTGTACAGTTTGTACGATGTTGGGGGCCGAAGACTAAAAAGAAAATACATATAAATTTAAAATAGAAAAAACAATTTGACTTTTACAAAACAAGCCCGTCCCCTTTTGCTGAAAAATCGTGGACAAAAGGCAGTAGTCCCTTTTGTCCACGGTTGGTTAAATATTCTTTATATCCCTTTTCTTAAATACAATGCAGTCAAGTACAAGCATTAAACTCAAGTAAATTACGCAAATTGCTATTGAGAAGATTGGGGTAAGTCCTTCAAATAAAGGTGTGCCTCCAAATAGGTAACAACTTAAATCCCAGTTAGGTGTTACAAAGTATATTATTTGCTTTATATCATAATATAATGCAAATTGATTTATTAAGCTCGATGCTATATATCCTAAGAATGGTACAGATACAGCTAGTGCAGTATTTGTGAATATTGTACTACATGTAAATGCAAGTGCTGTTAATAATATATACATTGGTAATTTGCAAAGTCCAATCAATCCTACATATACAAATATATTTATACTCTCTACTTTATTTGTATCAAAGTTATATACTATAGCATCTGTAGTCATACCATCAAATCCGTTAACTATTCCTCCAACTAATAATTGGAATGCGTATATAAATACAATTGTAAGCACTAATATTATAAGGCATACAATAAATTTAGAAAGCAAGATTTTCACTCTGCTATATGGTTTAACAAGTAAAAGTTTTATTGTACCTCTGTTAAATTCTTCGCTAACAATAGAGCCTGCTATTACAATGCCTACTACAAGTATAAATAGTTCGTAATTTGAAAATAGATTTAAAAATGAGCTTCTACTGTTTGAATCTAGTGAAATATTATTTTCTACATAGTATCTATTTAAACTTGCATTTTCTAAATTATCTTGATAATAAGATAATTCATCAGCTGCTAAGTCGTTTACATTTCTGTTAATGTATTCATTTAGAGAGGTTTGATACATATAATATTGATTTATTGCATTATTTAAAAATGTAGGTGCATAGCTAATATCCTTTTCTAGTCGCCATTCATTTACTTGTTTTTCGGTTTCTAAATTTGCAATAGTTTGTTTAATAGAATTGATAGTTTCTTGATCTTCAGCAGTTTCTAGTAATTTCTTTTGCTCTTCAATAGAAGTATTTGCAAGTTCTAAATCTTGATTTGCAAAGTACTTCCAATCGTCTAAATCTAATTTTTCTAATGCCTTGTCATAAGCGTCTTTAGCTTCATTATATTCTTCCTCTGTAACTCCATTAGAATATTCATATTCTATCATTGTGTCAATATATCCAGTAAGTTTGGTGTTTATTATATATGCTTGCCAACTTTTATTTCCATACTTTTGAGTAAGTTTAAGAGTTTCTAGTTGACGTTTAAAAGATGCAAAATCTGGATATTCAGATGGATTATTAGGGTCTAGTTCTGACAAATAACTTTCTATATATTCTATATCACTTTCGTCATAATAATAATATTGAAATCCATTATCTGTAACTTTTATCATAATGTTGGAAAGTATAATGTATCCAACAATAATAATAAGTAAAATATATATTGTTTTTTTCTTAAAAATCTTTTTTAATTCATTTCCAATTAAGTTAATCAATTACATTACCTCCTGTCTTTTTAAAGAAGGCGTCCTCTAAGCTAATAACATCCTCTTTAATAG
>CALXPW010000042.1 GCA_944390365.1 uncultured Clostridia bacterium | reverse complement strand
CCAAGAGGTATGGCTGGTGGATATACAATGTATAGACCAACAGAAGATAAATCATTTATGTCTAGAACAGAAATGGTAGAAAATATAGTATCACTTCTAGGTGGTAGAGTTGCAGAAAAACTTATATTAGACGATATTTCTACAGGTGCAAGCAATGATATAGAACGAGCAACAAAAATTGCAAGAGCTATGGTTACTAAATATGGTATGAGTGATAGAATAGGAACGATTACTCTAGGCCAAGACCAAGAAGAGGTATTTTTAGGAAGAGACTTTGCTCAAGCTAAAGAATACTCTGAAGAAACAGCTAATTTAATAGACGAAGAAGTAAAAAGCATTATAGATGCTGCATACAAAAAAGCAGAATCAATTTTAAGAGAACATATAGATAAACTTCATAGGGTTGCAGGAGTTCTTCTTGAAAAAGAAAAAATCGATGGGGAAGAATTTGACCAGATTTTTAATAGCTAATGCATTTATATGAAATATTTTTTAGAGGAATAAGTAAATAACTTATTCCTCTTTTTGCATTGTAACTATTTTATGTATTTTCTGTGAATTAACTTGATTTTCTATATGAAATATTATAGAATAATAGCCATAAAATAGGATGATTTTGCTTAAAAAAGGAAGCATACTTTTACAATATGAAAAAAGCCTTAAAATAAACAAAATTTAACTATGAAAGGATGATACTAAGGTTGAAAAAGGGTAGAAATACAAATGTATATAAATTTAACAATAAAAATTCTAGTAAAGTAAAAAAAATATTTAGTATAAATGATAGATTAGGTAGAATGTTAATAGTTTTCTTTGTGGTTTTTATAATACTAATAGGAAGACTTGCATGGCTTCAAATTGTTCAAGGAACAGATTTAACAGAAAAAATGAATAGACAAATAACTGCAAGTAAAACTATAAGCCCAAAAAGAGGAACTATATATGATTCTACTGGAAAAGCCTTAGCAATAAGTGCACAGGTTGATACAGTAAGTATAGACCCAACAAAAATAATAGTTGAAGATGATAATGGGGATATTGACGAAGCAAAAACTAAAACTCTTAAAGAAACAGTAGCTAAAGAATTTTCTGAAATATTTGACTTAGATTATGAAGAAACTTTAGAAAAGGTATCAAGAGATGATACTACCAATGTAACAATAGCGAGAAAAGTAGAAAATGATAAAATATCAAAGTTAGAAACCTGGATGGAAGATAATGAAATATATAGTGGAATAAATATAGATGAAGACACAAAAAGATATTATCCTTATGACAATTTAGCATCTAATTTAATTGGATTTTGTGGTACAGACAACCAAGGACTATGGGGACTAGAGTTAAAATGGAATGATATTTTAACAGGAACTCCAGGAAAGGTTACATCTGCACAAGATGCTGTGCAAGATTTAATACCTTATGAAGATGAAACATATATTGCACCACAAAATGGAAATGACATAACATTAACAATAGATGCAAACATACAACAAATAGCAGAAAAATATTTAAAACAAGCATGCGAAGAAAATGAGTGCAAAGAAGGTGGCAACGTAATAATAATGGATCCTGATACAGGAGACATATTAGCAATGGCTACATATCCAGATTATAACTTAAATGATCCATATACATTAGACTTTGTTCCAAAAGATGAGTGGAAGGATATGTCAGGTGATGAGCAGTATGCTTTGCAACAACAAACATGGAACAACAGAGCAATATCGTATGCGTATGAACCTGGTTCAGTATTTAAAATAGTAACTGCAGCAGCAGGACTAGAAGAAGGACTTGCAGATGCAGATACACCAAATGTTTACCATTGTGAAGGACATGAGATTATAGATGGAGTACAAATAAATTGTTCTGATACATCAGGACATGGTGATTTAAGCTTAAGAGATGCATTAAAATATTCATGTAACCCAGCATTTATGCAATTGGGAAGAAAAATAGGAGCAGCAACTTTATATAGATATTATGATGCTTTTGGACTTTTTGATTATACTAATTTTGCAGATATAGGTGATTCTGGAAGCTCAGGAGAATCAAATAGCATATTCTGGAACTTAGATGATGCGGGAAGTATAGAACTTGCAACAATGTCATTTGGACAGAGATTTAAAATAACACCACTTCAAATGATTTCAGCAGTGGCAGCAGTCGCAAATGATGGAAAACTTATGCAACCTAGAATTGCAAAAGAAATTAAAAATACAGATACAGGAGCAATAACAACAATAGAACCTGTAGAAGTAAGACAAGTAATATCAAAGGAAACAGCAGACACATTATTAGATATGTTGGAAACAGTTGTAGATAGTGGAACAGGAAGCTATGCTCAAGTAAAAGGTTACACTATAGCAGGTAAGACTGGTACTTCTGAAGCAGATTATTCAGATGCAAATTCAGTAAAAGTAGCATCATTTGCTGCAATTACACCAGTGGAGAGTCCAGAATTAGTTATACTTTTAACCTTATACGGACCACAGGGTAAATCAACAGGTGGTGGTACTATAGCAGCACCTGTAGTAGCACAAATTTTATCAGAAGTATTGCCATATTTAGGAATTCCTTCAAATTCAACAGATAGTGAAATGGAAACTACAGCACTAACAAGTGTAGTAAATAAAACTGTTGCAGAAGCTAAGAAAATAATAGAAAAGCAAGGCTTTGAATGTATTACATCTGGTAATAGCAATGAAATTGTAAGTAGTCAAATGCCTGTAGAAGGTACACAATTGATAGATGGAGCTGTAGTAAAACTTTATACAGAAGACAATGATACTAGAGTATCTCAAACTGTACCAAACTTAAAAGGAATGTCATTATCTGAAGCAAAAGCAGCATTGAAGAATAAAAACCTTAATATAAAATATTCAGGAACAGGTAAAGTAACTAGCCAGGATATGATAGCAGGTTCAAAAGTAGAAGAAGGAACAGTTATAACAGTTGTTTTAAAAGAAGAAATCGATGAATAAAATAAAGGAGACATAGATGAGTAGTTTAGAAGAAACTAAATATATATTAAAAAAATATAATATAAGGGCAAATAAGAAACTTGGACAGAATTTTTTAATAGATGATAATGCCATAGATAAAATAGTATCATCAGCTGAAATTGGTAAAGATGACTTAGTAATAGAAATTGGTCCAGGACTCGGAACTCTTACTTCTAAACTACTTGAAAAAGCAGGAAAAGTTATAGCAATAGAATTAGACGAAAAAATGATTAAAATATTAACAGACAGATTTAAGCTATATAATAATTTTACTCTAATTAACGAAGATATACTAAAGGTGGATTTAAAAAAGTTAATTACTGATAATATTACAGAAACAGGTAGAGCAAAAATAGTAGCAAATCTTCCTTACTATATAACAACACCTATAATAATGAAGCTCCTTGAAGATAAGCTGAACATTGAGAGTATTACTGTTATGGTACAAAAAGAAGTTGCAGATAGAATAACTGAAGCTCCAGGAGGAAAGCTTTCTGGAGCAATTACATATAGTGTAAACTATTATGCAGAGACGGAAGAGATAGCTTTTGTAGGAAAAGAAAGTTTTATACCTTCTCCAGAGGTGGATTCTAAAGTTATAAAACTAAAAATAAGAAAGATGCCACCAGTAAATGTAAAAAACGAAGAAATGTTCTTCAAAGTAATAAAAGCAAGTTTTATGCAAAGAAGAAAAACACTTATAAACGGTTTAGTTAACTCTGGGATAATAAAAGATAAGGAAAGATTAGAGCATATTTTTAAACAGATGGACTTAGAGAAAGAAATAAGGGGAGAAAAATTAACTTTAGAACAATTTGCAGAATTATCAAATTTAATTGTAGAAAATATTTGAAAATACAAAAATTTATGATATAATATTTATGTAAATGTTTTTCCATAAATATATTAAATAATAGAAAAGGAGGATTTTAAGTTGAATCAAATTTTAGTTACTGAAAAATTATATGTTACACCAGAACTAAAAAGAAAAAAGAAAATGTATAAAGTACAATTCTTTATATCTGTCTTTTTGATATGCCTATTATCCTCATACTATATATATGCTGAATACGATAGAAATAAAAGTGAAGAAGTGTCACAAGTTTTACTTTCAGAAGTTAAAACGGGAGAAGATGATACAACAAAACAATCTACAAAAGATGATGCTTTAATAATAGTGTTAAATGAGAGTGAGGCCGAAGAGGCCGAAGAAGAACTAGAAGAAAATGTTAGTACAAATGAAATTATAAATAATACAACAGTAGATGGAGTTACATATACAACAGAAGCAATTTTGACAATACCAAAAATAAATATAACTTATCCTGTATTATCAGAAACCTCTGATGAGTTGCTTTCTATTTCTGTTAATAGGTACTGGCCAAAGCCAGATAAATTGAAACCAAATGAAGTTGGAAATTATTGTATAGTTGGTCATAACTATAGAAATGGTAAAATGTTTGGTAGATTAAATGAGTTAGTAAATGGAGATATAGTAGTTCTTGAAGATATGACAGGAAGAAAAGTGCAATATGCTGTATATAATACATATATTGTAGAGCCAAATGATACTAGTTGCACTAGCCAATTAGCAAACGGAAAGCCTTTAACACGTAGGGAACTTACATTAATAACTTGTACAAATTATGGAACACAAAGACTAGTTGTAAAATGTAAAGAAGTGTAAAAGTATAATAAAATGAGTACATAAAAAAGTTGGATTCAAAAATCCAACTTTTATTAAATTTAAACAATTTCATTTTTTATAGTTTGTATTAAGTTTGGCATATCTATTTCTTCGTTAGCAAATTGTTTGAATAAAGTAACATCTTCGTCTGAAATAGCCATACCTTCTATTGCTAAATCATTTTTTATATTGTTTATATCAAAATTGAAAACATCTTCATTAAACATTTTTTTACCTCCGAACTTATTTTTCTCATAACCAACCTACATATATATTATACCACAAAACAGGGCAAAAGTCCAGTTATTTCTAAGAAAAAATCAATTTTCGTGGACAAAATTGAGTGTCCCTTTTGTCCACGGCTAATTCTCCAAGCACTGAAAAATCAACTTAGATAAATCCGAAGTGTCAACAATCGACTTTATGCTGGCACTTAAAAAGTCACTAGGAGAAACTTTGCTTAAATTTAAAACATATCCATTTTTTAAAGCTAATTCTCTAATAAATTCCCTCGTAGTCCTTCCATTTCCTTCTCTATAAGGGTGAAGAACATTTAATTCAGATAAATAGTATGCAAGTCTTTCAGCAAGTTCATTTTTTGATAAATTACTCAAATAATTTTCATCTTTTAATTGCTTCATCAATTTTTGGAGTTCGGGCTCAATGTATTCATACTCTGCAAATCTAAAAACACCTTTAGCTATATTTTCATTTCTGTATTTACCGGCAAAAGGGTAAATATCTTCAAAAAGGTATGTATGTATTTTATTAAGATGCTCAGCATCAAAATTGCCAATTATTCCTTTTTGACGCAAAGCAAGTAATTTTGCAGCAGTAATTTTTGCTTCATATTTCTGTAAAAGCTGTTCATCGTGTATATTAAGTTTATTTATTAAAACATTACTATCTCTATAGCAATAATTTGAATTTCGCTTTTCATATAAATCTTCTCCCATTATAACCTCCACTAGAGTTAATTTTGCTCTAACAAAAATTTATTCAATAATCTTTAATAATTATTTAGAATAAAAAAGTTAAAAGAATTATATCATACATACATAAAAAGATACAACATGTTTTATTTTTTACAAAGAAGAGGAATGCAAAATTTTATGTCGAATATAATAATTAGAACAATAATGCAAAAGAGGAGCAATATGAACGCACAAGATTTAAGAAAATTATTAGAAGAATCCAAAAATAAATTTAACATATTTGTAGATAGAAGTGTGCTAGCACAATATAGTTTAACTGTTGCAGATTTACTACAATTAGTTAATGATTTTTTAAGTGATGAAGAAAAGGGGCAATTATTTGAACTAGAGCATTTTAAGAAACTGCCTTCACATGTACGATGTCGTATATTACAAGAAATTTCAAATAGTGAAACTAAACTTGCAGTACTTGAAAATCCAAGTGCTGTATCTGATTTAGAAACTCATCATATTCTAAATGTAATTCAATCACTAGATAGTAACAGTAAACTAAAAATACTTCATAATTCAAAATTTTTAGAAGAACATGAGATAAAAAATTATGATATTAACAAAATAGTTAGTGGATTAGATGATGACGCAAAATTAACAATTATTACTGATACAAGGTTTGCTAAAGATGAATTACATTTAAAAGATTACCAAATTGTAGACTCTATATGCAGTTTACAAAGTGAAGAAGCAAAAATCCAACTAATAGATAGATATGAGTTTAAAAATTATCAAATAATGGATATATTAAAAACCTTTTCTGACAAAGGCAAAGAACCAATAATTTTAAATAATAAATATAGTTTAGAACGAAATCACTTAGTAGATATTATTGCTACATTAAGTAGTGATTCTTTAATTCAATTTATTAGAGACAATAAAAAATTTATGGAGCAAAATGGTATTACACCATATCGTATTTCTAAACGTCTTAGTAAGGATGAACAATTAGAATTTACATCAAGAATTGAAGAAATGGGATTGAGCTTAAAAGAAAAAAGACAGGTTTTTGCAATGTTAGGCCAAGAAGCAAAGAATGAAATTGATGTAGCTAAACTTCCAGAAGAATATAGAACAGCTGTAGAGATGCAAACCGAAAATGATTCAACAAATTATGCTACCTTGGGCAAAATAAAGTTAGATTTTAGTAAAGATCTGGAATTATATCAAGGATTAGATGAACTAATATACCTAAATCCAATGGAAATTTCTGTCGAACATAGAGAACAAATATTAGAACTATGTAGAATTTGTCCAGAAATAAAAATATGTGATAATTTGGGTTTGGGTTACTCTACAGCACAAGAATATATAAATTCCGAAATGTGGATAGCATCTGTTTTTAAAGAAATGGATGAAAATTGGAGTAGTATACAAAAGATTGCATATATAGATAATGCAATAGGCAAAAAAATTAGTTATAGTCCAGATTTCGATACAGAGGTTTTTAATCCAAACGACTCACGAGCATTATGGAAAATTATAGATTCAGGCTACGGAGTATGCAATGGAATTGCACAGGTTGAAAAGTATATGTTGGAACAAATAGGAGTTGAAGCCGAAATGGCTTCTGGCGTAAACCATTCCTTCTTGAAATTAAAGAATGTAGAATTACCAAATCCAGATGGAACTAAAAGTATAGGAGATACAATATTAGACCCTACATGGAATTTAATGATGCAAAGATATGGTGCAAAGCCAGGTAATTTTTGTAAAAGCTATACAGAAATAAGAAAAAATGATATTGATGCAAATAGAATAGATAGAGCATGTCATAAAAGTGATGAGGAACTAGCTAGTGCAACATTAGCTTTAGATGATAAGTGTTTAAGAAGTATATATACAAGCATTGGACTTGCAGATAAAGATGGTAAGTTTCCAGTGCAAGCTCTTTTCAACCAGTGCAAAACCATAGATGATTTGGGGCTTTCAGCAGAAGAAGAATTAAAAAGACAATTAGAAGCACTTAAAGAATATTATCCAGATTTTGCAAAGTGCCAGAATTCTACAACAGGAATTTTGCAATGTGTTGCTTTAAATCAGAGAAATTTACAGTTTAATAGATGTGTTGTTAGTAGAGTGTATGCACGTGACGATTCAAGCCAAAAGCCTGTTTTATATGTGTATGCTGATTTACCAGAGGCAGGAAAGCAATTTTATTTTGTGGATGCACAAAGAGGAGAATTTATAGGAACTACACAAAAAGAATTCGAAGCAAAATTTGAATGCTACGAAAAGGACTTGGAAAAAACAGAAGGACATAGACCTTGGGAAGATACACCAGAAATAAATAAACAGGAGAAATTAGAGCACAGTTCAGGCAAGGTTGTTGCACAGGAAGGAGAAGAAAGATGAGTATTTTTGATAGTATAATTTCATTTTTTAAAAATATATTTAATAAAAAAGAGAATATAAAAATGCTTGAAGCTCCTACAGAATCAATTCAAAATGAAGCAAAAAGAGAATTTGCGAATTCTTTAAAAGTAAATTTAAGGAAAGATAAAAAACAAAGGGTAGAAACTTTAACTTGTTTCGGAGATGGCTTAGGAATTCAAAGCAAAATCGAAGCTTAAAATTAAATTATAAATTTTATATGCACATTTATTATTAAGTGGCTAAATTCAAGTAACAAAAAAATAATCTTCTCATAATATATAGAAATAATATAATTATGGAGGATTATTTTTTATGGCAAAGATAATTGTATTTAATAATGATACTGACCGAATGGAAACATATTATAGGGGAGAAAGTGAGCCAATGCCATATAATACAAATGGAACGCTAAAAGTAAGAGAGTTTAGAGGCTCAAGTAAATCTCAGACACTATGGACAACAAAAAGAACGATGCAAAGCTGGAATAGTCAACGATATATTTATGGATCTGCCATTCCTGTGGGCTTTGCATTTAAAAGACCTTGGGAAGGTGGACATGGAACACAAAGTCAACATTATGCAGGTACTGCATTTGATGTAGGACAAAGACTTAGTCAAGCACAAAGAACTAGATTATGGAATTCGGCTAATAATTCGGGAGTATGGAGCTTTGTAGAACCAATATCACTTACACCAACGTGGGTGCACTGGGATAAAAGATTTGGAACTCCGGCATGTAGTACGGGAGGATTTCCACAATTAAAAAGAGGAAGTCTAAGCAATTATGTGCTAATAGCACAAGACGATTTGAACACATTAGGATATAGAACAGGTGGATTAGATGGAATATTTGGTTCAGCAACACAAGATGCAGTACGACGCTACCAAGCATCAGTGGGATTAACTGCTGATGGAATAGTGGGCTGTAACACTTGGAGGTCCTTACAAGAAGCCGTGGTTGGAACGGGAAGAACAAGCACTACGATCGATTAAAATATAATTTCTAGTCTGCTTTTTGTTATAATTTATGATTCTATTTAGAAGTCAAAGAATGTATGTTTTGATTTTTT
>CALXPW010000041.1 GCA_944390365.1 uncultured Clostridia bacterium | reverse complement strand
GGTAGAATAAATAACGGAAATAGAAAGGACGGAATAATAAAAATGGAAGAAAATGAAGGAAAGATTATAGAAAGAAACATTGAAACAGAAATGAAAACATCATATATTGACTATGCTATGAGTGTTATTGTTTCTCGTGCACTTCCAGACGTAAGAGATGGTTTAAAACCAGTACATAGAAGAATTTTATATGCTATGTATGAAGATGGTATAACATCAGACAAGCCATATAGGAAAAGTGCTAATACAGTAGGTTCTGTTTTAGGTAGATATCATCCTCATGGAGACTCATCAGTTTATGATGCTATGGTAAGAATGGCACAGGATTTCTCTATGAGATATCCACTAATTGATGGGCACGGTAATTTTGGTTCTGTTGATGGTGACGCACCAGCTGCTATGAGGTACACTGAAGCTAGAATGTCAAAAATTGCAGAGACCATGCTTGAAGATATTGAAAAGAACACAGTTGATTTTATGCCTAACTATGATGATAGATTACAAGAACCAACAGTATTACCAACTAAAATACCAACACTTTTAATAAATGGGTCATCTGGTATTGCTGTTGGTATGGCAACCAATATACCACCACATAACTTGACAGAAGTTATTAACGGTATTATTAAAATAATTGATGATGACAATGTTACAGATGAGCAACTAATGAACATCATAAAAGGACCAGACTTCCCAACAGAAGGACTTATACTAGGTAGAGAAGGAATAAAAGAAGCATATACAACTGGTAAAGGAAAAATTACAATGAGAGCAGAAGCTGAAATAGAAGAAATGAGTGGAAACAAACAAAGAATTGTTGTAAGATCTTTACCATACCAAGTTAATAAAGCTAAATTAGTTGAAAATATTGCTAACTTAGTAAAGGAAAAAAGAATTGAAGGAATTTCAGAAGTAAGAGATGAATCAGACAGAGAGGAAAAAGTAAGAGTTGTAATTGAACTAAAAAGAGATGTAAATGCACAGGTCATCTTAAATCAATTATTTAAATATACTCAAATGCAAGATACTTTTGGAGTTATAATGTTAGCATTAGTTAATGGCGAGCCAAAGATTCTTACATTAAGACAATGTTTAGAGTACTATATTGATCATAGAAAAACTGTAATACTTCGTAGAACACAATTTGATTTAGATAAAGCCCTAGCTAGAGCACATATTTTAGAGGGATTACGAATTGCTATAGATAACATAGATGAAGTAATTGAGATTATCAGAAATTCGTATGATGATGCTAAAGAAAGATTGATGGAGAGATTTAAGCTTACTGATATACAAGCACAAGCAATTCTTGATATGAGATTAAAAACATTATCAGGTTTGCAAAGAGAAAAAATTGAAGAAGAATATGCAGAATTGATGAAATTGATTGAACATTTAAGAGCAATTCTTGCTAGTGATAAACTTGTATATGACATTATAAAAGAAGAATTATTAGAAATTAAAGATAAATATGGTGATGACAGAAAAACAAAGATAGTTGCAGCAGAAGGAGAATTTGACGTAGAAGATTTAATAAAAGAAGAACAATGTGTTGTTGCCTTAACTCATTTTGGTTATGTAAAAAGAATGCCAATAGATACATACAAGAGCCAAAAAAGAGGAGGAAAAGGAATAACAGGAATCGCAACTAGAGAAGAAGATTTTGTAAAAGAAATATTTACATGTTCTACTCATGATACTATACTATTCTTTAGCAATAAAGGAAAAGTATATAGGCTAAGAGGATATGAAATTCCAGAAGCAGGAAGAACTGCTAAAGGTACAGCAATAGTAAATCTTTTGATGCTAGACGGAGGAGAAAAGATTTCCGCTGTTATACCAATTGCAAATTTTGCAGATGGAAAATATTTATTGATGGCTACAAAAAATGGAATTATTAAGAAAACAGCCCTTAATGAATATATGTCTGTAAGAAAGAGTGGACTAATCGGAATTACATTAAAAGAAGATGACGAGCTTATTGATGTTAGACTTACAGACGGAGAAGATAATGTAGTATTAGTAACACGTAAAGGTATGTGCATTACATTTGATGAAAAAGATGTAAGACCTATGGGAAGAGTATCACAAGGTGTAATTGGAATTAGATTAGATGAGGAAGACTATGTAATTGGAATGGAATCTATTATTCAAGGAAGCAAAGCTACACTTCTTGCAATAACAGAAAACGGATTTGGAAAGAGAACTGAACTTGATGAATATAGAGTTCAAACAAGAGGTGGAAAAGGAGTTATAACCTATAAAGTAACTCCAAAAACAGGAGATTTAGTAGGTATAAGAATTGCTACAGATGATGAAGATGTAATGCTAATTACAGATACAGGAACAATTATAAGACTTAAAGTTTCAGACATTAGTGTATTAGGACGTTCTACACAAGGGGTAACACTAATGAGAACAAATGAAGGAAAAGTAGTCAGCATAGAAACTATTCCTATGGATGAGAAAGACGGGGAATAAATAACGTGATATAGGAAGAGCAAAAAAAGCTCTAATGGAGGTTAAAATGAGCGAAGGGACTAATTTAAAAGATAATTTAAAAGTTATGGTTGAATCAGACTTATGGTTTAAAGTAAGAGCTCTAAGTGAAGGAACAGCAATTAAACAAGAAGATATGTGGAAGGTAAGAAAATTAGTAATCAATAGCTTTTTTGCAAGTTTACCTGAAGAATATAAAAATCTTCCAGATGCTTATGAAATTATATATGATACTTTGAATAAGTTAGAACAAAAGGAAAATGAGCAAAAACAAGAAGAAAGATAAAAATAAAGAACTATTTACTATAAGAAGTAAGTAGTTCTTATTTTTATCTTACATTTCTAAATCTAATGTCATCACCAAAAAAGTAACAAATATCATAATTTCCAATAATTCTAGAAATAATACGTTCGTCGTAATTTGAATATAAATTCCTTAAATTTAAATTTGTAGAAATTATTGTTTTTGTAATTTTATTTTGATTTAGTAAACGTGTATTGATAATATTAAAAAGTTCAGAAGATTTAATATTACTTGGATTTTCAGCACCTAAATCATCAATTATTAGTAAATCTACATTTAAAATACTATCTAATATATTAGAACCTTTAATTTTACCAAATCTATAGTCTAAAATTGTATCTAACATAACTGGAGCTGTCTGATATAGCACATTTTTCCCTTTTTTCAAAATTTCATTTGCTATTGCACTAGATAAAAAGGTTTTTCCAAGCCCAGTATTTCCTGTAAACAATAAATTTTTTTGAGCTTTATTATCAAAATTAGCAATAAATTTATAACAAATATTTTTAATTTGATTTATATTTTCTCTAGGTGATATATCGGCATTATATTTCTTATCAACTTTATCAGAATAAAGCAAATCAGAAAAATTATCAAAATTTTGTGTATCTAAATTAGAAATATTCGATTTATTATATTGCTCATTATATAATTTTTGCTTTAAACAACTGCACATTGTAACAGAATAATCATTATTAGTAACATACCCAGTATCTTTACAAATAGGACATTCATAACGAGGTTCAAAATAATCTTCTGGTATATTAAGCTTTTTTAAAA
Organism: uncultured Clostridia bacterium; assembly: GCA_944390365.1. GTDB lineage: Bacteria > Bacillota > Clostridia > TANB77 > CAG-508 > CALXVA01. Next base: position 6,047 of record CALXPW010000041.1, on the reverse strand, counting down.
TAGAATATTTTTCCTCTTTTAATTTATTTATATTATCATTAAGTTCTTTTAATAAATTTTTATCATTATTAGCAATTAAAGATTTTGTTGTTGAAATAGCTAAAGAACTTACTTTGTCATCTATATTCTGTAGTTTTGGATATTTTTGATACAATTCTTCTTTTCTGGTCTGTGCATCAACTTCTGCTTGTGTTTTTTTCTTATCATATTGTGATAAGATATTTTTTAAAACTGAGTCCACTAAGATACCTCCAAATTAGCTTATTTCTTTAAGTTTGCATATAAATTATCTAAATTATCATACGTCCTTTGGTCATATTTATTATATCCTGTTGTTTTTTCCAATTGTTTTACATTTTTATTTTTCTCTTTCATTTCATTTAAGAAGGATTGTACTTCTCCAGAAGTTTTAAAGCCTCTATCATGCCAATCTGTTAATAATTTATCCAAATAATCGAAGTTAGGATTAGCTTTAGAAGTAGTTTTCTTAAGAGCAATTTCTATTATATCTAAAGAATAACCATAGTCAACAACCCATTTCTCTATATATGCATATTCGTATTGGGTAAGGGCACGTGATAGACCTAATTTCTTTGATATTGTTTTAGCAATAACTTTTAACTTTTCTTGTTTTTCATAATAAACATCCAAATCATTAAATGTTTTAATATTATTTTTATTCCAAGCTTCTGCAACAGCTTGCACATAGTTTTTATGAAGAGCAGACATATCAAAACAGTATCCAAATAATGCTATCATAACTTCCTCATCAAAACCATACTTTTTAAACCATAATTCAATTTCAGGATACCAAGTAGTAGGCATAAGTCCTGAAAAATATTTATTGTTTATATAATCTATAGCTTTAGCTCGTTTTTGATTTTCAGCAGATTTTTGCAACTGCTCTGCAGATAAAGCTGTTTTTGGCTTATATAATTTATGTAGTTCAATTTCTTGAATACTATTAACAACATATCCGAGTATTCTTTTTAGTTATTAAACATTTATCATCCCAGTATTTAACTGCATCTTGAATTGTTTTAACAGGTAAAACTAGTTTTTTTGATAAATCATTTATTTTTATATCTTTATCATACTTAGATAAAAATAACATATATAAATATACTTTTATGAAGTCACCACTAGCTTCAGACAAGTATTCCGAGAAAAATATATCTGGTATCAATGTGTTTGAAAATAATGATGATAAGTCTGCATTTTCTAATTTCATAAGTAATTCCTCCCCCTAAAAGTATAAATGAAATTATATCATTTTATATATAAAAATACAATTAGGAAAATTGTAAAATATTATAGAAAAAGAAGAAAAAAAGTAGAAATATAAAGAAAAACAGAGGTATTTGGAATTTAATATTTTTTATATAAATATATTTTAGCAGAAAAAATGTATTTATATAAATATTTTATAATATATAACATTTTTTCATGATTAAAACCAATGATACTGAGCAATGCAAAAGGAAAAAATAAAACAATAAATATACTTATTTTAAGAGTAATATTTGGAATAAGAAAATATACTATTAAAAAGACAATAAGTCCCCAAACAATATTTAGAATTACAGTTGTGTAATCAATAAATCCCAATAATTTACTATTAAAATTATAATTTTGTGGAAATATAAATTTCATAATTATTTAATTTGACCTTTCATAATTTTAAAATTTTGTGAAACATCTGTGGAAATTCCACCTATAAAACTTTGGACATATGAATTAGCTCTAATTAAAGCATATAAAGAACCAATACATAATAATTTAGAGGTAATATCAGAGGAAGAAAAATCAAGTGCAAAAACAATAAGTAGTATAAGAGAAATAAAAGGCTGAATAAATAGCAATGACAAAAAGACCTTAAGCCACGCTCTAAAAAACCACGAACTAGAGCTATTTATTAAAGTAAGAAAAGCAAAAGGCATTAGCAAAATTAGCACTTTTATCATTATATATCGTAAAGAATAAGTAAATAATAGACTTACAAAACTAAAAGATATAATACTTCTTAGTATGCCGTCAAATGAAAAAACATTGATATTTGAAGCATCTATTGTAATGACTGAATTCACGTTCTCTATTAAAGCAGAAAAAGAAATATTAGTATTCAAAATAGACCCTCCTATTTCTCGAATTAGTGAAGAAATTAAAGATGTAAAATATATAAAAAATTCACCAATATAAAAAGAACAATTAACAAATATAGCAAATATCAATAATTTAAAAATAAATTGATATGGTTTTTCAATAGAAATGCCACTTAAATGTGAATATATAAGTTTGAAACAATAATATAAACACACGGCGACTAGTAATGAATTTGCAATGACTAATAAACTTACATTTGAATGATAACCAAAAAACTTTTCAAAAATAGAATCATGTAATATATCATTATCAATAAAAGCTAAATTATCCAATGTATTATAAACACTATTATCTATAGAAGAAAATAATGAGTTTAATAAATTATTTATAGTATCTATAATAACCTCAGTAATATTAGTAATTTCTGAACCTGAAATTGTTTCTTCCAAAATATACCTCCATAATCAAAATTATTCTACTAATGATTTAATAGCAGCTAAAATTAAATTTATTGCAAGAATAAATGCGTACGAAAATAAAGAACCACGTATTAGTTTTTTTGCTACTCTAATTCTTTCTTCATCTCCAAAACTAAATTTTTTCATAAAAACACCAACGCCTACTGCTACTGCAGCTGCAGGAGTGGCTAAAGTAAGAAGCCAACCCTTTATGCTTTCAAATGCACCATTTAATCTATCTACTAGTTCTGGTGTGCTATTAAAAAGAGCAGAAGAACAAACATTACTAAATGTAATAAAAAATACAAATAATAAAAATAAGAAATAAATAAAAATAAATTTATTTTTAGATTTTTTCAAACAAACCATCCTCCTTAAATAAAAGTTGTGAAATATTTCAAAACATTGGAAAGAAGCATATAATAAATGTAAAAACATATTGAAATAAAAATTATTTTTCAAAATAAGGTTTGAGTCTAATTTTTTCAGGCTTCATAATTTTACTTCCATCAGAAAGAAAAGAAAGGGCACAAAAATTTTCTAAATTCTGTGTAAAAAAATTAGTATCGTAAACAAAATCATTTGTTATTTGTGTACTAATACTTTCAGAAATATTTGAATCAACAGAATTTAAAGTATTAGTAATATAACTATAATTAGTTTCCTTTGCATTTTCAGAAATACTCTTAAAAAGCCTTTCTTTATCTTCTTTACCAATTTGCTTTTGAGCATTTTCAATAGTAAAAATATCGTCTGTTCTAAACCAAAATTTATTAACCAAATTCTGAACAATTACATCAACTGCATATTTATTATTCAAAGTATTTAAAAGAGAGGTATAACTTTGAGTTGCTACAATATTTATACATTTTGCTTCTCTACTTTGAGCATAAAATTCACTATCAGAGCTTGTACAATATTCGTGATATTCGTCAGAAATAAAAGCTACAGTTCTAGAAGAATTTTTAAAATTATTTGCTAGTCTTGCCATTACTTCTGTTTGAAAATCCAATTTTAAATAAGTTGCAATTATTTTCGATAAAACTTTATACTCAGATATATTCATATTTAAAACAACAATTTTCCCCGTATTTATTAAATCTTCAAAACCAAAAAAATTAAGTTCTTCTTTTTGGGGATTAAAAGTTTTATAAACTTCATAATCAGAAACAAAAACATTTGTAATTCTAGTAATCTCAGATTTTAAAATGGACAAAGTACGCTGATCTAAAGACAAAAACTCTTTTTGAAAGAAATTTAAAGATGATAATAAATTATATGTATCTTCTTTACTAAATTCATTATTTAAAAACTTTTTTCTTAAATACTCTATTTTTTCAGCATAATAATTTTCTATTGACACAAGTTTATGAATCTCTTCAAAAGTGACATATCCATCATTATACAATCTACAAAGTTTAATACATTCTGTTAAAATTTGTTCAACCTTATCTAACCAATAGCTTTCGGAATTATTTGGAGAAAATAAAAGAAGAATTGTTTTTAATCTATTTGCAAGAACAGTAGGTTTTAAATTTGGCTTGTGCAATGGGTTATACTTATATTTTCCACCTAAACTAATTACAATTAAATCGTTTTCTCTATTAAATTGTTTTGCAAATTCAGATACCTTAACAAAATAATTTCCTTTTACATCTAAAACTAACATTCCTATTTTATTTTGAGTATCATTATTGCAATATTCAATCAATTGCTTGGTAAATGGATACATAGCGCTACTTGTCTTACCAGTACCAATAGTACCTGTAACTAATATGTTTTGATACAGGCTAGTGGCAGGAAGATAAATAGGACTATTTGAACTAATAGTGTTGCCTACGAATAATTGCAAAGGCTTTTTACTTTTTAATAGCTTATTATGGTTAGTAAAATTATTATTTGATATTTCTTTAGAATAAAAAAAAGTATATTTGTTTTTTCTTTTCTGCATTTTTTGACACATAAAATAAACAAACTTTTTAAAAATATTTTTTAACTTAGAGAACTTAGAGATTTTTCGCATTTTAGAAAATAAATTACGAATTATTTCAAATAATTTTTTCATAATAATACACAAAATTCGATAAATTGAGTTAGAAATAATAAGAGAAGAAAATATGTATGTAAAAATAAATGTAATTTCAATATATCTCCATAAATCAGGATTTTTTATACAAATATCAAATGGGTGTATACCATAGGGAATAATTACCGAATTTGCGTAAATAATGCTAGAAAAAAGCTTAAATCCTATAAAGCAATAAATACAAGAAAAAATAATAATGAATAATAGACGCTTAATAAATAAACTCACCTCGCTAAAAATGATTTACTTAGAAAATTTGGATTTTAAATTTAATTTAGAACCTTGACGATTATGAAAAATTTTATTACTGAAAAATAAATAAATTGAATAAAGAGTAATAAAAAGATGAATAATAAAAAATATGAAAAACAAATCCAATAGACTAAATTTAAACACCACCTTCCAATTTTTAACAATAATACAACATTTTTTAAATTTTGTCTATACTTTTTTTAAAATTTGTGGTAAAATTTTATGTAGATTGTTACAATTCATTGTATATGTAGATTCTCAAACATTGTACATTTTTAATTTTTCTTTTCGGCCCCCAACATCGTACAAACTGTACAAACTTCGTTTGACAGTTTGTAAACTTGTTGGTCCCCACCTTAAGCACTCAAAGAAAAATTAAAAATGTACAATGCTTGAAGAAAATATAAATAATTATGAGAATAGATTGTAATTTGTTGTAACAGGCAAATATAAATTTTTTGATAGAAAGGAGAAGCATAAAATGCAAATTAATAAAGATATGAAAATAGGAGAGCTTTTAGAACAAGCTCCAGAAAAAGCAGAAATTTTAATGGATGCAGGAATGCATTGTTTAGGATGCCCAGCTTCTCAAGCAGAAACATTAGAAGAAGCTTGTGAAGTACATGGAATAGACGTTAATGAATTAGTAGAAGAATTAAATAAATAAGTTTTAATATAATATTTAATTGTAGGAAAGCCAGTTAGAATTCACTAACTGGTTTTTTGCAAACAAAAAAATTGAAAAAAGTACTTGAAAAAGAAATGCTGTTAGTGTAGAATAAAAATGTGCTTAAAGCATAAAACTAAAAAGTACCAAAAGGTACTATTAATATAAAAAATAGCGAAGTTCTTTGAAATAAAAAAGTATTGATAATACCAAAAGTACTTTTAAGTTTTAAAGATTTAAGTAAAAAGAATACAAAAACAAAAGAATAGCAAAAAAGATGAATAAAATAATGAAAAACAGAGAAAAATAACAATAGTTATAAAAAACTAAAGAAAGGAGCAGAATGATGAAAATAAAAAGAGAATTCAAAGGCTTCGCAAAAGAGAAAAAACGGAATAACATTAGTAGCATTGGTAATAACAATAGCACTAAACGCTATCGCGTGGTCATAGTGAAATAGTAAAAGCATCCAAAACGCAAA
>CALXPW010000040.1 GCA_944390365.1 uncultured Clostridia bacterium | reverse complement strand
AGGGTTCTCTCTAACAGAATGGAGGATTAATGGAAGTTCAAGTTATAGAGAAAATACAAGGTAGAATAGATAGAACTACAGGACTACAAATAAATAGAAAACTAAAAGTAGCAGCATATGCAAGAGTAAGCACAGATTCAGAAGACCAATTAAACAGTTTTGAATCACAAGTAAAATACTACAATGAAAAAATATCAAAAAATATAGAATGGTCTTTTGTAGAAGTATATGCAGATGAGTCAATATCAGGAACACAAGATTACAAACGAAGTAATTTTATGAGAATGATACAAGATAGTATAAATGGAAAAATTGATTTAATACTAACAAAATCAATATCAAGATTTGCAAGAAACACATTAGATACTCTAAAATATGTAAGAATGCTAAAAGAGAAAAATGTAGCAATTCTATTTGAAGAAGAAAATATTAATACTCTAGAAATGGCAGGAGAATTACTATTAACAATATTAAGTTCAGTAGCACAACAAGAAAGTGAAACAATATCATCACATGTAAAGCTAGGACTAAAAATGAAACAACAAAGAGGAGAACTAATTGGATATAATGGCTGTTTGGGTTATACTTATGATAAAGAAAACAAAAGTATATCTATCAATCAAGAAGAAGCGGAAATAGTAAAATATATTTTTAATAGATATGCACAAGGTGTAGGTTCAAGTATAATTGCAAGAGAACTAACAAACATGAAATATCTAACACCAAAAGGACTAACAAGATGGAGTGATTCAACAGTTAGAAGAATACTGAAAAACGAAAAATACAAAGGTGATGTCTTGCAAGGAAAGACATATACTACAGACCCTATAACACATAAACGAGTAATCAATATGGGAGAAGAAAATCAGTATTATATTAAAGAACATCATACAGCAATAATTGAGCCAGAACTATTTGATAAAGTACAACAAATATTAGAAAAAAGAGCAGGTTCAAGAAGTAAAGGAAAAAGAAGAGGTAATTATAGTAGAAAATATCCATTTAGTAGTAGAATTTATTGTGGATTTTGTGGAACTGTTTTAACAAGAAGAAACTGGAATTCAAAAACTAAAAATGAGACACCTGTATGGCATTGTATGAATTTTGTTAAAAGAGGAAAACAAGAATGTCCCAAATGCAAAGCAATGAAAGAAAAAATAATAGAAAATTGTTTTGTAGATGTATACAAAATATTATGTAGTAACAAAGGTGATATTGTAAATAAATTTATAACAAGAATAAACAGCATTATTACTGAGAACTCATCAAGTAAGTTAATAGAAAATATTGAAACAGAAAAAGAAAAACTAAAATCAAAAATGAATAAATTAATTGATTTAAGTTTAGAAAATGCCATTGATAGAGATACATTCTTAGAGAGAAAAGAAAAAATGCAAAATCAGATTGAACAATTAAATTTAAAGCAAGAAAAACTAATTACAGAAGAAAGAAACAAAACAAACAGAAAACTTAGTTTAAATAAGCTAAAACGATATCTTGAAAATGGAGAAATTATAACAGAATTTGATAAAGATGCTTTTGAAATTTTAGTAAAACAAGTTATAATTGGTGGATATGATGAAAAAGATAAAGCAGATCCAAAACAAGTAACTTTTGTACTAAAAAATGAGAGCAAAGTAAATTATGAGGATTATCTACAGACAAGCAACGATATTAGTCAAAAAAATCTACAGATGAGCAACCACACATGTGGAATGTGTAGCAGTGCTACAACTAAAAAAAGACATATAATACTTGATTTTGATATGCTTTCAGAGATTATAACTTTTGAAGAAAAAGGCAGATTTGGAAAAGAAAAACATCAAAATTTGGGTGTGAAAGTTAAAGTGGTTGTTTAAATGGTAAGTGGAAACACATAAATTAGATTTTAGAAAATGAAGCAAAGTGTTTGAAATACTGGGAAATTTGAGATTGTGTCTATTATAAGCACAACAGGTATAAGTTGTGAGGGTAAGTAGATATGAGGTAAAACTAGATATTTCGAGTGTTAGAAGAAATTTATTAAAATGAGTTATAGAGAATCTTTATAAAATTAGGCGTCAGTAGATATGTACTGAAGCTTATTTTTTATAGGTCAAAATTTTAACTTTTTTTGACCTATAAAATTCTGTAGGTCAAAAATACTAAAAAATTTGCCCTATAATATTTACAAACCAATTTTAATCTCCAATAAAAATAATATCAAGAGTAAATAAACTCGTTATCACTCGCTCTTGACATTATTTCTATTGGAGATTTTGTGGTAGTTAAGCAAATGTAAGAAGAAATGTAACATTAAAATATTTGCGATTTCATTGTAAAATTAAGAAATTTATGATACATTATGAGCAGTAAATATTAGGAGAATAGAATATGAGAGATTATTATAAATGGTGTGTGGAATTACTAGATAATTGGAAACAGAAAAATGTAGAAAACATAGTTAACTTATTTGATGAAAAGGTAGAGTATTATGAAACACCTACAGATAAAATAAGTTCTATAAAAGAAATTAGAAAAATGTGGAAAGAGATAGAAGGACAGAATACAAGCGATATTGACTTCAATATACTATGTGAAAATGATGAGTGTTGTATAGTTAATTTTATTTTGAAAGATACAATATCATATGACATGATATATCAAATAAAATTAAATGAGAACAATAAATGTATATTTTTAAAACAATGGTATATGGAGGTATAGAAATGAATTATTGTTTTTTATGTAATGATTTTTTTGTTCAATATAAAAATACAAATGATATAAAAACATCAATAAAAAATTATATTTATAATAATTATAATACTTTGAAGGATATTTATTTTGAACCAAAGAAAATAGAAAAAGATAAAATAGAAGAGATTATAAAGAGTATGGATTATCAAAAAGTAATATTAGATACAATTACAAATTTGAAAAATATTAATTTAAACGAGTTTTTTGCAAATATCGTAAATGAACTAGGAAACATATTAAATTATAAGGATATCAATAAAAAAGTATATGTAATTATAGGATTAAATACTACTACAATATATTCTACAAAGTATAAAAACGAAGATGTTACTGTTATACTACTAGAATCAACGTGGGGGTTAGAAGAAAATATCAAAATGTTACTTGCCCATGAATACACACATTGGATTAGAGAAAAAGAAATAAAACATGATATATTTGAAAAGTGTATTGGAGAAAGATTTATTACTGAAGGAATAGCATGTAATTTTTCAGAAGAAGTAGTACCTAATAAGCAAAAAAGTTATTATACAATAGTCCCTAATACTACAGTTGAATGGGTAGAAAATAATTTAGAAGTTATAGATAAGGTTGTTGAACCAGAATTAAATAAAAATAATATGATGTATGATTTTTTCTATATGTTTGCAAAAACGAAAATACCTAATATGCCAGTAAGGACAGGATATGTTTATGGATATATAAAAGTAAAAGAGTATATGAGAAAGAATAATTTTAAAATAAAAGATATTGTAAAATCAGATTGGAGAGAAGTTTTAAATGGATAAACCTATAAGAAAAGCAGTTAGGTGCTATTTAGTAAAAGATAATAAAGTAGTAGTGACAAAATATAAAGAAGGAAATAAAAAAGCAGGGTATTATGAAATACCAGGTGGAAAAATTGAAGAAGGAGAAACTTCAGAACAGACAGCTATAAGAGAAATGAAAGAGGAAACAGGACTTAAAATAAAAAACTTAAAATATAAAGGAAAAATGATAATCGAATATCCAAATAGAATATTTGATTTTGATGTATTTATATGTAATGAATGTGAAGGAGAGCTACAAAATTTTGAAGAAAATACATCAGAATGGATAGAAATTAATGAATTATTGAAAAAAGAAAAAATATTATCTAATATAATGATTTTAGATAGATTTTTTATTAACGGTTTAACTGATGAAAAATTTAATTTTAAAATGCAGATACAAGTGGATGAGAAAGAAAACATATTAAGTGTAAATTATAAATTAGAAGAGAGGTAAGCATATGGAAAATTATTTTATAATACACGGAAGTTTTGGAAGTCCATTTGGAAATTGGTTTAGCTGGCTACATGATTTTATAGAAGATGAAGGGAAACAAGTATATGTGCCACAATTTCCAATAGGATTAGAGTATCAAAATTATGAAAATTGGAGCAAATTACTAAAATACTATTTAGATTTAGGCTTAATCAATGAAAACACAACTATAATAGCACATAGTATTGCACCAGTATTTGTTAGTAAATTTTTAGTAGAGAATAAATCAAAAGTGAAAAGATTAATATTTGTATGTGGATTTAACAACTACCTAGGAATAAATGAAGAATATGATAATGTTAATAAATCTATGTATTTTGATAATTTAGAAGATGTGAAACAATATTCTAATGAAATAATTTGTTTCTATTCAGATAATGATCCATATGTAGGATATGAAGCAGAGAAAGAATTTGCAGATGCAGTTGCAACTGAACAAGTTTTAGTACATAATGGTGGTCATATCAATAGTGAAAGTGGATACGATACATTTGAAGACATAGTAAGTTTTATATAAAAGTGTTATATTACGAAAAAGTTAAAAAATTCGTAATATGGAAATTAAATATGCGGAAACTCTCGTAAATGAAGTGGGATTTACGAGAGTTTCCGACAATCTAATATTAAAAGTCCTCTAGAAAGAGGACTTTTTGCGTTTATAAACGAATTAACCACATTTAAATGTGCAACATTAAATGTAATTATATTATATGCAAATCAAGAAAAAATATTACAAAAAGCGAAGACTAGGCTAACCTAGTCTTCGAAAAACAACTTCCACATCTTACGATGTGCAACAATTAAATGTAATTATATTATAATGTATTTTTAGCTAATAGTCAATATTTTTTAATGTATTTCATCCTCGAAAGTATAATATTTTTTTAGTGCTAGCAAGATATTACTATAATCCTCTTTCGACAAATGAGAGATTTTCTTATTATAAAAGAAAGGTTCTCTTATTCTTTTATAACTAAAGTTAGCCATAGATTCTAGTTTTGCAGTGCTACAAGGTAATCCATTTATGTCACAATGAAAATAATATTTATCTTGATAGCATTTACTACTTAAAGGAATAACAGTCCACATTTTCTTGTCTGATGAAGAACGCCACAAAATGGCAGGTCTTAATTTTCTTAATTCTGAACCAATATTTTGTCCAAAATCAACCCAACAAATAGAACCAGATTTTAAATTAGAAATATTTATATTGTTAGTATCTAATAGTAATTTATCATAACACCATTTTAAGTATTTGATTTTGTCGATATTCCTATAATCTATTTCTTTATGTAATTTCTTCATTAAAGATTCTTTTAAAAGTTTTAATATATTAGAAAAATCTTTACTGCTTACTTTCAAAAATTTACCCTTGACATAAACTAATCCGTTTAATATTTCGTTTACTATATTCCTGTAAATCATTAATATCAATAAATCTATCAATAGATTTTATATATGTAAGACTATCTAATTTAGTAGAGTGAACTGTTAACCCAACATAGTGGTTTTCAGAGATATTATAAATTATTAAAATATGTTTTTTATTACCATTCTCAATAACTTCATAAATATTTTGTGAATATATATCCAAATTAATACCTCCTAATAATAATATTGTAGCCTATAATGTAAAACATATAAGCTACATACTCAATCATAAACTGCTTATAAAATAATCCTTCTGGAACAATCTGTTAATAGAGAGTTCTTTAGTAATATTACTATATTTTTATATAAAAAGCAATACATTTGTTCTCTATATTATGAACTTTTTTGCAGAACGAAATAATATTATAAGAATTATTGTAAAACAGCTAAATTTGTGCTATATTATAGGAAAAATATTACATCAAAAGTGGGAAAATATGTAAAACAAAAAACTAGTGCTAAGGAGTAATTGAAATGAATAAAATAAGTAATGAAATAATAAATGTAGCAATATTAAATTCAAAGATATTAGGGGAAGATTTTATAGAAGCATATATACCATTTGTTTCTACATTAATTTCAAAGAAACAATATGATGAATTTGATATACAACAAGTTTGTGAAGATTTTTATAGTGAATATGCATTTAAGATACCGGCAATGCCTATGACTGAAATATTAAATAGAATGGTAAAGATGAGAACATTAACTAAAAACAGAAAAGGGAAAATTATTCCTAATTATGATAAAATAGTAGAGACAGATTTTAATGAGGTGTCAAGAGATAATCTTATGAAATTTGAAAATATAAAAAATAAGTATATAGAATATGCAAGTAATTATTATGGGTTTCATCTTGAAGAGAGTAAAGCAGAAGAAAATATATGTAATTTTATAAAAGAAAACTATATAGAAACAATTATAAATGAAGAATATATAAAAAATATAAGTGTAAGCTTGAATAATAATGAAATAAAAGATGACATATATATACTTTATAAATTTATAATTTATTTGTATGAAAATGAATATGATCTTTTTAAAATTATAAAAAATTTTTGTTTAGGATATACCGTAGCAGGAGCATTAAGTTTAGACAATATTAGTTCGAACAAAAGAAATTTTAAGGATAAAAAGATATTTTTTGATACAAAATTTATTTTAAGACTATTGGGAATGGAGGGAGAGTTTTATAAAAAGTCTTACAAATCCATAATAGATATATTAAAAGACAATAACTGTAAATTATATATTTTTAGACATACTTTCGATGAAATAAGAGAAATCTTAGAAAATGCTAAAAATAAGATGAAGCAAAACAAGGAATATGAAGAAAATATACCACAAGTTCAAAGATATTTTATAGAGGAGAAATATTCAGAGGGAGAAATAAATCTATTTATAGCTACTTTAGAAAAGAAACTAAAAGAATTGGACATTTATATATCTAGTGCAGACTATATAAAATCAACTGATAGATACCAAATTGATGAACAACAATTATATGAACAAATAATTAGCGTATATAAAAATGGAAATCAAAATTTTGATGAAGAAAGTAAAAAAGATACAATCTATAGGGATATTAAATCTATTGCTTTGATTTATAGAGAAATGAAGGGGAATAGATCAATGGCACTAGAAACATCACAAAATTTTTTCGTTACAACGAATAAAGCTCTTGCCTATGCTTGTAAGAATTTTAATAAAACTCTTGGAAAAAAAGAAGGTATTGCACCGTGTATTACAGATATATTTTTAGGAACTATATTGTGGTTTCAAAATCCAATTAGGTATGATGAATTAAAAGAAAGTCAAATCATAGCAAACTGTTATGCTGCAATAAAACCTAATTCTGTAATGATAAATAAATTTACTAAAGAAGTAGATAAATTAAAGAATGATAATCAAATAACTTCAGAAGATTACGCTTTGTTAAAAGATTATGAAGTATTAAATTCAATGCTATCTGATAAAGTAATGGGAAATATCGATAATTTAAATGAAGATATTACTTATGAAATACTAAATGATATAAAAATTGAATTAAGAAGAGATTTAAATGAGCAACTAGAAGAAGAGAGACAAAAAAATAAAAAAATAAAGGAGGAAAAAAGCAGAATAGAACAAAAAAATAGTGAAACGATTGAAATTATAAAAAAAGAAGCTAAGAAGAAAGCGAAAATAAAAAGTATAGGTGTTGCTGCAATAAGTATAATTCTTCCAATAGTAATTATTATCTTAGATTTATGGTTTGATATAGTAGATTTACTAAATTCAAATAATAAGCTTGCTGTAATAATAATTAGAATCATAATGTATTCGTTAATGGCGATATTATCCATATGTGCATCTGTGAAGGAATTTAGAATTTTACCTGAGAGAGAAAAAAAGGAATACCAAAAAGTATGTAAAAAATATAAAATAGAAAGTAATAACTAAAGGCAGGATAGAGATGATTAACACATCTCTTATACACATAGAAGGACAAGCCTTCTAGAGTTAATAAAAGAACAAAAAAGTTATGCAAAAGTGACGCAGAAATTCACCCAATGAACCCCTAAAAAATGCCTTTCAGAGTGCGAAAGTTCACTAAATGAACCTATTTTTAGAGAAAAGTTCACCCAGTGTACTAAAATGAGTTCACTAAATGAACAAATGCAGAAAAAATAGTTTACAAAGTTCACCGAGTGAATTAAATAATAGAGAAAAATAAATTACGAGTTCACATGGTGAACTGAAAATTAAAAATATAAAATTATCAGTTCACTAAGTGAACTAAAATAAAAAATACAAGTTCACTCGGTGAACTTGCAGATAATTGATTATACAAAGTCTAAAAATTAACACTATAATTAACATAAAACGATTTTGAATAGACAAATGGGAAAAAAACGGGAATTGATTTTAGGAAAACACGATATTATAATGGTATTATCAAAAAATGTAAAAACAAGGAGTCAGTCGAAGCTAGTCGGCTGGCTTTTTCTGTTATCTTTTTTGAAATTTAATTCAAGTTAAGGAGGATTTTTATGTTGTACGAAATCAATTTTGATAATACAAAAAATATCAAGATAAACGAAAATATTTTTAATTGTAGTATAAAAATAGCAATACTAAATAAAACATTTAAAGCAGGATTAATTAAAGAAAAGAGATATTTAGAATTAAAGCAAAATATTTTGCAAGAATATAATTTAACACATATAGGTATTTGAAAAATTAATATTTTGATGTATAATAAGCACATAAAGATTCTCTAAACTTGAGAAAGGAAGGTTAAATTTGAAAGTACAAGTTATAGAGAAGAAAAAAGGTCGAATTAATAGAACAACAGGAGAAGAAATAAAAGGAAATTTAAGAGTATGTGCCTATGCAAGAGTTAGTACAGAAAAAGAAGAACAATTAAACAGTTATAATTCTCAACTAAAGTATTATGAAGAAAAAATAAAAAGTAATAGCAACTGGAAATATGTTGGCATATATGCAGATGAGGGAATAACAGGAACATTAGACTATAAACGAGATGGCTTTATGAAAATGATACAAGATGCAACAGAAAATAAATTTGATATGATAATTACAAAATCAATATCAAGGTTTGGAAGAAATACTGTTGATACTTTAAAATATGTAAGATTACTCAAAGAAAAAGGAATTGCTATTTATTTTGAAGAAGAAAGAATTAATACTTTAGAAATATCAGGGGAAATCATGCTAACAGTATTAAGTGCAATGGCGCAGCAAGAAAGCGAAAATATTTCTTCTCATGTAAAATTAGGATTACAGATGAAACAAAAAAGAGGAGAATTAATTGGATATAATGGATGTTTAGGATATGTATATGACAAAGACACAAAAGAAATATCAATAAATTATGAAGAAGCAGAAATAGTAAGATATATCTTTGAAAGATACTGTCAAGGAGTAGGTTGCACAACTATTGCTAAAGAACTAACAAATATGAAATATAAAACACCAACAGGAAAGAAAAAATGGCACAAATCAACTATAAGAGGTATCTTGAAAAACGAAAAATACAAAGGAGATGTCTTACAAGGAAAAACATATACAACAGATCCAATTTCACATAGAAGAGTAGTCAATATGGGAGAAGAAAACCAATATTATATACAAGAACATCATGAGCCAATTATTTCTGAAAGAATGTTTAATCAAGCACAAGAAATTTTACAAAAGCGAGGAGGAGTACGAGGCTCTGGAAGAAGAAAAGGCAATTTTAGCAGAAAATATCCTTTTAGTAGTAGATTATATTGTGGTTTTTGTGGTAGTTTATTAACAAGAAGAAATTGGCACTCTGGAACGAAAAATAGTATAATAGTATGGCATTGCATGGAATTTGTAAAACATGGAAAAGAAAACTGCCCACATTGTAAGGCTATGAAAGAAAGTATTATAGAAGAAGCATTTACCGAAAGTTATAAGTTATTATGTAATAA
>CALXPW010000039.1 GCA_944390365.1 uncultured Clostridia bacterium | reverse complement strand
TTTCTCTCATTTTGCGTTTTGGATGCTTTTACTATTTCACTATGACCACGCGATAGCGTTTAGTGCTATTGTTATTATAAGCCCTTCTATAAGATAAATGCTAAATATTTGTTTTCTACTGGCTCCTATAGAAGAAAGTGAACCTATATATTTTTTCTTTTCATTTATTGAAATATTAAAAATAGTGTATATTAAAGCTATTGACGATACTGCAATAATTGCAATCAATAGCCCTACAACTATTAAAATTGTATTTTCAAAATCAGAACCGTCTTCGGCTACACAAGCATACCCTAATAATTCTTCATTATATATTATGTTTAGGTCAGAATTTATATCTGCTTTTATTTGATTAACCGTGTTATATATTTTAGAAATATCATTACTGATAATTGAAACACTTACCAAGTCATTTTCATTTATATTGTCTTTATTCAATAAAGTTATTGCACCATTTACTTTAGTTAACGTAGTGGCTTCAAATTCATCAAAATCTGTATTCTCTATTAAGCCAACAATTTGATACGAATATTTTTTATTATTGATTGTTGTATCTATAGTGTCTCCAACTTCAAAAGTCATATCTTCATTTACAATTATTTCTTTTGTATTTTGTGGTAAACGACCTTTCTTTAATTTTATTTCCAAATTCTTCAACGCATTTTCATCATATTCTTTTATGTGTAATAGGTCAGTAAACCATTCACTATAGCTTTCTTCTGAAATTCCTAAATCTTTTACTATAGAAATTTGTTTTACATTTTCGCTCTTTTCAATAACTTCAACATCTCTATAAGGTACATTTTCAATTTTTGCTTCCCAGTTTTCTTTACTTCTAGATAAATTTACTATGTATTCCTGATAACTTAAAGCTAGTGTAGTAATTGAGTTAATTAAAATTGTAACAATAACAATTCCTACAATCATTGCTATTACCATTTTTTTACTACTTTTTAATTCTTTAATTGCGAGTTCTAATATATTTTTCATATTATTGTACCTCGTCTCTTACAATTTTACCATCTTGAAGAGTTATAATTCTCCCTGCTTGCTTTGCTACTTCTATATCGTGTGTTACAAGTATTATGGTTTGGTTATATTTCTCGTTATATTCTTTTATAAGTTTAACAATTTCTATAGAGTTTTTGCTATCTAAGTTTCCCGTCGGCTCATCTGCAAGTAAAATTTTAGTTTCGCACATTAATGCTCTTCCTATTGCAACTCTTTGTTGTTCTCCACCTGACAATTGATTTGGAAGCTTATTTTGCTTGTCTGTTAATCCCAAAATTTTTACCAACTCTTCTAATTTTCTATCATC
The DNA here is from genome assembly GCA_944390365.1 of uncultured Clostridia bacterium. Lineage (GTDB taxonomy): Bacteria > Bacillota > Clostridia > TANB77 > CAG-508 > CALXVA01. The sequence goes on along the minus strand of CALXPW010000039.1, from coordinate 8,730 downwards.
CACTTTTTTATTGTCCAAACGAATCGGAAGAGTAATATTTTCTTTAACATTTAAAATTGGGATCAAATTATAAAATTGAAATACTAAACTAGCTGTTCTTCTTCTATACACAGCAAGTTCTCTATCTGACAAATTACTTATATCTTGCCCATTTACAATTATCTTTCCTGATGATGGTTTATCAATTCCGCCTAAAATATGTAACAAAGTTGATTTTCCAGAACCACTTGCTCCAATAATGGCTATGAATTCTCCATCTTGTGCAGAAAAAGTTATATTATCTAAGGCTTTTGTTATATTATCATTTTCTCCATAAGTTTTGATTAAATTTTCTACTTTTAAAATTTCCATACAGAATTTCATTCCTTTCTTTTCTAGTTCTATAGGCACACATAATTGTAAAATATATTTTTTAACTAAACTCCTTATTTCTTTGTTTTTCTTAATTATATCCTACTAAAGTGACCTTAAAATTACATTATTTAATATAGTTACAAGAATTTTATTTTTAGAAAAAGGACACTCAAAAAGAGCGTCCTTCTCCGAAGTTGAAAAATGTGTTAGTTAGTTTAGCTTAGCTCAAAATTAGCACTAAAAGCAATTAGGCATTGGCTTAAGAAACAAATTGGAGTACATAAACGTATGTGCCAGAAGTTCCGGAATATGGAGATATTTCAAAGGAATGTCTCCCACCATCAAGCCAACCTATGCTATAATAGCGTGCAGATTGATTTGACGGTAAATATACCTCGTAATTTCCAACAGCAAGCCTAAAGACTCCTCCAGATCCACTACTACTAACAGCTTGTGCTCGCCAAGCAATTCTTACATTTGCACCACCTTCAGGCACATAAATGGCTCCACCAATATAACCATCAGTAGAACCAGATGCCTCATAAAGTGTTGCACGAGTCATAGGTTCACCATCAATGGTAATAGGTAACGGTGTACCTTCGCCCAACATACTAGTTGCAACCTCTTTGGTTACCTTGTCGGAAAGTTCAGTGTTATCTGCTGCAAAGCAAACGGTGGCCGAAGAAAAGACCATCACGCAAGCCAACAACATAGCAAGAATTTTTTTCATGATATGTCCTTTCTACATTTTTCAACTTCTATTACTATTAGTCTAATAAAGTAACTCTTATTGCAAGTTAATCAACATTAACTATGCATAAATAGTTTATCACAATTGGTAATATTTATCAACCAATATGTTAATATTTCTTTAAATTTTATTTAGTTTTACTTATTAATTCCTTTGTTTGCCTAGTTTTTTTCTTTTGAACCTGTCCCCGAAGATGACAAGTATGTCGCAAATAGACCTGTCCCCAAAACTGACAAAATTGATATAATGTATGTTATTTTCATTAAAATGGTTCCTGTATACTCTACTGTGACGTGTACTTCTTCATTTGCATCTAAAACAGATTCCGGCATAGTAATTGCTATAAATCCATTTTCGGATTCAAATGTTTCGAGCTTTTGTGTAACTCCATTTGCCTCAATTTCTACTGTATAACCTAAATAATATATATATGGTAGTTCTAGTGTTATGCCATTTTGTGTGTCCTGACGTTCTAGCACTTCTTTTTTATTTTTGTTTTCAATTTTTTCTGTTTCACCTAAGTCACTTGAATTATTTGAGATATTCGATTCATTTAAGTTAGATGTTTTATTCTCTTCTATTTTTCTAATACTAAAGCTTAAATCTGTTCCGTTCTTTTCTTCGTTTTCTATTGTTATTGCCTTACTATCTTCCATCAGAGTATCTGGCGAAGTATATGTGCCATCTTCTGATAAAACATATACTCTATTTTCTCTGGTTTTAATATAGTCTAAGTTTTCAAATACTTTGCTTGGCAAGTATTCAAATGTAGCACAACCTGCGTGTACTCTTCCTGTGTTTTCGTTTATTTCTACTGCTGGCCATAGTTTTTCTTCTGACCATTGTTTATCAAAACTTACATTATTATATAGTGGTACAATAAGTAAATATGAAACTATGCCAAGTACTAATACATCTCTTAGTTTAAAGTCTTTTATAACTAAGCTGTAATTTATTCCTGCAATAACTGCAAAGAAAAAGCTAGAAAATTCTAATAGTCTAAAGGTAAATTGTAGCATCTTTAATATTGCGGGTAATTTTTCAAACGGAAAAATTCTAAGTGACATTATTATGCATACAACCCCTGTAACTAGTGAAAACCAGTACAATTTACGAATGTTTTTATCTATCTTTTTATGTGCAAGTATTGTAAGCACTAAGCCTATTATACTAACTAGGCCTATTTCGTAACTCATTGTACTATTTCCAGTATATATTAGGTCTAAGAAGTCTACTTTATAATATATAAGCGCCTCTGTTCTTTCCATCCTGCCAGGTTTAAACACTTCATAGTCAGTAGTTAGTTTATGCTCTAGAAGAGGGACCGTATAAAAGCTTGTTATAAGTAATATTAAAACTATATTTATTGCAAGAGCTTTTAGAACTTGCTTATTTTTTAATTTCTTAATATTTATTAGTAAATATATAAAACAGATTATTGCTGTATACATTGCTATAACTGAATGTGTTAAAATTAGTCCTGAAGCTCCTAGGGTTAATAATAAGCTCTTTTTTAAGTAAATTTTCTTACGACGTTTAGCCCAAATATTGCACTTATTTTTATCTTTGTTTCTCTCATTATTCTGCACATTTTTTTCATTGTTTATTTCTTTTTCATTGCAACATTTTAATTCAATCTCATCAAATATGTTGTACATACCCTGAAATATAATCGGCAAAAATATAAATGAAGTGAGTTCAGATACTGCCATTCGCATATACATATCTGTGAGTCTATATGGAGCACAAATATATATTATTGCTGACAATAAACCCGCATATCTATTTTTGCTTATTTTATTTACAAATTCATACATTGCTATTCCAGATAAGAATCCTACCAATACAATGAATAGTTTTAGCATTAGTTCAAATGAACTTGTAAAAATGCGAAATATTAGTGGAATATATGCAGTAATTGGACTATAGAAGAGGTTCCATGAATAACCAAATCCATTACAAAAGTTTGACATTATAACTGGCATTACTTGTCCTTCTTCTATAGACTGCATTGTTCCCATAAGTCTTGCTATATGCTGAATTCCATCATCTGCATATATATTAAAGTTTTGACTTAGCATCGGTATTGAAATAATAATAGCAAATATCAGTATGATTATATAATCTATTAGTTTCTTCTTTGTTTTATTTCTCATTTGTCTCCTTCTCATTCTCTACCGTGGACAAATTGGAGTGTCCCTTTTGTCCACACTTTTTTCTAAAACAAACCACATATACAATAAATGCAATAATTGACATCCCTGAAATTACATAAGCGGTTTTTTCAAGCACTGTTGCTGTATAATCCACTATTATTTTCCCATTTTCAATGTTTTCTGGTATTTTAATCTGTATAAATCCATATTCAGATTCACAATATTCTAATTCTATTACATTTTCACCATTTTCAAGAGTTATTGAAAAACCTGGGTAGAATAAAAATGGTAGTTCCAATTGTGTATCCTTCTCTGCGTTTTCTAGCTCGATTTCCATGTGTAGTGCTTCTTTATTTTCATTCAAAATGTTAACATTTCCAGAAACTATAACTGTGTTATCTTCTCTTGTTTGTAAATACCCCATCTGTTCTCGTAATGCTTTTTCTGGCATATTATCTCTATTAATAGAAAAATAGTGAATCTTTGGATTTTCTATGTTTTTTTCTTCATAACTTTCGTCTTGGCTTGTGTCATCTACAGGATATTGTTTAAGTTCCATTATTGTAAATGAGGTTGTTATAATTAAGACCAAAGCAAATATAATGTTTCTTGCCCATCTTATGTCTATGCATTTTAATAAATAGTATAAGTTAATAGCACAAATTGGTGTAAAGAAAAAACATGCAAAACCTAGTAGTCTCCATGGATATTGAAGTGTGCACATAAAATCCGGCATAAATTTCCATGGAAATAGGTATGTACACATTATAGCCGAAATTGTTCCAAATATAATAAATGTAATATAAAACTTTTTATGTTCTTTATCTATTTTACTATATGCAATAACTCCAAGTAAAAGCATTGTAATAAAAGGAATTCCTACAACAAAAGATACACCATTTTCTTCACCTATATCTTTTAGGAATTGTGATGGTTTTATCGTTTTTGTAGCTACACTTTCTGCATTTGTTTTCATTATTTCAGGTTGTAGTATTGAATACTCTGCACTAAACTTAAATTCTAGCATTGGTATTAAAAACATTGCAGACATTAGTAAAATGAATATAACATTAACTACACATTTTTTTATAACTTCTTTATTAAAGAATGTTTTTATGTTAAACAATACGTATATCAAGCAAAAAAGTGCAGTATACAAAGTTGAAATTGTATGTGTAAGTAATAGTCCAGTCGCTCCAATTGCAATATAAAAGTGCCTTTTTTTATCTCCGTGCAGTAAATTATACAATCCTTGGAATACAATAGGAATAAATACAAAAGCGGTAAATTCTCCTATTGCATATCTATTAAACAAGCATTCAAATCTATATGGAAATATCATATATAATATTGCAGAAAAGATGGCTATTCCCTTCTTCTTAGTAACTTCGTTCATAAAGTTGTACATAAAAATTCCAGAGAATATCATTGTAAGACATCCAAATAATTTTAATCCTGTACTAAACGCTCCTGAAATCAATCCTAATATATATGGTATATATGTAACTAAAGGAGGATAGAAAGTCATCATGCTATAGCCCCAGTCATTACAAAAGAATGGAAATACCAAAAATGGCAAACTTCCATATTTCATAGAGTTATCCAATCCAATTAATCTTAATAAATGAAATTTTCCATCATCACTAAAATATATCTGTACCCATAAAAAAGGTATACATACCAATATACCTATTATTGCTATTATTAAGTAATGTATCCATCGTCTTGTTTTGATTGCATCTATTATCTTCTTTATATTATTTTTCATTTGATTTTTCCTTTCTTCGTTTCTATTTACATTATTTAGTTTCTTTTACAATACTATTCATTAAAAAACTTATTTTACTTTTTTGTATTTCTAGAAAAATTTCGATAATAATTTTTTAATAAGTAATCTTTCCATTTAATAAATCATCATTTTTTATCCAATCTTCTACATCTATAACTTGATACTCATTCTTGTTAATTCTAACAATAACCTTATCAATACCCGAGTTTATAATTAGCTTTCTACACATTTGGCAACATCCCGGATTTTCTTCATATTCTTCTGTTTCTGTTCTATATTGAACCAAATATAGAGTTCCACCGAGCATATCCTTTCTAGAACTACTAATAATAGCATTCATTTCAGCATGAACACTTCTACAAGCATCGTATCCAGCATGCCTAACATTTGGAAAGAACTTCTTTTTTGAACAAAAGCCTAAATCCATACAGTTTTCTCTTCCACGAGGTGCTCCACTATACCCTGTAGATACTATTTCATCATTATTTACAATTACTGCACCAGATTTTTTTCTCAAGCAAGTACTTCTCTGAGCTACTGTTTCTGCTATGTTTAAGTAATAGTTTATTTTATCTATTCGTTTTTCCATAGATATTATTATTCCTCCTCAAAATACAATTCCATACAAATATTTTGTCTATTATAAAATAGCTAATTCGGGTACATTATATCATTTATATTTATACGTAGCAATTACTTTTTTAGATTTTTTACAAAAGGGGACGGGCTTGTTTTGTAAAAAATAGATATTTCCTTTATCATAAGCAATAGTATATATTTTTTATTTTGGTCTTCGGCCCCCAACATCGTACAAACTGTATAAACTTCACTTATGTTTCGTTTAACAGTTTGTAAACTTGTTGGTCCCCACCTTAAGCACTCCGACCAAAAGAAAAAATATATACTATTACTATAAATACCTGAATAATATTTACAAAACAAGCTCGTCCCCTTTAGCAAAAAAATAAAAGGCTACTTTTTAGTAACCTCTTTATTTAAAAATTAGTCTTCTTTTTTAGCAACTACTTCTTTTCCATCATAATATCCACATGTTGGGCATACTGTATGTTGTTTAATTAGTTCGTGACAATGTGAACATTCTACTAAGTTTTGATTTTCTAGTTTCCATGTTGATCTTTTTAAGCCTGTTCTAGCTTTTGACCATCTTCTTTTTGGTTGTGCCATTTTTATTCCCTCCCTTGAACAATTATCTATTGTATATGATTTATACTTTTCTCTTAATCGATACTATAAAATTATACTAACTTTTTTAAAATTTGTCAATACTAGTTACGTTTTTCTTCAAATATTCATATAATATTTAGTAATGATTACAGGTTTATAGATATTCCCTTTAGAAAAATCTAAATATATTTTAAGGATTTGATTGTTTTATGTGTGGTTTTTGTCGGTTTTGTTAATTTGAAAGAGAATTTAACTTCCAAAAGAGAGATTTTAATTTCGATGAATGAGTCTTTGCAAAGAAGAGGTCCTGATGAATGTGGATATTTTACATCTGATAATGCTTTGCTTCGGTCACAAAAGATTGATAGTTATAGACCCTGAAGGTGGAAAACAACCAATGAGTTTTAAGTTTAATGAAAATACTTATACAATAGTATACAATGGTCAAATATATAATACTCCAGAATTAAGAGAAAGTTTGGAAGAAGAGGGTTTTACATTTGAAGGACATAGCGATACAGAGGTGCTACTAAAAGCATATATTTTGTATAAAGAAGAGGTTGTAAACAAGCTAAATGGTATTTTTGCCTTTGCGATTTGGGATGAGAAAGAAAAGAAATTATTTATGGCTCGTGACCATTTCGGTGTAAAACCTTTATTTTACACAATTTATAATGGTAACTTTATCTTTGCATCCGAAGTAAAATCAATACTTAAATTTCCAGGAATCACTCCTGTTTTAGACGAGCAAGGTATTAGTGAACTTTTTGGAGTAGGTCCTGCACATACAAATGGATTAACTGCTTTTAAGAATATTTATGAATTAAAGCCTGCACACTTTATTATATATACAGAAAATGGCATAAAGATAAAAAGGTATTGGAAACTAAAAAGCAGGCCACATACCGATAATTTCAATGATACTTGCAATAAAGTGCTATATCTGTTAGAAGATTCAATTAAAAGACAGCTTGTATCAGATGTACCTCTTTGTACTTTTTTATCAGGTGGACTGGACTCTAGCATAATCACTCTATATGCCTCTGAATATTGCAAAGAGCACAACCTACCTAATTTAGATACTTACTCTGTTGACTATATAGATAATGATAAAAATTTTCAAAAGACAGATTTTCAGCCAAATTCTGACAACTACTATATAAATCTTATGCAAAAAAAGCTAAACACAAATCATCACACAGTAATGCTAGACACACCAGAACTTGCTTTGGCTTTAGAAGATGCAATGATTGCAAGAGACTTTCCAGGTATGGCAGATGTAGACTCTTCTCTCCTACTATTTTGCAAGAATGTAAAAAATGATGCCACAGTTACATTAACTGGTGAATGTGCAGATGAAATATTTGGTGGCTACCCTTGGTTCTTTAGAGAAGATGCTTTAAAAAGCAATACTTTCCCTTGGTCTATTGCAATAAAAGAAAGACAGGAATTATTGAACCCAGAAATAGCTAAAAAAGTTAATTTAAAAGACTATATAGATTATAGGTACAACGAAAGTTTAGATGACGTAGAAATTTTGGATACTGATTCTGAGGAAACTAAGGAAAAAAGAAAAATTTCGCATCTTACTTTAAATTGGTTTATGCAAACTCTATTAGATAGGTCAGACAGAATGGGTATGTATAATGGATTTGAAATACGAGTTCCTTTCTGTGACTATCGTTTAGCCGAGTATGTATGGAATATTCCGTGGGAAATAAAGGCATTAAATGGCAGAGAAAAAGGATTGCTTCGTTACATTATGAAAGATAAACTTCCAGAAGAAATAGTAGAAAGGAAAAAGAGCCCTTATCCAAAAACGTGGAATCCTACCTATTTGAAAGCCGTAAAAGAGATGCTTAGCAAAATAATGGAAGATAAGAATGCTCCTATAAACACCTTACTTAATAGAGATTACATTATGCAAATATTAGAAACAGATGGAAATGCATTTACTAGACCTTGGTTTGGCCAGCTTATGACTGGGCCTCAGCTTATGGCATATTTGTGCCAGGTAAATATGTGGCTTGAGAGGTATGAGCCTAGGATTGAGTTGTAATTTTTTTGAGGTTGCAAATTGCAACCTCAAGTTTTTTTAATCTTTGACAATCACGCCTTTTGCTTCTTCAAAGCTTACTCTTCTTTCTCTGGCATTTTGCCTAATTTTCTTGTCAATTTCTAAATTTAATTTGACAATATCTGACCGGCTAATAGTTCTAACAATTTTTCCTGAATGTTTTACAGAGCTTGCTGGCTTAGCAAAGAGCTTTACTCTTTCATCAATAGATTCTTTCATATTTTTCTCTCCTTGCCAATTGGCTTTCTAAAATAAGTTAACGAGTTGCAATTTATTTAAACTGCTCTTAAGTTAGAACAGGAATTTAAAAAAATATATTTATATATTAACATAACCTTTGTGTTTTTTCAACTATAATTACTTATTTTCTTTATATATTCTTCATCTTCTATTCTTGAAATTGCAAAACATTTTTTAC
>CALXPW010000038.1 GCA_944390365.1 uncultured Clostridia bacterium | reverse complement strand
GTTGGAACACCTGAGCAAATAGTAAAAAATGACAGAAGCTATACAGGTAAGTTTTTGAAGAAGTATTTAGAAAGATAAAAACTTATAAAAATGCACAAAGGCTATAAAGCATAGAATATGGCAAATTTTGCCGCACTCTGCTATATAGCCTTTTTGATGTCACATATCTAAATTAAGGATGAAATCATTTTTAATAAAACAACTTATTGATTATTGTTGTTTCTATTATTATTTTCATTTTGTTTTCCATTATTTTTTTTGCTATTTTTCTTTGAATTATTATTTTCTGACATATTGAAGCACCTCCAATCTAATACAATTATGCACAAAAATTTAAATTTTATACAAATCTTATTTCTTTTAATAATTTACTTCATAAGGGTTTTATATTTTACACTTTAAATAAAAATTTTATTAACTAGGTTAGAGTGGGCTTATAAAAAAGTATTTCAAATATGTCGGTCCAGCTACTTTTTCGTATAAATTCTAAAATAATTTTATGGCACCCTTCCATCAGAGATGAACTCTTTCCATAAAATTATTTAAGAATTTCTAACTCAAAGTACTCTCCATTCCATATTTTTATACTTTTTTATAAGCCCACTCTAACCCAAAAAACAAAATCGCAAAAATTGTAAAGTATAAAACCATTATGAAGTAAATTACTCATCTAGCTCAAGTTTTTAAAAAAAGTTGAAATTTTATAATATTGTGGTATAATTTTCAAAGTAATTAGAATAAAAGAGAGGGAATACTATGAGTAATGTAGTAATAGGAATAGAAGGATTAGTGGGAAGTGGAAAAACTTCAATTTGTAGAGAATTATTAAAAAGGATACCGAATAGTATTATATTACACGGTGGCAATTTATATAGAGGAATTGTTTATGCACTAATGTCATCAAAGCATATTGATTTAAATAATTTAAAAAATAATATAAAAAATATAGACATTAAAGACATGATGGATAAACTTGGCGTTGAATTTAAGATAGAGAACGGTGAAACAGTGATATATATAAATGGCAAAAAAATTGATGAGGATAATTTACAATCAGAAGAAGCATCAATGGCTGTTTCTATAGCGGGTGCAAATGCAGATAATTCTGAATTATATGGTTTCGCTAGAAAACTAATAGATATGTATAAGCAAAAATTTAATGTAATTGTGTCTGGAAGAGATTTAATGAATATTTATCCAAATTTAGATTATCATTTATTTATTGAGGCAGATTTAGAAGAAAGAGTAAAAAGAAAGATGAAGCAATATGGAGAAAATGCAAATTATGAAGAAGTAAAACAAAATATAATGGAAAGAGATAAATTACAAGAAAAAGCAGGATATTATAAAACTTATGATAAAACAATAAGAATTGATGTGACAAACTGTGGTACAGTAGAGGAAGCAACAGAAAAAGTATTATCTACAATAGGAAAAAATTGGATTTTTTAATATTTTTTTGCAATTTAAGCCATCAAAAATTACTGAAGGGAGAAAAAAATGGAAAATTTAAAATTAGATGCATTTGAGAGAAATGTAAGAGGTAAAAGAGTAGCTATAATAGGGCTAGGTGTAAGTAATATTCCTTTAATAGATTATTTATATAATTTACAAGCAAAGGTTACTGTTTTTGATCAACGAGATAAAGAAAAATTAGAAGAAGACATTGTAAGGAAAATTGAAAATTACGGGTTTGAGCTAGTAACAGGAAAAAATGCATTACACTTTTTAAGAGGATATAATATTATATTTCGTTCACCAAGTTGTTTGCCAACTACTTTACAATTGGTATCTGAACAAAAAAGAGGAGCAATAGTCACATCCGAAATAGAAATGCTTATGAATACATGTCCTTGTAAAATTATAGGAGTAACAGGAAGTGACGGGAAAACCACTACAACTACATTGATTTATGAAATATTAAAAAAAGGTGGATATAACTGCCACTTAGGAGGTAACATAGGTATACCTTTATTTACAAAAGTTAGAGATTTTAAAGAAGATGATATTGTTGTTCTAGAACTAAGTAGTTTTCAACTAATGGGAATGGAAATAAGTCCAGATATTTCGGTAATTACAAATATATCTCCAAATCATTTAGACAAACATAGTTCTTATGAAGAATACATAGAAGCGAAAAAGAATATATTTAATTATCAAGACTCTACAGGAAAAGTTGTATTAAATTATGATAACGAAATTACACGTAGCTTTAAAAATGAAGCAGAGGGAAAAGTAGTATTCTTTAGTAGCAAGGAAAAACTAGATGATGGAGTAATTTATGATGACGGAATGATAAAAGAGTGTGAGGATGGAGTAAGAAAACATCTTATAAATGTAAAAGACATACATCTAAGAGGAGTACATAACTATGAAAATATTTGCGCAGCTATTGCTGCTACTTCAGGATTAGTAAGTCAAGAAACACAAGTAGAAGCAATAAAAGAGTTTAAAGGTGTAGAACATAGACTAGAATTTGTAAGAGAAATAAATGGTGTTAAATGGTATAACGATTCTATAGGAACAAGCCCAACTAGAACTATAGCAGGCTTAAACTCTTTTGACGAAAAAATTGTGTTAATTGCAGGTGGCTATGACAAAAATTTAGACTATGCGCCTCTAGCAAGACCTATATTAGATAAAGTATCTAAACTAATTTTGATGGGGAAAACAGCTCCTAAAATATATGATGCAGTTGTTAATGAACTTGCTCCAGACGAGGTATTTCCAATATATAGAGCAAAAAACGTAGAGCAATCCGTGGAACTAGCATATAAATTTGCTGAACCAGGCGAAATTGTACTATTCTCACCAGCAAGTGCAAGTTTTGATATGTTTAAGAATTTTGCAGAAAGAGGAGAAAAGTTTAAAGAATTAGTTAACAACCTATAATCACATTTTACGATGAAATACATATTATATACAAAGTTTTAAGGAGGTATAATATGTATTATCAAAGTTATGAAGATTATATAAGAAGTATATTAGGGTATCCAGTGCAAACTAGTAACAACTATCAAACTAGTACATACAACTATTCAAACGATTATGAATATACTGCAAATACTATGCCAAAATATAGTAGTGATGTGTTAGATTTATACCCTGAAATATATAAAATAGTAAATCCAATGGTATGCAAAATTTGTGAGGCAAATACTAAGCCAATTACAAGAGAATTAGTGGAACAAATGACAGATGAAATATATTTAAACATAGAAGGAAATACAAGTCTTGAGGAAGATACTGTAAATGTAAGAGTTACTGTACCTAGCGAAAAAGGTAGTTCACAAAAAAGTGCAAACATACAAGAGTCGAGTTCATCTAATAAAAGTGGTTTAACACAAAGCCAAGCAAAGCAAAATAGAGCTACATCTTCTGAGGTAAATAATACAAAACAAGATAGACAATTTAGAAGAAATACGACTCTTAGAGATTTAATAAAAATACTAATCTTAAATCAATTATTAGGAGGTAGAAGACCACCACAAAGACCAGGAAGACCTCGTCCACCATTTCCAGGAGGACCTGGGCAAGGACCACGACCTAATCCTAGACCACCAATAAATCCAAGAGATTACGACTTAATGTAGCAATATTGTGTTTTGGATAGAGTTAGCTTCAAATAAATGCTGGTATAATTTAAAATCATCAACAAAGATTTTAATTTAAAATGGAGGAAATCAAATGAAAGTAATTTTAGTTAATGGGGGACCACATAAAAATGGTGCTACTAATTTAGCTTTAGAAGAAATTGCAAAAGAACTAAATAATGAAAATATTGAAACAGAGATATTTTGGCTTGGAAACGAACCAATTCGTGGATGCATAGGTTGTGGAAGATGCAAAAAAGCAAATAACAGATGCTTTGATAATGATGTAGTAAATCAATTTTTGGATAAAGCCGAAACAGCAGATGGATTTGTATTTGGTTCACCTGTACATTTTGCATCAGCTTCGGGTGCGATTACATCATTTTTAGATAGAGCATTTTATGCAGGAGGAAAATATTTTACAGGTAAAGTATGTAGCTCAGTTGCAAGTTGTAGACGTGGAGGAGCGACTTCTACATTTGACCAACTAAACAAGTATCCACTTATAAACAACATGTATGTTGTTGGTAGTTCATATTGGAACCAAATACATGGCAACAATAGGGAGGAAGCAATGCAGGATTTAGAAGGTTTGCAAATCATGAGAAATATAGGAAAGAATATGGCTTATATTTTAAGATGTATGGAAAAAGCTAATTTACCAAAGCCTGTGTATGAAGAAAGTGTAAAAACTAATTTTATTAGATAATATTAAAATAAAAAAATTGAAAAAATTTCCAAGATATGTAATTTTAAATTGCATATCTTTATTTTTTTAGTCAATAATAAGATTAGTAGCTTCGCTACACGTGCATTTTGTTTTGCGAATATGCACGTTCAAATGCAATAAAAAATGTTTTAAAAACATTTTTAAGTTTTAATATTTTATAGGAGGAGTGTTAAAATCATGAAAGTTAAAGATTGTATGTGTAAAGAAGTGGTATTTGTTAAGCCAGATTGTGATACAGAAGAGTGTGCTAAATTGATGTGTCAAAACCATATAGGTTGTATACCAGTTTGTGATGACTCAAAAAAAGTTGTTGGTTTAGTAACTGATAGAGATATTTTACTAAGAACAATTGGATGTGGAAAAGAAATTAAAAACACACCAGTTAGCGATATTATGACTTGCAATGTAACTTGCTGTACTCCAGAGCAAGAAGTAAAAGATGCAGAAAATATGATGGGAACAAATCAAGTTAGAAGAATACCTGTAATGGAAAACAACAAAATAGTAGGTATGTTAACATTGGGAGACTTAGCTAAAAATAAAGAGATAAGTCCTGAAGGAATTTATGCAACTTTAGAAAATATTTGTGACTGCGATAAGAAGAATGCTGAATAGTTTTATGTTGTAAACTTGAATCAAGTGAGATTTGGCATTTTTTATATTAGTTTTTAAAAGTGTAATCGTCCAAGACAGGGTCTAAAAAAATAGTATGAAAATCTGTCGTTCAAGCTGATTTTCGCACAAATACTACGAGAAATTTTGGTAGCGCCCTCAAAAGTGTTTGAGATTCCCTACCAAAATTTTCTTAGTATTTGTATGCTCAAATCACTTTCAATTCCATCTTTTCCTACTATTTTTTTAGACCCTGTCTTGGACGATAATATAATTATAAAGAATGAATAATTTTCCATTTAAAGCATAAAATATAATAAAGGACAAGTTGTAAATTAAAGGAGTATACATAATGGTAGTAGATATGAATCATTTAAATAAAGTAATAAAAAATATTTTTATACTAGTTTTAAGCATTATAGTTGTATACCTTGCTTTCAAATTAGCAGTATTTTATATGCCTTTTTTAATTGCATTTGTCATATCTTTGTTACTAGAGCCAATTATTAGATTATTGATGAAAAAAGTAAAACTTAGTAGAAGAACAAGCTCTATAATTATTTTTATTATAGCCATAGCAATAATTGTGGGAATACTAATATGGATAGTTACAACTCTTGTTACAGAAACATCAAACCTAATGTCAAATATAAATGTATATATAGATGCAGGAAGTCAAATTTTTCAAAACATTGTTTCAAGTATAGACTTAAGTAAATTTAATATTCCACAAGAGGTAATGGATATAGTTCAAAATTCTGGCCTTGAATTTTTAGATACTGTAACAGACTGGATAAAAGGAGTACTAACCAAAACAATAGAATTTATAACCTCAATGCCAACTCTTGGAATATATACAGTAATTACTTTAATTGCACTATATTTTATGTGTGTTGACAAAATATATATGATTGATCAATTAGAGCATCATTTGCCGGAAACGTGGGTAAAAAGAATAGGTGTGCATTTACGTGCCTTAATAAAGACATTAGGGGGATATTTAAAAGCAGAGTTAACATTAGTAGTAATATCATTCTTCATTTCATTAGTAGGATTATACATTTTTTACTTTTTAGGTTGGAATATAGAGTTCCCTTTGCTAATTGCAATTCGGAATTGCCTTTGTTGATGCCTTACCTATATTCGGCTCGGGAACTGTAATGATACCTTGGACAGTAATTTTGGCTTTTTCGGGAGATTTAAAATTAGCAATAGGTATTTTTATTTTATGGTGCATAATGAGTATTGTTAGACAATTTGTTGAACCAAAAATAGTTAGTGGTAGTATTGGAATACATCCTATATTTACACTAATTGCAATGTACACAGGATTTAAATTTATAGGCGTATGGGGCTTGCTCTTGGGACCAATAGTACTAATAATATTAAAAAATATATATGGAACGATAATAGACAAAGGTGTAGTAAAGTCTATATTGGAGAGATGAATTTACAATTGGGGACGGGCTTATTTTGCAAAAGAATTAACATAATCACGTTAGATTGCTATAGTGATAATATAGTCTTTTGCAAAACTAGTCCGTCCCATCTGCATTTGGAAGAACACATAATAATTTATGAAATGACAGGTTGGTAATTCAACTTCACAATACAGTAGAAGTGGTTACAAAACTATCATCTGGAGGATACACATACTCTTCATCTGGTGCGTCAACTTGTTTTATTTCTTCAACTTCAATAATAGGCATTTCTCCATAATAATCTCCCTTAGTTATGGTTCCTTCTATTTCTACCCAGCAACCATTCTCAAAGTTTTTTGCTACAGTAGAGTGACACAAAAATCCAACAACTACAGTTTGAAAGTCAGAAGACACTATCATATCTCTTGCTATTACAAATTGTTCATCAGTAAAATCATATATTCTATAAACATACCCTGTGAATTTTATTTTTTGACCAACATAAGTATCAATATCGTTATGTACTTGCTGAAGTACATTTGTATAATTCCTTGCTTCAATAGTATAAACCGTGTCTTCTGGAAGATATGTATCATTAGTTTTAAAAAAGTTGTTAAAAATAACTTTATAGCAAATAAAAGCTGTAATTATTAAAATAACAATACATAGAATACCCATTAAGATTTTTGCAGTTTTGTTTCCATCAATTTTAAAATTAAAAATAAACATATACAAACCTCTTCTCAATTTGTGCCCTCATTGGCACATATTCTTAATAGATGTGTATGTTAGTAATAGAAGAATTATGCTATAATTTATTACAAGCAATGTATGTTTAAAATTTTCTTTTCGGCCCCCAACATCGCACAAAGTGTATTAACTTTCTAACGTTCGTTAAACACTTTGTAAGCTTGTTGGTCCCCACCTTAAGCACTCAAAGAAAAATTTTAAACATACATTGCTTGCTAAAATAGTAATATTTCTACTATGTGTTACAGTAAACTTTTAAAAAAACTTGCAGTTTCCCTTAAAAAGTGGTATAGTATCATAGTACAATTTAGGTTAAAGTTAAACACCTAAGATAGTGATGAATCTACATCGCAATAGAATAAAATCAAACTTGAGGAAGGAAGAAAAAAATGGGATTATTCAAAACATATAGTGAAAAAGAAGTAAAGAGAATTATGCCATTAGTTCAAAAAATAAATGGCTTAGAAGATAGTATACAAAAATTATCTGATACTGAATTAAGAGATAAAACAGCAGAATTTAAAGAAAGATTAGAAAAAGGAAAAACTTTAGACGATTTATTGCCAGAAGCATTTGCAGTTGTTAGAGAAGCATCTAAAAGAGTTTTAGGAATGAGACATTTTGATGTGCAACTTATTGGTGGAATTATTCTTCACCAAGGTAGAATTGCAGAAATGAAGACTGGTGAAGGTAAAACATTAGTTGCAACACTTCCAGTATACTTAAATGCTTTAACTGGAAAGGGAGTACACGTAATTACAGTAAACGACTACTTAGCTAAAAGAGATAGTGAGTGGATGGGAAAATTATATAAATTTTTAGGATTAACTGTTGGTTTGGCAATAGCTGGTATGTCTCCTAAAGATAAGCAAAAAGCATATAATTGTGATGTTACTTATGGTACTAATAACGAATTTGGTTTCGACTATTTAAGAGACAATATGGTTATATATAAAGACCAACTAGTTCAAAGAAAATTAAACTATGCTATAGTCGATGAGATTGATAGTATTTTAATTGACGAGGCTCGTACACCTTTAATAATATCTGGTAGAGGAGCACAATCTTCAGACTTATACAAAAAAGCTGATAACTTTGTAAGAAAGCTAACTCCAAAAGTTATTGTAGAAGAAGATGTAAAAGATTTTGAGCAAGCTGAGGATAACGAAAAATATGACTACATAGTAGATTTAAAAGCAAAATCTGCATCGCTTACTCAAAAAGGTATAAAAAAGGCTGAACAGGAATTTGGACTTGAAAACTTTAATGATATAGAGAACTCTGAATTAGTTCACAATGTAAACCAAGCACTTCGTGCACATGGAATAATGAAAAAAGATATTGACTACATCGTAAAAGATGGAGAAGTTTTAATAGTTGACGAATTCACAGGACGTATTATGTATGGAAGAAGATACAACAATGGCCTTCATCAAGCAATAGAAGCAAAAGAGCATGTTAAAATAGCCGATGAGTCTAAAACACTAGCTACAATAACATTCCAAAACTATTTTAGAATGTATGATAAATTATCTGGTATGACTGGTACTGCTATGACAGAGGAAGATGAATTCGAAGAAATATACAAATTAGATGTTATAGAAATACCAACAAATAAACCTGTACAAAGAGTTGACCACCCAGATACAATATATAAAAATGAAAATGCTAAATTTAGAGCAGTAATAGAAGATATAAAAGAAAGCCACAAAAAAGGTCAACCAGTCTTAGTTGGTACTGTATCTATTGAAAAATCAGAAAAATTAAGTAAGCTACTTTCTAAAGAAGGAATAAAGCACGAGGTATTAAATGCTAAATTCCACGAAAAAGAAGCACAAATAGTAGCACAAGCTGGTAAATTCGGAGCAGTTACAATAGCTACAAATATGGCTGGTCGTGGTACCGATATTATGCTTGGAGGAAATAGTGAATTCTTAGCAAAACAAGAAATGGCAAAATTAAGATATTCTCCAGAACTTATTGAACAATCAACAGCATTTAACGAAACAGACAACCAAGAAATACTAGATGCTAGAAAAAAATACAAAGAATTGGAAGAAAAGTTTGATAAAGAAATAAAAGAGGAGAAAGAAAAAGTAATTCAAGCAGGTGGATTAAAAATAATTGGTACAGAAAGGCACGAATCAAGAAGAATTGATAACCAGTTAAGAGGACGTAGTGGACGTCAAGGAGACCCAGGAGAATCTAAATTCTATATTGCACTTGATGATGACTTAATGAAAATCTTTGGTGGCGACATGATTACAAAAGTATACAACACTCTAGGTGCTGACGAAAATATGCCTATCCAATCTAAAATGCTATCAAAAGCTGTAGAAAATGCTCAAAAGAAAGTTGAGGGACGTAACTTTACAATTAGAAAGAATGTACTTCAATATGACGATGTTATGAACACTCAAAGAGAAATAATATATAAACAAAGAAGAGAAGTTTTAGATGGTGAAAATTTAAAAAGCAGCATAGAAAAAATAATAGACACAGTAGCAAACAAACTAGTATCTGCATACACAACAGAAAATGGTATAAACAAGGAGCCATTTATGCAAGATGTAGTTACTACATTTGGAATTACAAAGTTAGATACACTAGATTCATTAGAAACATCAAGTAAGAAAAGTATAAAAACAGAAGATGTAGCTACAGAATTAACTGAAAAAGCACATCAAAAATATGCACAAAAAGAGCAAGAATTTGGCGAAAATGTTTTAAGAGAACTTGAAAGAGTTGTAATGCTTAAAATAGTTGATGAAAGATGGATGGACCACATCGACGCAATGGATGAGTTGAAAGATGGAATAGGACTTCGTGCTTATGGACAAAAAGACCCAGTTGTACAATATAGAATTGAAGGTTTTGATATGTTCGACCAAATGGTAGAAGACATTCAATTAAACGTAGTAAAAGTATTGATGAATGCAAGAAAGAGGGAAGGAGCTCCAACAAGACATGAATCTGTAAGAATTACAGGAGAAGGCTTTGAGAATGCAAATATGTCACTAAATGGTAGTGCACCAAAACAAGAAAAAACGCATACACCTATAGTAAACACAGAGCCAAAAGTTGGAAGAAATGACCCATGCCCTTGTGGAAGTGGGAAAAAGTATAAGAACTGTTGTGGCAAAAACTCATAGCACCTGTGTTTAAAGCATTTTACAAAAATCGAAAATTGGGTGACAAAATTAGGTTGTCACCCAAACTTAAATAAAAAATTTATAAAAGCTTAAAATTAAAGAAGTGTAACCTAAATAAAAAGGGTGACACTTCTTTTTGCATAAAAAAATGGTTTTATAAGTATTGAATAATTAATATTTATATGATACAATACAAATGTTCGTAAGAACTAATTATATATTTTTTTAGAAGGTGCAAAAATGAATGATAAAATAATTGGAAATGAAAATAATATTTTATTTTATAATGATGAAGAAGGAAATGTAAAGGTAGAAGTGTTGCTTGAAAATGAGGATGTTTGGCTAAATACTGAAGCACTAGCAACTCTTTTTAATATTGACAGAAGTGGTATTGTTAGGCATATTAATAATATTTATAAAGATGATGAATTAAGTGAAAATAGCACATGTGCAAAAATTGCACATGTGGGTAATGACGGGAAACAAACTTACAGTAAAAAGTATTATAATCTAGATATGATTATATCTATTGGTTTTAGAGTTAATTCAAAAAAAGCAATTAAATTTAGAACTTGGGCAAATAAAATAATAAAAGATTATATGGTTCAAGGTTTTGCTTTAAATGATGAAAGATTTATGAAAGCAAGAAGGTCTGATGAAGAATATTTCAAAAGATTACTTGAAAGAATAAAACTAATTCGTACGAGTGAAAGAATGTTTTATCAAAAAATTACAGA
>CALXPW010000037.1 GCA_944390365.1 uncultured Clostridia bacterium | reverse complement strand
TCTATGGCAACTACCTTATTTTCTCCTTTACCATAAGTTTTGCTTAAATTTTCCACTCGTAATATTTCCAATTATACTTCACCCTTTCATTATGCTAAATCTAAATAGCTCCTTTAGTTTGTAGGCTGACACATAGTTATTCTATCCCAGATTTAGCTCTATTACAAATTTTATATTTTCTAAAGCTATTATACCGTTTCTAAAGTGACAAGTAAGTGACAGACACTTAGATTTCTATGTAACATCTATCAAAATCAACTATTTTCATTGATAAAGTACAAAACAGTAGCTAGCACAAGTTCTTTACTTATACTAGCTACTGTTTTTGCTTAACAAAAATTAGCTTTGTTAATTTTTTCGTCAACTATTTTTCTTTTATTCCGATATTCAAAGTTTCAGACCAAGCATCTCCAATATGTCTTGTATAAAAACCTTTTGTCTTTACGAAATATGTATCGATTTCTCCTAAATCCTCATTAGTTAAGTTTTCACTACGTATCTTAGCCAGATATTCTCTTAGATATTTATAATTAGGAGTATTGCTACACTCTTCAGTATTGTAGCACTTACTGTTTGATGTTACGATTTCACAGTCGCTACCTACAGCTATTCCATCGTAAAAGGTTATTCTAATGTAAATTTGTGTTACGAAATCTTGACTATTCTGAGCATGTTTGGTAGATTCCGAGAAAATTTCCAAACATATTTTTGCAATACGTGTAATCTTTTCTTCTCTCTTTTTTAGTTCTTCCTCTTTTTCGCGCTTTTTTAAAGTTTCTAGTTTTTCCTTCCGTTCCCTGAATACAGTTTCTGCCATTTCATAGAAAGTTTTTTCATTAGAGATTTCTTTCATATAATTGCTCTCCTTTCAGAATAATAGTTGACTACTTTAAACGGATATGGGGGTATTATAGCATATTTTATATAATTATACAAGGTTAATTATCTTATTCTTCAAGACTAATATACATTTTTTAATACTTTTACTATACAAATTTTAACGATTTTAATATACATTTTTTAATTTATAATAAACTTTCTTCTTCTCCTAAAATGTATATTTGCAAATCAAAAGGCCTTTCTCATTATATTTTCTATTTTTCTGCATATACTATTTTACAAGGAGTTGATAACTATGTTTGATAATTATCCACAAATCCCTTATATTGGATATAAAGATGAAAATGTAAGAACGCCAATCACTTTTCCAGCACAACATCAAAACTTTCAGCCTGGTTTTGAATATGTGATGAATCCACTGCCAATCTTCGACAATCCCAATTATGTTCCTAGTCAAAAATTGAAAGATAGAGTTGCTATCATTTCTGGTGGAGATAGTGGTATTGGTCGTGCTATTAGTTTGCTTTTTGCTAAAGAAGGTGCTGATATTGTTATTAGCTATCTAAATGAACACGATGATGCGAATTATACTAAAGAACTTGTTGAAAACTGTGGCAGAAAATGTATTTTAATTTCAGGCGATTTACGCGACGAGAATCTGTCAACATATATTGCAGATACTACAATGAAATGTTTTGGGAAAATTGATGTTCTCGTAAATAATTGTGGTGTACAATTTCCACAAAACAGTATTTTAGATATTACAAGTCAGCAATTAAGAGATACTTTTGAAACCAATATTTTTACATTTTTTTATTTAACTAAAGCTGTTCTTCCCTATATGAAAGCTAATAGTAGTATTATAAACACCACTTCAATTACAGCATTTGGTGGTAAGAAAAATTTAATTGACTATTCTTCTACAAAAGGTGCAATTACTGTATTTACTAAGTCACTTTCTTTATCACTTGCAGACCAGAAAATACGTGTTAATGCAGTTGCTCCTGGTCCTATTTGGACTCCTCTTATTCCGTCTTCATTTAATGAAAAAGAGGTAGAAATTTTTGGTACAGAAACACCATTAAAAAGAGCAGGTCAGCCTTTTGAACTTGCACCCGCATATTTGTATTTGGCATCTGATGATTCTAGATATGTTACTGGTCAAATAATTCACGTAAATGGTGGTACAATTGTATAATTAGCGTGGACAAAGGGGACACTCCTATTTGTCCACACTTTTATTTTAATAAACTGAAAATTTGTATTAGTAAAACGTGGACAAAAAGGAGTGTCCCCTTTGTCCACGCTTTGCTAATACAATATTATAGGTATTGAAGTATTTATATAACTATATAATGTAGATGCTGCCCAATATGGTAGATTTACACAGCCATGTGAGCCATTTGTCATATATATGTTTCCTCCGAAACTTCCTCTCCAAGTTGCATCATGGAACCCTATTCCCCCATTAAACGGCATCCAATATGTTACTGGTGTTGAATATGTACTTCCATCATAATTGTATCCTTCTAGTGTTGCATGCATTGTTTTATAGGTTAAATAATATATTCCTGCTGGTGTTGAATAGCCTTGAGCTACATTACCTGTTACACAAGGTGTTTCTAGCACACATTCTCCATTTACATACATCCATACTCTTTGTCTAGATAAATCTAATTCCACATAAGTATCTATATTTGTATAGTCTGGCAATGCCTCATATATTACTTCAAATTCTGCAGATTTTTTGATTTCTAATTGTTTCGTTAACCTTTCTATTTCCTTCTCTTTATCTACAGTTGCATAAGTTGCTCTTCCAAATGGAACTGATATTTCTCCAAGTCCTGTTGCTTTAAACTTGGTTGAAGTTAATTTGTATTTTGCTTCTTTAGCAAGCTTGTCTACAAATTTAGTTACATTGCTTTCTAAATCGATACTATAATTTCCGTCATCATCTCTTGATACCCAATCTTTCATTGTTTTAGCATCTAATTTATATGTATCTCCATTATGAAGTTTGTACTCTACAGTAGTTGCTACTACATTATTTATGTTTTCCATTTGTTCTTTAAGTTCTGTACTATTAGCCGTAATTTTTGGAGTAATGTCCGTTATTTCCCTAAAATCTATAACTGTTTTACCATTTCTTAAAGCACTTAGCAAGTAATTATATGCTTCTTCAAAATCCAACTTATTTCCATATTCTTCAGGTACTATATAAAATTCTGATTTTTCGTCATCCCATTCTAAATACGCATTAACTGGTTCTTTACTACTATTTTCATTTGTAAAAACTGATAAGGAACCTAAATACTCTTTTGCGACATCTTCATCTACCTTGTACAAATCTGTTAAGTTATATTCTTTTTTGTTTTCATCTGTATCTTTTTGTGTTGATAATATTCCAAGTAATGGATTAGCACTATTTACTTCAAAATTAAAATATGCTCCAAGGCAAGTATATTCTTTATTATCTGCAAATAAAAATGTTATTTGAGTACTATTCATTGTTTTTTCTAGCTTTTTCATTGCATCATTTATGTTTAAAAAAGAGCAGTCAATTCCATTTATACTTGTTGAATAGTGGAAAGTATCTCTCATAAACATTATTGTTAGTATAAAAATTAGAAAGATTATTACCATGCATATTAGTACAACTATATTTAAGACTTTTCCCTTTTGCTTCTTCGTCATTTTCCTCAACCTTTTATATAATCAATTTGGTAAATTTAAAATAAAAGTAAATCTATAAGCCGGGTTCTGTCTTGAATAGTCATCTATCTAGTACATATATTACTATATGCATCATGCCACCAATGTAAGAAGACTGGCGAGCGACCATTAACCTTCTTGGCTCGGTGTTGCTCCTGATGGGGTTTACACTGTCCCAATATGTCACCATACTGGCGGTGAGCTCTTACCTCACCTTTTCACCCTTACCTTACTAGAAGCTAGAGGCTAGAAATTAGTTGGCTTGCACTAATGCCCAACCTCTAACTTCTAGAAGGCGGTTATTTTCTGTTGCACTTTCCTTAAGGTTTCCCTCACTGGACGTTATCCAGCATCATTGCTCTATGGAGCCCGGACTTTCCTCGTACGCTATCTTTCGAACATGCTATACGCGACTATTCGATTTACTCTTGTTCTATTTTACTATAATTTTATGTTGTAGTCAATTATATATTTTGCAACTCTTGCATCAAATTAGAATAATTTATTAAAAACACTTTTCTGTCCTTACTATTACAGTCTTCCTGTAATTCATTTAGCAAAACATAAGCTTTATTTATAATATCTATTTTGTCTATGTTATTTATTTGATTATTTAGTATGTTTGAAAAATTTTCATCTGCCTTTTTTATATAATTTCCAGCTTCTTCCCAGTTATCTCTTTCCATTTCAGAATATGAATACAAAATATTACTTCTCACGCTATATACTGATGTATTGGTATTATCTGCAGAAAATTCACTTATATATCCACTAAGTAAATTATATAAATCAGAGCAATTTATTAAAATATTCTCTTTATCTTTTTGCTCTATGCTACTAGATATTTTATCTAGCGTACCATTAAATTTTAGTAAGTTATCTTTATTTACATTTAAAGAACTTAAATCAATCATAATAGTTGTCCAAGCAGAATACATATCTTGAATTTTCATGTCTACACTATTCCAATCTATATCCTCTGTGCTATCGTCATCTAGAATATTATTAGCATTAGACATATTTGTAGTAGTTATTGTGCTACCACTTCCTCCTTGTCTTGAATCTCCTTGCTTGGAACCTCCTGATGAACTTTCCTCCTCTGAACCTCCTTGCTCAGAGCCGCTTCCAGATGAGCTCGAGTCCTCATTTGAACTAGAATCCTCTATTTCTTCACTAACTATTTTATAATTTGTGTATGAAATATTATTAAGTTCGTTCATTACATATATAATATTGTCTCCTAAATATTCTATTTCAGATATACTCTTTTCTTTTAGCATTTCACTACTATTTGCCTTACTTTCTTTTATATTTCCATATACAAAATATCCAACTATTGCAATAGCTATTATAAAAAATAAAGTTATTATTGTAACAATATATTTTTTCATAATTACCTCTTTTTTCATATTATTTTTTATTATTATTGCCAAAAAATTTCCTTTTATTCTCTAGTATTTTTATTATTTATTTATGTATAATAATAGTAATTTTAAAAATTGACTTTTTAAATATTAAAAATTTACGAGAAGTTATATTTAACAAGAAGAGGTTCTTATGGATGTTATTGTAAGATTATATAGTACCAAAAGGAATGAAATAGCTAAATTTTTGAATAGTTTTTTTAAATTAAATAATGAGCAAAGCGAATATATGAATTTGTTAGAATGGGAAAAAAAGTACCAAAATCCTGTCGAAATAACAGAAATTATTGGTACTTTTATTGATAATAACGATAAATATTCAATCAATATGTGGATTAGTTTAGATTCTGGCATTTTCATAAATATAAATGATAATAACGCCGATGATATAATTAGGTATATTTATGAAAGATATCCTTATTAGATTTTGCAAAAGGGGACGGGCTTGTTTTGTAAAAATTATTCGGATATTTATAGTAATAGTATATATTTTTTATTTTGGTCTTCGGCCCCCAACATCGTACAAACTGTATAAACTCCACTTATGTTTCGTTTAACAGTTTGTAAACTTGTTGGTCCCCACCTTAAGCACTCCGACCAAAAGAAAAAATATATACTATTACTTATACTTATAAAAAAGGAAATATCTATTTTTACAAAACAAGCCCGTCCCCTTTTGCTCATTCGCATTTTTTGTCACGTGTCATAAGCTGAACTACAGCTTCCTTAGGTTTTAAACCATTATATAATACGTCATATACTGTATTTACAATTGGCATTTCAATATTGTATTTTTGTGCTAGCTTGTATGCAACTTCTATGTTGTCTATACTTTCAATTGTCATACCAACTTCTTTTTTGGTTTCCTCTACAGTTAAACCTCTTCCTATACATCTACCAGCTTTTCTGTTTCTACTATGCTCACTAAGGCAAGTAACTATTAAGTCTCCTAAACCAGATAGACCATAGAAAGTATTGTGGTTTCCTCCTAGTGCAACACCTAAACGAGATATTTCTGTTAATCCTCTTGTAATTAGTGCTGCTAAGGTATTGTCTCCTAAATTTAGTTCAGCTATTATTCCTGCACAAAATGCAATTATGTTTTTTAGTGCTCCTCCAAGTTCTGCACCTTTAACATCAGAGCTCGTATAAATTCTAAGGTTTTCGTTCATAAATGTATCTTGCACCAAATATTGTACATCTAAGCTTTGTGAAGCAATCACAATCGCTGTTGGTATTCCAAGTGATACTTCTTCTGCATGACTTGGACCAGTAAATACTCCTATTTTTGCCTTAGGCATCTCTTCGTGCACTACTTCATTTAATGTATATAAAGTAGATGCCTCAAACCCCTTTGAGCATAATATTATTGGCTGATTTTCTACATACATTTTGTATTTTTTTACCGTGTCTCTTGTGAATTTAGATGGTGTAACATGTAAAATCATATCACTACCTTTAATCGCTTCTTCAATATTTGTTGTACATAATATATTTTCTGGCATTGTAGCCATTGGCAAGAATTTGCATTTATGCTCTTTGTTAATTAAATCTGCCTCTTCTTTGCTAAACGACCATAACCTTACTTCGTGTCCCATCTTTGCAGAATGTATTGCTAGGGCTGCTCCCCAACTCCCACTACCTATTATACAAATTTTTTTCATATATACCTCCTGTAATTTTATACTATATTTTTCTCACTTTACAACTATAATAAACTAAAGTTTATTATGGCTAATATAATTAAACCTTTTAAATCAGGATAATTGTTCTAAACACACTCTATCTAAGTGTATATAAATTTTTTTACAATTTAAGCCCGTCCCCTTTTGCAAATTATTTTGTACCTTTTAAGCTGATTCTATTTTCTGTTCCAGATAGTAATCTTTTTACATTTTCTCTATGATTAAATACTATAATCACTGCAAGAACTATACTATATATTATATAATTTCCTGGTATTATATAGTTTTGAGGTATAAATATTGTAAGTACTGGATATAGTATTGCTGCTGCTATTGATCCAACCGACACCATTTGTGTTAATATTATTAGGATAAGCGCAAACACTAAACAAATTAGTCCAATTTGCCAGTTTGACATTATAAGTACTCCAAGTGATGTTGCTACACCTTTTCCTCCTTTAAATTTAAAGAATATTGGAAATGTGTGTCCAAGAATTACTGCTACACCTGCTATTTGTACTAACAATGCTCCATTTGAATTAGGAGAAATTTTATTCATAAGCATTGCTAAAAGTATTGCAACTACTCCTTTTAGTATGTCACAAACTAAAGTTATTGCTGCAGCTTTTTTTCCAACAGACCTTAACATATTTGTTGTTCCTGCATTTCCACTTCCTTTGTCTCTTACATCAAATCCTGCCATTTTTTTGCTAAGTATTACTGAAAAATTGATACTACCTATTAAATAGGCAATAATTGCTACTATTGCACATTCTACCATAATTTTTCTTCCCTTCTTTTTCTACTACTTTTTATTTCATAATCATTATATCTTTTTAAATCTATTTTGGGAATAGTTTTTTGAAAAAAATTTTAACTAAATTTTTATACTGCAATATTTCCCAATAGACCCTTTAGAAAAAAGTATGAAAATATGGAATGGAAAGTGGTTTGAGTATAGAAATTCTAAGAAAATTTTGGTAGGGAATCTCAAACCCTTTTGAGGGTGCTACCAAAATTTCTCATAGAATTTCTACGAAAATCAGCTTGACCGACATATTTGAAATACTTTTTTCTAAAGGGGTCTATTAGGATTATAATTATTAAAAAATTAATATAAATAGAGCTTTACACATCTTTCTCACTTTTTTCTCTAACTATCATTCTAACTGGTGTTCCTACAAGCCCAAATTCTTTTCTTATTTGATTTACCAAATATCTTTCGTACGAAAAGTGGAATAAATCTTTATCATTTACAAATACCACAAATGTTGGTGGTTTTGTACTTGCTTGGGTCATATAGAATATTCTAAGTCTCTTTCCTTTGTCTGTTGGTGGCTGAACAACTGCTATTGCTTCGTTTAACACTTGATTTAAAGTAGATGTAGAAACTCTTAATGAATTTTGGCTTGCCACACTATTTATAAGTTCGAACAATTTGTTTACTCTTTGTCCTGTTTTGGCAGATATAAATAGAATTGGAGCATAAGATAAATATGATAGTTTATCATAAACATCTTTTTTATACTGCTCTAAAGTGCCATTTTGCTTCTCGTACTCATCCCATTTATTTACCACAATAATTATTCCTTTGCCTGCTTCGTGTGCCTCTCCAGCGATTTTTGTATCTTGCTCTGTAACGCCTTCATTTGCATCTATCATAAGTAAGCACACATCTGCTCTTTCTACTGCAAGCAAGCTTCTCATTACACTGTACTTTTCTAGGTTCTCAGATACTTTACTTTTCTTTCTAATTCCTGCTGTATCTATAAATACATATTTTCCAAATTCATTTTCAAATTCTGAATCTATTGCATCTCTTGTTGTACCTGCAATGTTACTTACTATAACTCTATTTTCTCCTAATATCTTATTTACTAAAGAAGATTTACCAACATTTGGCTTTCCTATTATTGCAACTTTTATTACATCATCTTCGCTTTCAGCTTCATCTTCGGGAGGTAGTTTTTCGTATATGGCATCTAGCACATCACCAATACCTATTGCATTTGCAGCAGAAACTCTGTATGGGTCACCTAGTCCTAGATTGTAGAATTCATATATATCATCAGATACCTTTCCGTAATTATCAGCTTTGTTGCACACTAGTATAATTGGCTTTTTAGACTTTCTAAGCATTAGAGCAATATCACTATCTGCTGCTGTAACACCTTGCTTAATATCAGTAACAAATACAATTACATCAGCCATTTGAATTGCAAGATTAGCTTGCTCCCTCATCTGAGAAAGAATTACATCATCAGATTTTGGCTCAATTCCACCTGTATCTACGACGGTAAAATTTCTGCCTCTCCAATTTGCTTCTGCATAAACTCTATCACGAGTAACTCCCGGAGTATCTTCTACTATTGATATTCTTTTTCCTACTATATAATTAAAAAATGTTGATTTGCCTACATTTGGTCTTCCTATTAAGGCCACTATTGGTTTACTCATTTTGCACCTCCACTTTTAGTGTGGACAAAAGGGACTACTACTTTTTGTCCACGTTTTTTTTGCATTCTACAAATATTATTATTATACTCAATGTATTATAATTACTTTTTTAATACTGTGTTAGTTTTAGTCAACACCACTACAATTTTACTATAATACGCAAAAAATAGCAAGAAAATCTTGCTATTTTTGCTATCTTGATATATTTTACTTTAGTCTACATTTTCTCTTATAACTTCGGAGATGTTTTCTTTTTTCATTTTTCTTTTAGCAAATTTGATGCTAATAAATATTACTAAATATGTTAATATTATTGTTATTAATATTAGAGGAACAGAAATTGTAAATCCATATATTTCTGTGTCTAGCATATTTATGTACAAAACATATAAAATTATTATACTTATTACAAGTCCTAAAACAATAGATGTCGTACCATAAAATATACCTTCTAACCTTAGCATTCTATTTATTTGTTTTTGTGACATTCCTATTGCCTTTAACTCTGCAAATTCATTTCGTCGTAATCTAATGTTTGATGTAATTATATTAAATATATTTATAACACTTAGTATGCTTATAAGTTCGAAAAAACTATATAGCAATATACTCTTGATTAGCACTTCATTTTCATTGGCTTGCTTTTCTGCCTCAAAATTTGTAGCATTTATTCTAAATTCTCCTTCATATTTTTGGTTTAATTGTGCCACAGTTTCGTCCATTTTTGCCGGATCAGATGTTTGTATATTGTATAGTAATGAGCCCTCGTTTTTATTGTTAAAAATCTTGTACCATAAATCGTTAAAAGTCTCTTCGTTAACGACTAAATATACTATTTGATTATATATGCTATTATTTGCCCCTTTAGGAATAACATTTGTAACTTCTTTTATTTTTAGATTAAGCTCAATCTTTTGTGGCATTTCAATGTCAGTCCAACCCATCATATTATCCATTTCTTCAAGTATCTCTTCTTCATCTTTAAAACTAATATCCTCATCAGTTATTGTTATAGTATCTCCGGGCTTATAATTAGTTAAATATAATCCATTAAAATATTTTGTTTTTACATCTGTATAATTTACTAAAATACACTCATTTTTTTCTAATGTTATAGAATCTCCTATGCTTTGTAAATACTCCTGATATGTTTTATCGTCTAGCATCATTATCCTTGCCCACATCAACGCATTTTCTCTTATTGTACCATCTGAGTTACCATAATATTTTAAATATAATTCATCCCATTTTGACATAGCATTTTTTAAAGAATCATTTATATCTTTTTCCTCTGGATATATATACATTATATTTAACATATTATATGCATATACATTATCTATTAATTCAAATTGATTTAACATGTCTAAAATATCTTCTGTATAATCTCTTTCATTTGAGGGGCTAAAAACAGAATATCTATAATTATAATCTGCTACATCTAAATTATTATAAAAATTTAGATTTGAAAGATATCCGTTAATACTAATAAATAGTATAATGGTTATTGTCAGCGAAATTATCATCGTAATAAATTTTGAATGGCTTCTTCTTATATTTTTATATGCCAATTCTCCTTCAATTTTAAATGTAGCTGCAATAATTTTTGGTGTTTTAATTGTCTTTTTTCCTATTTTTGTATATTTATTTTTTCTAATCATGTCCATTATTGTAGTCTTACTTACATTTATAGTTGGTACTAGTATAGAAAGTAAAACTATTATAACAACTAGCACTATAGATAATAATAAGGTCTTCCATGAGAATATTAAATGTAAGTCAACAATTTTGTTCGTTAACAAAGAATTATCTAAAAGACTACTTTGTATCGTTTTAAACAAACCATCAAAAATATTTACTAACAAATAATCTATTCCAAAGCTTAGCAATAACCCAATCGGAATTGCCATTATGTATAGGAAATTACTGATGGTTAGCCAATAAAAAAATTTCCTTTTTACCACTATTTTCATTCTGGCTAACCATC
>CALXPW010000036.1 GCA_944390365.1 uncultured Clostridia bacterium | reverse complement strand
CACATTTTTAATACTTCTTCTACCGTTTTGTCTCCATCTGAATATATAGTGTGCATATGTAAATCTATCATCTATATCACCTCATAAAATTATTTATTAGTATTCTTTTATGTTATATTTAATTAACTTGTCTCCATCATATTCAAATTTTACTGTAAAGAATCTACTATCATTTTGTAATTTCTCCACAAAAATTTTGTCACCTTCCCAAGTATTTAACTTTGTAACTTCTTTTTTATCAATCCATTGTAAATCTCCTTCGTTACATTCTATTAGGTTTCCTGAAAAATCATTTGAAGTAAACACATACATATATTCTGTTTCCCAATTTGTTGATACATAAGTTACAATAGTTCTTAATTGGTATGAATTTAGTTTCAAACCTGTTTCTTCCATTACTTCTCTTACGATGCATTCTTCAGGGCTTTCACCTTCTTCAAATTTTCCACCTATTCCTAACCATTTGTCTTTATTTATATCATTTTTCTTTTTTGTCCTATGCAACATTAAATATTTATTATCTCTTTCTATATAACATAATGTTGAAAGTATCATATCTTATCTCTCCTCTATTATTCTTTTTTCCAAATCCTATTTATATTTTCTTGCTCTTTTTCTTTTAAAGCTTTATATAAGTCAATATCTAGTTTATTGCATACACTACATAACACAATAAAAACATCTGCTACTTCACTTTCTACTGTATCATAATGGTTAGCTTTATTTTTATCAATTCCCATATCTGTAGCATTTTTTCTTATTGATTTTGCAAGTTCTCCAACTTCTTCTAATAGTAATAACATTGTTTTTTCTATTTCTTGATTTGAAAAACCTCTTATTTCTATTACATGTTTTATATATTGTTGTACTTCTTGCAAGGTGTTTTCTTCATTTAACTTATTCCATAAATCTAATTGACTATACAATTTATTACTTCTTTCAACTGACATACCTTTCACTCCCCATTAGCATTATAATCATATTCCCACAAACTTAGTTTTCCGTTTATTTCTGACAAATCTATATATTTACCATTTGCTACTTTCATTAATAATTTATATTTCTAGTCAAATGATATGGCTTTAACTCTATAGTTTTATTTCTTCCTTGACTCCAAATATAATCATTAATATCAATTGCGCATACTCTATTTTCTAATTTCTTTTTTATTAAGTCAATTGCTACAAGCATATTAGCTCTTATTTCTACTTCATATTCTGAATTTACTTCTATCTCTTTTTTGTTATCTATAATATTAGATAGTTTATCACTGTATTCTAATATTCCTAATCCTCTCATTACTTGGGGAATTTTATAATCGCTACACCCTACTAAATGAGAATAATCTACTTTTATATTTTCTTTTAGTTCTCTTATATGTAAAATATCTGACGTTAATAATTGTGCTAACTTATAAAAATAAATTTTTTTATCGTTATACATTCTTTCATCTTTAAAATTAGGAAAATATTTTACAATAATTTCAAATAATTCTGTATCAATATTAACACCTTTTATGAATGTATAAAAATTTCCATTCATTTTTTCATTAACTATATCACTGACATTTCTTATAATATTATATCTTTCTTCAAATAATGGAATCTCTATATTTCCTTTTAATATCTCTTTAAATTCATCTTTAGTTATATTAGAAAAGTCAGTAGTATTTCTTTCTTTTACATACTTTAATATTGCATATAACAATGCAATACTTCCATCTTCTTTTCCATTATCTGTATCTATTGTCCATTTAGGATTTCCCCAAAATGAAAAATCTATCGCTTCATATACTAACAAAAAGTTTATTATTGTCTCTGTTGGTAAATCTAATAAATTATATGGAGAAAAGGCTAACCAATGTTCAGTTTCTATTTTCTTAATTTTTCCTATAAATTTATCTAGATTTGTTTCATTTATTTTAACTGATTTTGAGTTATTAGTAACATATTTGCAACTTTTAATTATTTTATCTAACATTATAGCTATCTCCAATCTTATTATTTATATCAATACTTATATATTACAGACTAAGCATATTTGATTTATTTTAATCCGTCTTTCTATAAAAGTCAGTTAACTTCCCTCAAATTATATTTATCAATATTTTCTTTAGTTGCAAATCCATTAGGTCCTTTTACTTTTTCTAAAAATACTATTCCATCTAAATGGTCACATTCGTGTTGCACTAATCTTGCAAAAAATCCATTTAATTTTTTTACTATTTTCTCTCCATTTTCATTATAATAAGTCAATTCTATATTCTTATATCTTTCTACTTTTCCTCTTATACTAGGAATACTCATACAGCCTTCATATTGTACATCTGTATCTTCTGTTAGTTTCTTCCAAGTTGGGTTAATCATTGCTGTTATTGGTATTTCTTCTGCATCATTATATTTTATATTTTCTTTTTTAGCTCCTACTACAATAATTCTTTTATCCACACCTATTTGAGGTGCCGCAATTCCTAATCCTGTTCCATACTCTAGTGTTGATTTTAAATCTTCTATAATGTCTATAATATCTTCATTAATATTTTTTATATTAACTTCATCGCATTGTTTTTCAAGGATAGGTTCTCCTACTTCTCTTACTTTTAAGACTTTGCCCACTTTACCTTACCTCCATACATCTCCATTTATATGCTTAGTTAATGCCATAACAAACGCATTTCTTGTTAAATCAATTCGTGAAACTTCATTTTTTGTTAAATAACTTATTCCACCTTTTCCTTTTCCTAAATCTTTTCCACTAAATATTTTGTCCATAACTTTTCCTAGTTCTGTTTGTTTTATTTCTTCTATGTATTTTTCAGGTATTGGAAATCCTTGACTTGTTCCTATACTTTGAAATCCTTTTGAATTTTCTATTATAACACAATTGATATCAATCCATTCCCCTAATGAATTTGTAATTCCTGCTTCACTTGATACATAAAAGTCTATGTCTAGTTTATTTTCCTTTGCATATTTTTTTAAGTTTTTCACTCTATTTTTAGCACCTTGTAATATTTCTTCATTAAATGGTTGATTTCCTACTTCAGAATCTACTGAAATTCCTTCTATTTCAACATTGTCAAAATATTTTTCAAAAGCCTGTTTTGCTCCTTCTATTTTTCCTGGATTTTTTGTTCCCATTAATATTTTCAATTTTCTTCCATCCCCTTTATAATTCTATATATTTCTCCCCAATTGCTTACTTCTTTTAAATATTCATTCTGTTCTAGTTTTTTCATTTCTTTATCTCTAAAATATATTGTTTTTATTCGATTCTCTGATAATTTTTTACAAACATCATATGAGTCATCTACCATAAAATCTATATTTTCTTTTTGTGCGATTTCTAATTTATCATCTTGTTTCCAATAACATTTATTAAACGACATTCCTTCTTCCTTAAACTTTTCTATTGCAACATCTTTCATTTCTTCTACCATTCCACCTCTTGCTGATATTACAATAAGTTCATTTCCTTCTTTTTGTAACATATTAATGACATCTTTTGCTCCTGGTATTAGTGGTGTTTGCTTAGATAATTTCAAAAAATATTTATTAACAAAATTCATTCTTTCTTCATCAGTCCAGTCATATCTATTTCGTAAATAATGCTCATTTCTATTAATAATTCCACCTTTTTTAAGTTCTATAAAATCATATAAATCTCCATATGTTTTTAATACTCTTTCATAGTCTAATATTACTCCATCTATATCTATTCCTATTTTCATATTCTTACACTCCTAACTCTCTAGCCACACTATATCACAAATTTACATTTTTCTCAACAAATTCAGCAAAATTGGTATTAAATATATTAGATTTTTAAGCAAAAATAAAGCACCTATTATAAGGCACTTTACTTAGGATTCTCTTTAACTTTAAAATTTTATTTTAATAAATTCATATGTTCATCAACATACAACCATATCATATGGAGTACCTAGCATAGATATATAATCTCTGTAATTCGCTCACAGCAACTATTATATCTTTTTTTTAAATTCGTTTTATATGTTTCCTCACTCCATATCTAAAACAATCTTAACATTAATTTCAGAATTTTGTATTTTTTCTAGTCCAAATCTACCTCTTTTATGAAACATTATCGTATCTTGAAAACTAGTAAACTCTAAGATGACTGGCATTTCTTTAACTCTAGCAATGCA
The DNA here is from genome assembly GCA_944390365.1 of uncultured Clostridia bacterium. Taxonomy (GTDB): domain Bacteria; phylum Bacillota; class Clostridia; order TANB77; family CAG-508; genus CALXVA01. The sequence goes on along the minus strand of CALXPW010000036.1, from coordinate 7,763 downwards.
CAGACTTCCACATGGCTCGTGAATGGGAACATATCTACTGGCTGAATCTCTTTTACTTCATAATTTGCTTCCATCATTCTTATATCTCTTACCATAGTTGCTGGGTTGCAACTTACATAAACTAGCTTTTCTACTCCTAGCTCTAATATTTTATTTATAGTTGTTTCATCTAATCCTCTTCTTGGTGGGTCTACTATAATCGCTGTAGGTTTAACATTTTTCTCTTCTACTAATTCCTTAAATGCCTTTTCTACATCTCCTGCTATGAATTCTATGTTATCTACATTGTTTATTTTAGCATTTTCTTTTGCTGTTTCTACTGCCTCCTCTACAATTTCTATACCATACACTTTCTTTACTTTGTTTGATGCAAATATTCCTATTGTTCCTATCCCACAGTACAAGTCACAAAGTATATCATTTTTGTCCAGTTTAGCATAATCTATTGCCTTTTGGTATAACACCTCAGTTTGAATAGGGTTGGTTTGGTAGAATGATTTTGCTGATATTTTAAATGTATATTTTCCTAATTTATCATATATAAATCCGTCTCCATAAAGAATAACGTCTTTTTCTCCTAATATTACATTTGTGTTTTTATCGTTTATGTTCTTTATAATTGTTTTTACATTTTCGTATTTTTGTGTGATGTGTTTTACTAGCTCTGTTTCGCATTTTATATTTTCCTCGTTTGTAACTATTATGCACATTATTTCGTTTGTTCTAACTCCTATTTTTACAATAATGTGCCTAATTGCTCCTTTTCTTGTAGCTTCATTATATATTGATATATGATTTTCTTTTATAAAATTGAAGATTTCTTTCGCTACTTTTTCTGCTTCTTTGTTTTGTATTAAGCATTCTTGTATTGGTATAATTTCGTGCGTTCTATTGGCAAATACCCCCATTACAGGTTTACCTTCTTTGTTTGCTCCTACTGGATATTGCAATTTATTTCTATAATTATATGGTGTCTCCATACCTATTACATCATTCACAGTTATTTTATTTTCTAGTCCTTTATTTATTAGGTTTTGTACCATATCTTTTTTTATTTTTAGTGTTTCCTCATATTTTATATGTCTTAAACTACATCCTCCACATCTTTTATATGTGGCGCAGTCCGGCTCTGTTCTGCTTTCTGAAGCTTGTATTACTTCTAATAGCTTTCCAAAGGCAAAAGATTTATTAACTTTTGTTATTACTATTTTGCAAGTTTCTCCTTTTATTGCTCCTTTTATAAAAATAGTAAAATCTTCTATTTTTGCTATTCCTTCACCTTCATAACCATTGTCTATTATATTTACTTTATATTCTTTATTCTTTTCTACTAACATATTCATTTCCTTTTTTACTAGTTTTTTATGTTAATATTATACCACATAAAACAAATTTGTCCATTGTTTTATGTGGTACGGATTTTCCAACTCTTATCTAGCTGTTTTTTTGTATTTCGAGTTCATATTTTAAGACACCCATTCACTCCTTCTTCTATAATATGAAAGAGTGAAACGTTGTGTTATCTAGATTTATACAAATTTAGACATTTTATTCGTTAAATATTTCGTCTTTATTTCTTCTCAAATTAAAATTAAATTTATAATAATATGGTTGAATATCTCCTACATAATCGGCAAAGTATATAAGATTACCATCTTTATCTTTAATTTTCAAATTCGGGAAAGTTCTAATCATTTTTCTATCATTCCAAAATTTTTCAATAAAATCCACTAGCTTTTCATTGCTATAAATTTCGTTATATGCTATGTCTAATTGGTCTTTATTTACTATTTGAATATTATTATCATGCACTTTTCTTATTATAAAAAACTTTAACGCATATCCTGTAACTACACAATCTATAAATAAGAATATAGTAACACCTAACGTTATAACTTTTAATTTATTTATTGAAATTTTAGATTTTATCCAATTTATTAGTCTATCCACTCTTGGATTTATGTATGACATTAGGTATATTGCTAACAGTCCCCAAAATATTGAAAAGAACACACAAATTCTTCCATTTAAGTTAAGTGGCATATTGGAATAATCCCACCATTTTACATTTAGCAGTATTTCTCCTATCCAACTTACCACATATTCTATAATAGAGCCAACAAGAAAACCTCCCCAAAATAGCCTATTATTATTCTGATTAAAATATTGAAGTGATAATATCATAATTACAGCCCCTAAGCCATAAATACCGCAAAACGGGCCATACAAAAAGCTCTGTCTACTTTCCCAAGTTCCTTTGGTTATAATTCCAAAAATTGTTTCTATTATATAGCCCAATACACTATAAATAATAAAATAAGCTAAAATTCTCCATATAGTATATCCAAATAGTTTAAGTCTTTTTTTTGGTTTTGTTGCTTGTTCTACTTTTTCCATATAAATTCCTTTCGTTTTTGTGCTGACTTGGGAAGGGGCATTCGTTTTTTACAATTTTAGCCCGTCCCCAATTGTAAATAACATTGGGAAGTATTATACACTTTTTTTAATGGTTTCGCAATGGCTTTTTTACTCTTAGTACTCTTAGAGCATTTAGTATTGCAATAATAGACACTCCCACATCTGCAAATACTGCTTGCCACATTGAGGAAATTCCGAGCACAGATAATATTAAAACTGCTATTTTTATTGCTATAGCAAATACAATATTTTCTTTTACAATTTTCATCGTCTTTTTTGATAATTGTATTGCTTTTATTATTTTTGATGGCTCATCTGTCATTATTACTACATCTGCTGCCTCTATAGCACTGTCGGCACCAAGTCCTCCCATTGCAATTCCTATATCTGCTAAAGCAAGTACAGGTGCATCATTTATGCCATCTCCAACAAAGGCAAGTTTTCCTTTTTCTGATTTTGTTTTTAAAAGTTCCTCTACTTTTGCTACTTTTCCATCTGGCAATAATTCAGTATATACTGTATCTATGCCAATTTCTTTTGCTACTGCTTCTCCTACTTCTTTTCTGTCTCCTGTAAGCATTACAGTTTGTTTAATATTATTCTTTTTTAATTCATCTATTGTATTTTTTGCGTCGTCTTTTATCTTATCTGCAATTAAAATATATCCTGCATATTTTCCATCTATTGCAACATATAAAACTGTGCCGATATCGTTGCATTGTGTATATTCTATTTCTTTTTCGTTCATTAACTTTTCGTTTCCTACTAGTACATTTTGTTCCCCTATTTTTGCTTCAATTCCACGTCCAGCTAATTCTTGAGAATTTATTATTTGCTTTTCGTCAATTTCCTTTCCATACGCTTTTTTTACAGATTTAGAAATTGGATGATTTGAATAATTTTCTGCATATGCTGCTATTTTTAGTAGTTCTTCTTGTGTAATTTTAGAAGTATATGTTCTAGCACTTTCCATTTCATTATTCAAACTTATACTTGCTTCTGTATTATTCTGTACAAAGCCTTTTGTTTCATTTTGGTTATCGTTTTTAGCCACTTCCACTTTTTGTACTTCAAACACACCTTCTGTTAAAGTTCCTGTTTTATCAAAAACTGCTATTTCTGTGTTGGCTAGAGCTTCTAAATAATTGCTTCCTTTGACTAATATTCCCATTTTAGATGCTCCTCCAATTCCTCCAAAGAAGCTTAAAGGTATTGATATTACCAATGCACATGGGCATGAAACAACTAAGAACGACAATGCTCTATATAGCCAATCTTGAAAACTTGCTCCTTCTACAATGAGTGGTGGAACAATAGCGAGTACAACTGCTATAATTACAACTGCTGGTGTATAGTATCTAGCAAATTTTGTTATAAAATTCTCTGATCTAGATTTTTTGCTACTAGCATTTTCAACTAGGTCCAGTATTTTACTTACAGTAGACTCTCCAAACTTTTTCGTTACCTCTACTTTTATTGTACCATTCAAATTGATGCAACCACTAAGTATATCTTCTCCTTTACCTACTTCTCTTGGCAAAGCTTCTCCAGTTAGTGCTTTTGTATCTATTGTTGTATTTCCTTCAATTATGCGTCCATCTAGTGGTACTTTTTCCCCAGGTTTTATTACAATAGTCTCTCCTATTTGCACTTCATCTGGGTCAACTTTTTCTAAATTTCCATTTCTATATGCATTTGCATAGTCTGGCCTTATATCCATTAAACTTGCTATAGACTTTCTTGATTTATCTACTGCATAGCTTTGGAATAACTCTCCTATTTGGTAAAATAGCATAACTGCTACAGCTTCTGGAAATTCACCTATTGCAAAAGCTCCAATAGTAGCAATAGCCATTAAAAAGTTCTCATCAAACACCTTACCTCTAAAAATATTTCTTACTGCTTTTCTTAGAATTTCAAAGCCCACAATAATATAGCTTAGAATAAATATGCCGTTATTTATCCATACATTTTCAAATTTAACTGCCATTGCAAATATAAAAAGTATAAGAGCAATTATTATTTTTATTCCTTTTTTCTTCATAATTCTTCCCCTCTCAAATCAGCAATTAGAAACGGGGTTAATTTGCAAATTTAAATTTTGCTTTTCCACCGTCCTTATCTAATAATTACAATTTATATTTCTTCAATAGTTACATCTGGTTCTTCTTTTTTTATTACTTTCTTTACCTTTTTTAGCACTTCTTCTTTATTATTGTCTCCCAATTCTAATTCTAATCGCTCTGTTATAAAGCTAATAGTAGCATTCTCTACTTCATCTAACTTTTGAATTTCTCTTTCTAATTCATTTGCACAGTTTGCACAATCTAATCCTTTTATTTTTAACTTACATTTCATAAAATCAACCTCCATCTGAGCAAATATTAAATGCTCATTTTTTTATTTGTGCATCAATGGTTTTATCCCATTTGGTACATTATTTTTTATGCTCTATATGCTCCATTGCTATTTCAAATACATATTTTACGTGTTCATCATCAAGCATATAGTACACTTCCTTACCTTGTCTTCTACACTTTACTATCCCCATTCTTCTTAAAGTTCCTAATTGATGTGATATTGATGATTTACTCATTCCTAATACATTCGCTATATCACATACACACATTTCGTTTTCATCCAATGCAAATAGTATTTTAGTTCTTGTTGTGTCACCTAATATTTTAAAGAATTCTGCTATTTTATTAAATGAGTCTTCATCTGGCATCTGTTTTAAAGCTTTGTCTACTACATCTTGATGAATAATGTTGCAATCACATATAAATTCATTTTTTGACATCATTTTTCCTCCTGTTCTATGAGTTTATTCTTTATATTATTTTAATTGAATATTTGTTCAACTGTTTTACTATATTATAGTTGAGTGTTCGTTCAATTGTCAATAGTTTTTGGAAAAATATTTAAAAATGTTATGTCTCACCCAAAAAGAAGTATAGCCTCTAAAAAAAAGTATTTCAAATATGTCGGTCAAGCTGATTTTCATAGAAATTCTATGAGAAATTTTTGTAGCGCCCTCAAAAGTGTTTGAGATTCCCTACCAAAATTTTCTAAGAATTTCTATATTCAAATCACTTTCCATTCCATATTTTCATACTTTTTTTTAGAGGCTATACTTCTTTTTTTAATTAAATATATTGTTTTACTCTACTTCTGTCTTCCATAATCCATGCTTATTGCAGTATGCATATATTGTAGATTCTGGAATATATTTAAATCTAACTTCTGGTTTTTGATTTGGATGAAGTCTTATTCTTGTTGTTTGGTTATCACTTACTTGTGCAATCCACATTATATAATGGTCTTCTACCATAGGATGTTCTACTTCTCCTACTCTTACTATTATTTCGTCTCCATCTTTTTCATATACTGGCACATGTTTTTCTGTTGCTGCATCTTGGCTATTTGCTACTAATAGTTCCATTTCTTTGCCACAACATCTCATATGCTTAATATCTCCATCTATTAGTCCTATTATATTTCCACATATTGGACATTTATAAAACACAGTATTTCTTTCTTTCATTTTCATTACCTCCTTCTTTTTCGTATATGTTATCATAATTGTGGATGGTTTGCAAGTAATTTTGAATCATCAATTTCTACTTTCCCATTGCTATCTAGTCTCCCTTGTATGCATATATTTGCATCATTTTTTAAATTTCTATACATAAAATCTGCTATTTCATCATAACCATATACTTCTATTATACTCCCATTTGCTAATTCAATTTTACATTTTACTATTGATGCTTTATGTTCCATTCCCCAATCCTTAGTATATTTGTTATATATAAATTTAAACTCTATGTTTGATACAATCTTGCCATACATTATTACTATATTCATTTTTATCCTCTTTCTTCATTACAAAATTTAAAATCATATATATTATAATAAAAGCATAAGCTACATATTTTCTGCAACCAGTGCCTACTAATACATAGCTTATTGATACATATTTACCTGCTTTCCAACCTATTTTTTCTAGTACAATTTCTTATTCAATTGCTCTATTTTTTTATCAGCTTTCAGTCCTACTCTATATACAAGCTGAGGCGGAAAGAAACGTCGGTGCTGCTGTCGGTCGCACAGCCGTTGTTACGATCAGCCGTGTAAAAGTAACTGTCGTAGCAATTACCTCCCCTAGCCACGCAAGGGAAAGCATTGTAGCTATTAGCGTTACTAGAGTATTCTGTTGTCCATTCCAAACAATTTGAAGCTATATCATTTATTTTACATACTTCATCATTATTTGTTCCTGTATTTGACAAAGCACTATTCACACTTGTTTTATTAGCATAATTTTTATTTCCAGCCTCTTGTATATACACTATTGCTGTATCCCATGCATAACTATTCATTAAATCACTTTTTATACCATTAGTACTATCTTTATAAGTATTTATTGCTACTTTTGAGGCATCTAACTGTGTAATATAATTCCACAATGTTCCTGGTATATACGACATATTGTCTTCTGAAAATCCTTTAGATTCTTTTGATGCTGCTTTATAATTCTCTGTACTACTTCCACTTGCATAACTTGCCTCATATCTTCCTATATAATAGCCTCCATTTTCTTTTACACTATTTACCCACGCCTCTAAATTATATGCTGTTGCATTTAGTCCATCTGCTCCTGAACTTGCTACTCCTTCTCGATATGTTGCTAGTTCGCTATAATATCTCTCTATTACTTTTGGTGTTTTATAATTTTCTGGACTATCTGTTGTATATGCAGCTTGCTGCAATGTTGGTGTTCCATTTACATCATTTGCAAATGTATATCTTCCTAATACAATTTCATTACTTTCTGTTTTATCATCTTTTATAAATGTACCCACTGGTATCCACACATACTGGCTTCCTCTTACATTTTCATCTTCTGAAAATGCATCTTCTATTACAATTCCTTCTTGCACTGTATCTCCTGAGTCCTCTGCTATTTTAAATCCCTCTGGTACTGTTATTTTATTCTTATGTTCATCCTCTATTGTTGTTTTTTCGTCAAATGGCTCTCCATTTTCTTTCGCTATTTCTACTTCACTTTTTTCTGGCTCCTCCGGTGTTGTTCCACCTTCTCCATTTCCAGATATTATTTCATTAAACTTCTCCATTAAGCTATTTAAACTATCTTGCTCATTCCTTGTTGCCTGCTCTGTTAAATTCTTTGCCTGCTCTGCTCTTGCTATTAATCCTTCCTCTCCAAATGCAAAATTTATTGTTATTGTTGCTAATATTATTAGGATTACTATGTTTAGTATGTTATCGATGGTTAGGCTGTAAAAAATCAGACTGAAATAGCTTATTAGACCAGCCTGACC
>CALXPW010000035.1 GCA_944390365.1 uncultured Clostridia bacterium | reverse complement strand
TTAAAAACACAGTTAGTATTATAATTGTTATAACCATTATAATTATTAAAGTTCTAATTATTATTTTTTTCATATTTCTCACCTTATTCATTTTATATTATATACTTGTTATTCTTACTAAATTTATAAAGCCACTCTCTTCGTCATAATCAACATTTATAAAATAATTTCCCTTATTTTTTTGTATTATATTTTCTATAGTTTTATAGTTGTCTAATTTATTTGAACCATATTCAACATCATTTAGAATGATATTGACATCAACTATACTTGAGCCTCTTTCTGCTTGTAAAATTTTTATACGTCTGATTGTTTCTTCATAATTATATTCACCTATGAAAAAATATTCATATATGCTATTGTGATTTATTAAATCAAGATTAGTAATTTGTAATTCTTTGTTTATATAATACCCGAACACTGGTTCACTCGCTTCTTTATATAGATTTTTATAATGTACAAGTAAAACTGATAATACTATAATTATTATAGTCATTATAAATATTAAAGCTCCAATTATTATTTTTTTCATAATATTGCTCCTTTTCATTGTAATTTTCCATCTTTTATTCTTAGTTTATAATCAAATATGTCATAACTGCACTTATCGTGTGTAGCAATAACTATTGTCGTATTAAAATTGTTTTTCATTTCTAATAGTACATTTTTGGCTTCAATATAACTTTCGTCATCTAACGCATTAAAAGGTTCATCTAATAATAAAACATCTGGATATTCCATTATTGCTTGAGCCAATCCTAATTTTTGTTGCATTCCTAAAGAATACTTTCTCACTTTAACTTTTGCATCTTTATCTAAGCCAAAAAACTTAAGTACTTCCATTATTCTATCTAATTTTATTTTATTATTTATAGATGCTAAATATTTTAAATTAAATAAAGCTGTTTCTTCATAGATGAAGCCTGGATTTTCAATTATTACACCAAATGTTGTATTTTTATCTTTAATAACTTGTCCACTTGATGGTTTAATTAAATCACAAATCAAGCGTAACAGCATAGTTTTTCCACTTCCATTATTTCCTACAAGTCCATAAATTTTTCCTTTTTCCAGCTTTAAATTTATATTAGTTAATATTTTCTTTTTTCCTATTACTTTGTTGACTTCTTTCAATTCAATCATTTTAATCACTTCCTTTTTTCAATGGTTTATTATACATATTCATAAATATTATAATGAACAAATTTAATATAACAATAATAAATACTAATACTATTGGTTTGTTAATTAAATAATCAATAATATTAAAGATATTTATATTATATATTATTATCAATGCTAATATTAGTATTAAAACAATAATAGATATTTGATTAGAGTTGAACATAAAAGCAGTCATATAAGTCATTAAATATATTATATATAAATATACTATATAAGTTATAAAAAAACTAGTACTTAAATCAAAGTTAATCACGAATTTTTTAATAAAAATATATTCTAAACTTAAATATATGCTAACCATTATGCTATATAAAAATAAAACGAAATTTTTTCTTATTAAAAAGTATATCTTCTTAGTCTTTACAAATATAAAATTTGCAAATGGACTAAGCTCTTCTCCTATAACTATATATAAAGAGAATACTAGTGATATAAAATGCATAATTCCTAACATTATTTCTATTATTCCATCAGCCCTTATAAAAAGAACATCAGTCATTATTGACTCATTTTGAGTATTGGCAGAGAGACAAAGAGTTACAATGCATAAGAATATTTGTATAGGCACAAAAAAATATACACTTTTTTTTGTTAATTGTTTAATTTGAAATAATATATTCATTGCTATACTCCTTTTTTATATTATATAATCACATTTTCTAAATTCTATATAAGATACTGTAGAATTTATTATTATCAAAATTGATATTACTATGAATGATGAATAAATATTACTATAATAAATATCAATATTTATGAATTTATATATTAACAAATTCGAAAAAACTATATTAACTATAATTGGTAATATATTGATTATATTTGCTATAATAATACTAACAATTTGTTTTTTTATATATATAATTGTAATTATAGAGTATAATAAAGTACAATATAATGTCATATATAATATTGTATATAATGCTTTCGTTAACTCAATTTGTATCCCCTCTATATTAAGTATAAATAACAGTATAGAATTTGATATTAAAGAAAAAAATACTGAATAAAAAATTCCTGTATTTAATAAAATAAAAGCACAATTATTTCTTCCAATTCTGACAACTGCTTCTTTTTTCAATGCATTATTTATAATTGTATAGTTTGTCAATATAAAGAAAAAGCCATGAAAAATATAAAAAATATATTTATCAAGTGTGAGTATGTAATATATATTATTACTATCTATATTTAACATATAGAATATTAAAACGATATATAATGATATATACATTCCTATAATAGGAATTATATTCTTATTTTTTCTTAGTAACATTACAATATAATTCATAAAATTCCTTATCTTAAATAATTTTTATTATACTTTTTATACATAAACAACAATAAAGCAACTGCAATACTTATATAAATTGCAAAACCACCAATATTATGTATTACAGGATTATCCATAAAATATGTTCCAGTCATAAATGATAAAATTAAATAATCTGGATAAATCATTTTTAATGGTGATGCATCAATTACCATATCAAGTATTGGACATATTATGTTTATAAGCAAATAGATTATAAATGGAGATAATGCAATAATAAATTTGTTTTTTGTAAATACTGTAAAAGTCATTCCTATTATTGTTATTATTGACAAATATAGAGATTGTTTAAAGATATGTATTAAACAATATAAAAAAGGTGTTTTATAAAACATCCAACTGATTGAATCAAATACTTGTATATGTAATTCAGTTGGTGCCCTCCATCCAAATATCAATAAACATATTATTAAGAAAATAGTCTCTGAAAAAAATATAACTAAAAAAGATTTTATAAACGTTTTCTTAACAATATTTATAAAATATTGTTTGAACTTTTGCCTAGTGATGACCATATTCCCATATCCTGTTTTTAATTCATAAGCAAACTTACCAGCAAACAAATATCCAAGAATGAGTGGACTTATAATTGTTGCAATTGGAATTACTCCTTTTCCTATTCCATTTATAAATGTATCATATCCAGTATAATTTAATACAGTTGCTTTAACAGCTTCAATGTTTACATCTTCTATACGATTGCTATCTTTGATGATTTGCATACCAGAACTAATATAATGTACTCTATCATAAGCACTAATAAACATTAGAATAACTAATATAATAACAGCAATAATAATTTTTTTACTTTCTTTCATATTCACCTCTTTTTATTATTAGAATATGGGACAATATTTCAGTCCCATATTTATATTTTTAATATGGATTATACCTAAAATCCATTCTATCTGTACCTAACTGATTCCAAGCTCCAATTATTTTATAATAATAGTAATAATTATATTCAGCCCAAGAATTAGTTGTATATACTCTGTTTGTTTCTAAATCAACCTTGTTTGATCTTTCTTGTTTTTCTGAGTTTACTAAACAAGCTTTTGGTGTAGACCAAGAAGATTTATTGTATGCTTCAAATTGTGCTACTTCATCTGAAGTAGTTTTAGGTATAGGAGAAACACCTATGTCTTGACTATAATTATCTCCTCGCTTATAGCTAATATTAGATACATCTGACCAATATGCTGTTACAGCAGTTGCTAATATTATTAGTAAAAATGATATTAAAATTATACATTTTTTAAACATATTACATCACACCTTTTAGATTTCATATTTATAGCAATTAACCGCAGTGGCACTTTCATCTTTATAACTGTATATAGTTGATACTTGTATATATTTTTTGTTGTTCTTTAGATCAATATATTTCCTTGTCTCTTGTTCTTTTATTGAGATAGGCACAATTGAGGCATAATTATTTATGCAATTTTCATTGTTAAATTTATTTGTATAGGATTTTCCTATCTCTTTAGCAATATCTTCTTTTTGTGCATAATTTTCAAAATTTATATCTAATTTTTTCTCGTCTATTGGTATAGAATTATCTGCAATTTGAACTACTTTTCTGTTATTTACGATTACTGTGTAACCAGAATTAGTATATATATCATTTATTTTATAAGTATAATCTATTGTATAAAATCCGAGTTCTTCAGAATTCGTAAAAATATCTATTTCATAATCTTCTAATTTAAAATCTGAAAATTCATCCTTTAATAATTTGTTTATTGTTTCAATATTAGTTCCATCAAAGGATATATCTTCTGTTATATATTTTATATTGTCTTCATCTAAATCATTAGTAACCACACTTCTAGTTTTTTTCAATACTAGATTAGGGTCTCCGAAAAAAGATAAATCTTTTATTGAGTTTCTTTCATAAATATTTTTGCTATTGGCATAATTTAAAGCTGCTGATATAGTAGAGCCAGTTTCTAATTTGCTATTAAAATAATCAATCCAAGCATTTCCATCTTTGTCTCCTATTATTTGACGCCATCCCATTGTTGTTGTTTTCCAATTACTTTTTTCAAAAACATCATAGGTTATGTTTTCTGGATTATTATTTGTTTGCTCTCCTGTTTCACAACCTAAGAATATAGCTAATTTTACTTTCTCCCAATTAACATCTTCCGTTCCTATTCTTGTTTGCGAATCTTTGTAGCTACCAATCTCTAGTCTGCCTCTAATAGTAGGTTGTATGTAGTTATAATCTCCGTGTCCTGTCAGAAAAACAATATCACTTTCTAACCTTTTAGTGCCATTACTAAAGGAACCTGCTAATACGTCTTTAGTTGCTCCCGTTGTTGAATAATATGAATTATATCCCATAGATGCATAACTTGAGTAGCAAGATAGTGTTGCTGGAATAGAATCAATATCGCTATATCCCTCTCCTGCCGAAAATGCCATATTATTTGCTGCTTTCACATTTGTAGAAATACCTAGAGTTGCAAGTGTTAATAAAGATATTATTACTGGTTTTGTTATTTTTTTAATTTCATAAAATAAATACTCCTTTCAAAATTTTAATTTTAACTTTTTATTATTTATCTCCTCCTTTCATTTAAATTATTAAATATGGTACCATAGTTTTTTCATTTTCTTATAATTGAATAATTATTTTTATATTTTTCTCACCACTGTATTTATTATTTCCTTTGTTTTTGGCTTTTCATCTACATTAAATCCAAAATAACTTTTTAACTTTTCTATTTCACATTTCAAATACATACTATTATTTGCTCTATTAACATTATTCTTTATATTATGCACAGTGCTATTATATAAATCTGTTATTATTGGATAGACATCTTTTTCAAGGTTATATACTTCGCCTAGTTTATGATTTGCTATTATTTCTATAGCGCTTATTAAATATTGCGTTCCTTTAAGAGATAAATCATATTCTAAATACTCTAACTCTTTAATGACCTTTAATTTTTTATTATTCTTTTCATCTATTTCTCTTTCTTCTATTAACTTATTTATACTTATTATACTTTTATCTAAGTTTTCTTTAATTTCACTAATTGCCCAAAAACCATAATCGTTTTTTTCAAGCTTCATTTGCTTGTCTGTAAGTCTTATGAAGCAATTTATATACTTGTCCTTTTTTACTATTTTTTTAAAAAAGTTATTTTCTTCTGTTTTATCCATCTGTAGTGCAAATACCACTAAATCTATATTATCATAATTATTTATAATATTAAGTGTAGCATTTTCATTATCTGAAATATTAAGAATCTTTATGTCATTATTTACTTCATTTAATTTATTCATTAAATTAACAGCATAATTTATATCATTGTCTGCGATTAAAATATTTATCATAAAATATCCTCTTCATTTTTCTTTCTATACATTAGATATTAAGATTCTACAAAAAGGGTGCAAATTTTCCAAAATATTTTGTGTCTTTTTGTGTCTTTTCTTGTTTAAGCATTTTTGTTTGATATAATTACATTAAAAATTAGGAAAGGGGGACTTTTTATGAGTCTAAAAAGAAAATCAATCATATTGATTTTAACATTTTTTTGCATCTTATCTTTATTTATGTGCTGTTTTCCACTAAAAGCACAAGCAGTGGAGATTTCACCATTTTCGTATTATGATCCAAGTCCAGTAACTTTTAAAGGAACTTATAATTATTATGATAATTTTGATGGAAATTATATGGCATTCGAAGCAAAAGCAATAGCTTCAGATGGAGAATCACACGAAATAATAATTACAGTATATATAAGTAATACAAATACAACAAAGCAATACAGAATGTATACGGATGGTGTAAATAGAAAAGCTGACCATATTCCTATTGGTAATGGTGGAAGTTATGTATCACTAAAAATAACCTGTACCGACAAATCTGCCAATATTACTTTAGACTTAAAAACATATAGCTGGCAACAATAGTAAATATATTTAATTCTAAAAAGCTAGTAAATATAAGTATTAACACTTCTTTTACTAGCTTTTTTCTTACTCTATTTGATTCATATTTTCTATTGGTTCTATTTCCATTTTCTCACCCATTTCTTCCTTTAGTTCTATTTTACTTGCCTCTGTAATTTCATACATATTTATATTATATTGTAGAACAAAGACATAACTATCGCCATTAGAACCTAATCCTCCTTGTTCCCCCTCATAAACTTTACTATTATATACTAATTCAATCTGCACTTCTGGTTTTTCAGTCTCATACACTAAATATGTACCCGTATCATTTGCGATGAATTTGTTAATTTTATATAAACTGCTCTCATTATTAACATCAATATATAAAACATCTCTATTTATAAACTTATCTATAACATCAATTTCAATCGTTATTTCTTTATCACAATTTATTTCTATTATATTTTCAGTTGGTGCAGAATTATTATACAAAGTAATTTTTGAAAATTTATATTCCAACTTTTTAGCCTTTGGAAATTCATCAGACATTAAAAACATTAGCTCTCGCTTTATCGTATTTTCTTCTTGTACTATTTGCTTATATCCTGTTGATACATCAATAGTACAATTATTCTCCTTAGAAATATCATATATCAACTCGTCATCTGCCATAATTTTTAAATCCAATATCGATATTCTATAATTCGTATCAAATCCATTTTCTGAATATATATTGAATACAGTATACAAATTTATATCATCCATCATTAGATAATCTATTTTTATACTATAGTCATCATTTACTTTAATATAATCCATATCTACGTTTTGTACATAATTATTCTCTATTGCACTAACTACGCTGGCGTTATTTATTCCTACATTATTTAAGCCAAATAAATTCTTAAAAAAATTGCTTATATTGCTTGCAAAAGTAACCCCTGTGCCTATAACAGAAATGCATAATATAAATATAGCTACTTTTGATAAAATAAATCTAAAATTATGTATATTTTTAGTTGATTTAGCCTTTGCATTTTTCTTATTATAAAGAGTTGTTTCAATTACTTTGGTAGTTGATTCAGGAACTTCTCTGTTTTGTTTAAAATAGTTGTATAATAGTTCATCTATTTCATCTATTTTATCTTTTTCCGAAGAACAATCTGTATTTTTATTATTACCTATTTGACTATGGTTTTGTTTTTTATTTTCTTCCTGTTGTTTCACTTTCCACACCTCCTTTATAATATATTTTTATTTTTTTCTTTGCTCTATTTATTCTACTTTTTATAGTATTTGTGCTAGTATTTAACAATTTTGCAACTTCTTTTAGTGTATAATTACAATCATAAAATAGTACTATAGCAATTTTTTCATCATAATTTAAAAATTCAAAAATATTTTCCAAATCTAATTTGTTTTCAATATTTAGTAAATTTATATCTTCAGTAACAATATAGTCATCATCATTTGTGAGTTCATCAAATACACCTTTTTTTCTCTTGTTTTGTTTGTATATTTTATTACACTCGTTAATTAGTATTTTTATTATCCACGTTTTAAAGTATTTAGGTTCTTCTAAATTTTGAATAGATTTATAGCCTATCAATATAGTTTCTTGTATTGCATCGTTGATGTCTTCTATATTTTCAAGTTTTGCATTGGCAATTCTATATAAATCTACATCTATAAGTTTTACTAATTGTGTGAATGCATCTTTATCTCCATTAAGGCTACGAATAACTAATTCTTCCACTGTATTTTCTCTCCTTATTATTAGATATAAGTTTAACGCAAAAAGGGTGCAAAAAGTTAATTTTTTTTGCACCTCCTATATTCTAACCAAAAACACCGTTCCCTTTGGCTTATTATGCATTGCTCTTATACTACCTTTGTGTCTAGTCACAATGGTATGTGCTATAGATAATCCAAGACCCGTGCCTCCCTTTTCTCTTGTTCTAGCCTTATCTTCTCTGTAAAATCTTTCAAATACTCTTTTTAAGCCCTCGTCACTAATTCCTATTCCTGTATCTACAACTTCTATATTGCATTTTCCGTCTTTACTGTATGTCTTTATTGTAATAGTGTCATTCTCTACAGTATATTTTATTGCATTGTCCAAAAGAATTATTAAAAGTTCCGTTATTTTATTTCTATCTACTTTTATTTCTTTTTTATAATTTAACTCTAATTTTATATTCTTCTTTTCAACCTTTGCATAATCTGTGTATGGTTTTACTATTTCTTGTATCAGTTCATCTATATTTACTTCTTCTTTGTTTAAAACATATTCATTTGAGTCTGACCTTGCTAAAGCCATAAGTTCTTTTATCATTTTAGACAGTCTTCTTGTTTCTTTTAAAGTTAAATTTATGTCTTCTGATTTATCTATTATTTTGCTTTCTGGTTCTTGCAATAAAAGTTCTTGCTTTGCTTGAATTATGGTAAGTGGTGTACGAAGTTCGTGTGAAGCATTTTCCACAAATTCAGTTTGCCTTTTATATGCATTATATATTGGCATCATCATTTTTTTAGACAATATGTAACTTGCTAAAATAGATATAGTATCTAAGATGATTGTTCCTATTATTAACATTTGTAAAAGATTGTTTAGAGTTTTTTCTTCACCATCAACATTAGCTAATAGTTGGATATACGTTGTTTTTCCATCATCGTTTGTAGTTTCAAAGTTCAAAGCTCTATAGTTGTATTTATCATCCAACTTTAAATTATATATTTGCATTAAGTTTTCGCTATTGAATGGAATAGTATCACTATACTTTTCGTATATTTTTCCCAATGCTTCCTTGTTAGTAATTTCTCCATTTTCATTTCTTAGAACTAGTATAATTCTTGGATTTAGATTTTTTATGTTATAATAATCTTTTTTTCCAGAATTTTTATTTGTCTCTACCTTATTCGTAGGTTTTTCGGATTGTTCCTCCCCATCATACTTAGCTTTTTGCATATACAGTTCTTTATCTATATCTTTATATAGAGAAATTGATATTTGATTATATATTATAAAATCAAATATTAAAAGTAATATTGCAAACACAATAAAACTAAATAGCATATTCTTTAGTAAGTTCCTTTTCATCTTCTTTTCTTCACTCATTTAAAATATATCCAACTCCTCTTATGGTTTTTATATATTTATCACAATCATATTTCTTCAAAACTTTCCTAAGTCCACTTGCATACACTTCAACAACATTTGTAGTTGTGGCAGAGTCAAAGCCCCATATTCTTTCAAAAATTTGTTCTTTAGTTATGATTGTATTTTTAGAACTTATTAAATACTCTAATATGTCAAATTGCTTTCCTTGTAATGGTACCTCTTCATCGTTTATTATTAGTTTTCTCGAGTTTAAATACAATTTCATATTTTTAAATTCTAGTACATTTTCAGTAAAGTTATTTGTAGTTCTTCTAATAATAGCATTAAGTCTTGCTATTAGTTCTTCTCTTTCAAAAGGCTTTACTAAGTAATCATCAGCGCCATAATTAAAGCCTTTTAGTTTGTCATCTAATGCATCTTTTGCAGTTAAAATTAGTACTGGTGTATATACCTTATCTTCTCTTAATTTTTTTAGTACATCATATCCAGACATTTCTGGAAGCATAAGATCAAGTATAATTATGTCATATATTCCCTCTTTAGCCATCATATATCCAGAATATCCATCAAATTCTTGTGAGACATCATATATTTTTTCTATACATTGTTTTATTGTGTCAGATAATATTTTATCATCTTCTATAATTAAAACTTTCATAACTTGTTATGTTCCTTTACCTGTAGTATATTTCTAGTATAGGTACGAATTACCTATTTTTACCTACATTTTTCTAATTAAAACAATAGGTGTTAACTGATTCGATTGTCCAGCTGGATTATCTTGTATAATTTGTTTTAATTCTTCATCATTATAACATAGATTATTTGATTTTCCTAGTATTTCTACATTAAAATCGTTTGCATCTACAATCATTGAGTTTATTCCTAGTTTTTGATATATTTCATTACATACTTTATCCGGTTTTTCTGGTATACAAAAGTTTGTGGCTTTGAAATTACATAAAAGTTATATTTATTATACGGTTAGAGTGGGCTTCTAAAAAAAGTATTTCAAATACTAGATTTTTAATTACATTTATAATATAATATAGCTTATCAAATGCGAGTATGCTGGAACTGGCAGACAGGCACGTTTGAGGGGCGTGTGCTTTATAGCGTATGGGTTCAAGTCCCATTACTCGCACCAAAAATTTTTTTTATTCTAATTAGAAAAAGTCTTGTAATTAACATAAATGCGTGATATAATCGAGATATCCACTTTTTTGAAAGGAGTGTCTCTTTATGGCAAAATTTTGGCTTATTCAACGTGGATCATTTGAAAAAGAAGGAGGCAAATATCTTATTGGCACAGATCGAATTGTAGCACTTCACTATATGGGCTCATCTGAGTTTGAGTGGGGAGCAATTCCCAAGGTGTATCGGCGCTTGATGTATCATTTGCCTGAGTATGAAATTTTTCCTACAGGCATTTATACTCCTGAAAAGGAAGAATTGATGGTGTTCTGTAAGAAGATGTGTTCGGCAGAAATAGTACAATCTATTCGTCAGTTCATTAAGAAACCTTATCATCTCAAAGAGTATTCTGAGCTTGAAAAAGTACCAAGAGCGAAAAAGGAAGACACTTCGTACGATCGTCGCCGCAGTAATTTCTGGTGGTGCATTGATATCGAATCGTATGGAGACTGGATGGCTTTCTTACAGCCTCAAGAAGAACAATTTTTGACGGCTATAAGAAATGACTACCAGGACTGGTGGCTTGCTAAGTCTCCCAAAAAACGTGAAGAGGAATACCAGAAATCTCTTCATTGGTAAAAAAATGGAGGGGATGCTATATTCAAGGCATCCTCTCTATTTTTTTCTTGTATAAGATTTTTTGTAGCTTTATGTTAATATTCCTAATAATTTTTACTTATTCTGGTTCGCTGTTTTATATTTTAATATTTCTATATAATCTTTTAATAATGATTTTTTCTTATATTTATTTAATAGTCCACTATATTCCAGTGTTTTATTTTCAATACTTTTAAAATCTTCTGGTCTTATCATTTTATCTGGTAAATTCAAGTCAATATGTGCCTTTTCAAGTACATATTTTACAAATTCTGCACAATAAAAATAATTATGTATTTTAACCTCTTTTTTAAAGCCTATTGCTAGTAAACCAATAATGTTAAACTTATATTTCTTTCTATTTTCCCACATTTTATATATTGTATTTCTTACTTCTACAAATTGATGGTCTTCTACTTCTATTGAATATACGTTAGACTTAGTTCTAAAAAATCTTTTATATGTTCCTTCATTTGGCACTTCGTGCACCAATCCTGCCCAGAATGGATTGTACGGGTGTAATCTTCCAAAGCTATACATTTCCTTTAAATCTTCATCTAGTGCAATAGATACGTGAGAGAACTCATCTTTTGTCCAATGCTTTATTATTTTAGATAGATTAGTACCCGAATAAGTTAATACTATATATATTCTCTTCATCTT
>CALXPW010000034.1 GCA_944390365.1 uncultured Clostridia bacterium | reverse complement strand
TTCACTTCTATATCATAACAATAAAACAAAATATTTGCAATACTTTTTCATACAAAAAACAACATAAATTTTTCTTTAAAAATTATTTATGTTGTTTTTCTTCAATTCTCTTTATAATATCTCTTTTTTGCTTATTTTTTTATGGTATTGTCAATTTTTGATAAATTTGCCACTGTATAACTGTATAATTCATAGCTATATTTATCAAGAGAAGAAGTATATATTTTTTTATTTTTAATCCTTTAGCATTTTCTCTACAATCGCATTGCTATCTATTTTATAATATGCTAATAATTCTTCTCCATTTCCACTTTGTCCAAAGGTATCCATTATACCCATTCTTTCAACCTTTGTAGGATATTCTTCTGACAATACTTCACATACACTACTACCCAATCCACCAATTATGCTATGGTCTTCTACTGTAATAATTCGTTTGGTTTCTTTTGCACATTTTACAATCATTTCCTTGTCTATTGGTTTTATTGTATGAACATCTATTACTCTAACATTTATTCCTTTTGCTTTTAAAATTTCCATAGCTTTTATTGCTTCTGATACACATACTCCTGTTGCCAAAATAGATGCATCTGTTCCATTGCCTATTTGCACAGCTTTTCCTATTTCAAAATTATCTGTATCATAAATTACTGGTGTTTTTAATCTGCATAAACGCAAATATACTGGTCCGTTTATTTTAGCTATTTCTCGTACTGCCCATTTTGTTTGAATATCATCTGAAGGGCATATTACAGTCATATTTGGTAAACCTCTCATCAAACTTAAATCTTCTAACATTTGATGTGTGGCTCCATCTTCTCCAACGGTTACACCTGCATGTGTAGCACAAATTTTTACATTTAATTTTGGATATGCAATACTGTTTCTAATTTGCTCATAAGCTCTACCTGCAGCAAATACTGCGAACGTGCTTGCATAAGGTATTTTTCCAAATGTAGATAATCCTGCTGAAATTCCCATAAGGTTTTGCTCTGCTATTCCAACATCTATAAATCTGTCTGGAAATTTTTCTGCAAAAAGTTCTGTTTTAGTTGCAGTTGATAAGTCTGCATCAAGTACAACTATATTTTCATTTTCTTCTCCAAGTTTAGCTAGTTCTTCCCCATAGCTTTGTCTTGTAGCTATTTTTATATCTTCTCTCATTTTTTATTCCTCCTCTAGTATTTCTTCTGGTTGAAAAAGAATTAAATAATTATTTTTCAACACCTTTCCTAAAATTCTAACATTGCCTTATTAAGCTCATCCATAGCAAGCTTATACTCTTCTTCGCTTGGAGCCTTGCCATGCCA
Organism: uncultured Clostridia bacterium; assembly: GCA_944390365.1. Classification (GTDB taxonomy): domain Bacteria; phylum Bacillota; class Clostridia; order TANB77; family CAG-508; genus CALXVA01. Next base: position 13,852 of record CALXPW010000034.1, on the reverse strand, counting down.
CTCTGCTTTATTTTCCATAAAAGATACTCCCTTTCCTTTTATGGTTTTTGCAATAATTATTGTAGGTTTTCCTTTTGTTTGTTTTGCTGTTGTAATTGCATCTATTATTTCGTCTATATTATGACCATTTATATTAACTACATTAAATCCAAAGCTTAAAAATTTTTCTGTTATATTATTCATGCCACCTACTTTTTCAATTTCCCCATCTATTTGTAGATTGTTATTATCTAATATAACACACAAGTTATCCAATTTATATTTACTAGCTGACATAGCAGCTTCCCATATTTGTCCCTCTTCTATTTCTCCATCTCCTAGTATGCAATATATCTTGCAACCTGCTTTATTCATTTTTGAAGCAATAGCCATACCAACACTTGCAGACAATCCTTGTCCTAGTGAACCTGTTGTCATATCTATTCCTGGTACTTTATTCATGTCAGGATGTCCTTGTAATGGGCTTCCTAATTTTCTAAATGTTTTTAGGTCTTCTTTGTCGAAATATCCTTTTTCTGCAAGTACACTATATAATGCTGTACAGGCATGACCTTTTGATAAAACAAGTCTATCTCTATTAGGGTCGTCTGGTTTCTTTTCATCGATATTCATTTGGTTAAAATATAATACTGTTAAAATATCAGCAATTGATAGTGAACCTCCTGGATGTCCAGATTTTGCACTATATACTGCTTCTATTATATCTTTTCTTACTTCTAATGCAATTTTCTTTAAAGCTTTTACATTTGTTATTTTCATAATTTTTCCTCCTCTATCAATGCTATAGACAAAAATCACAGTTTCATTTTTTACACATTTTTTATTTATCTATAAACACTAACATACATATAAATTTCTATTGCTTTGCGTGGACAAAATGGAGTGTCCCTTTTGTCCACACTACATCAATTCATTTACAACAACTTCATTTACTATAGTATTCTCATTATCTTTATTTTCTTTTTCCTGCTCTTTTTCTTGCTCTTCTACTAACTTTTGCAAGCTATCTATTAAATCTTGTAGTCTTTGTATGTCTTTTCCTATCATCTCAAAATCTGAGTTTGAAGTAGATTCTTTTAAATTTCCATTTGCTTTAATTATAGCCTGAACTAAATCTTCTATACTATCTGTATTTTCTACTTCTATATCTACTGCATATTGTGATACAAGATTTCTTAGTGCCTCATTTAAGTTATTGCCTATTGCTAGCTTGTTTCCAGAAGCCACAATAACTTTTTTAAGTGTTGGTGTAGAGTCATCTTCGTTTATATATTCTTGATATACTGGTTCAACATACAAAAGAGTATTGTTAAGTGGTACTATAATCATATTCTTTGTAATTCGTGTACCTGTTACATTTAAGGCTTCTAGTTCGCTTGAAATTTCTTCATCTTGTTCTATTTGTGTGTCTAACTGCATAGGTCCTAAAATATTGCTATCAGACGCAAATCTGTATATTGTTAATTTTGGTTCTCCACTTTCATACGTTCCTACAATATATGAAATTATATTTTGTTTTTCGTCTGGTGTGAATGGCAATACTAAGCCTAATTTGCTTTCTTCAGAATCTATAGTATCTACCATAGTATAGTATGGGTTTATATCCACTCCTGTTTTAGTAGATACTTTTCCAGTATTGTGCGTTGCTATATCCCATACGTCGTCACCTCTATATAGTACATCTGGCTGAATATCATGGTATCTTTGTATTATATCTGCTTGTATACTGTATAGAAATTCTGGATATATAAACTGACTGCTTATATCACTTGGAATTTCTTCGTCTGTAAATAAATCTTGATAAATTTTATCATAAGCTACTGCTATTGGGTCAGTTTCATCTGTTATATAAAATTTAATTTCTCCACTATATGCATTTATCAATACTTTTACAGAATTACGTATATAATTTAATTCCATCTTATTTAATGTATCCAACTGTAAGGTTGTTTTTTGAGAATATGGATAATTATTTGATGTGGTGTATGCATCTAGTACCCAAATAAGTTCTCCTGCATCGTTTACTACCATATATGGGTTTTCGTCATATAATAAATATGGCATTAGTGTTTTTGCTCTTTCTATTATATTTCTGTTTGTTAATATCTTACTGTCGCTATTAACATTTGCCGAAAAAGCTAAATTTAAATCTCCCTCTTTTATACCAAGAATAAACCTATCAATAAAGCTTAAACTTAAACCTGCGTCTCCATCATATACATTTTCTGCGTTTTCTGTACTTGAGATTGGATAATCAAATTCGTTTCTGTTTTTACTATTTGTAACAATGTTATTATTTGTTTCTAATCCAAAGTAAATTCTTGGTTCTGTTACAGTTACAACATCATTCTCTGACTCTGTATAACCTTTCTGCAATTTTATTAAATTACCATTTGCATCTGTTTCTGTTGCATCTGTTATAACTACACCATATCCATGTGTATATTCATAAGTTTGGTTATTATATGTTCCATTTGCATTTGAAATTTCGCGTGGTGATACATATACTAGTTTTTGCTTCCCATCTACTCTATAACTTGCTATAGCAGATGTATCATAAGTATAATATCCCTTTTCTGTTTGAACTGTATTTAGGTCCTTTAATAAAGTATCTTCATCAACAATTACTATATTGTTTATTGTATTAGACAATTGTGACAACTCGCCCTCTGTAATTGTTTCTCCACCATTTTCTATTGTGAATACATCCGTATTTATATCATAAGCTTCTTTGGTGTATTCTATATTGTACCTTATATTTTGCTCTTCTCTGTCTAATTCATTAGGCGTTATAAATATAACTTGGAATAGTGCCATTACAATTAGTAATATAATTAAATATGCTGGTACAACCAATATCCACATAACTACTTTTTTAGTACTTCCTTTATTAAATGCTCTTATGGCCATAAATACTGATAAAATTATAAGAATTGGTAATATCCTATAGCCCCATAATTTTATTGTTGTATCTGTAATTCCTGCACCATAAATAGAATAGGTTGTATCTTCTTGTAAATTCAAAAATCTATCAAACCCAATGTCCAAAGTTTTTACTAATACAAAACCTGCAACTAGTATAGCAAGTATTTTTATATTAGTGAATAATTGTTTTAATAACTTACTATTTTTTAATGTTTCTCTATCTATTCCATCGAAACAAATATTAAACACTGCTATATAATAAATAATTGTGTAAATTGTAAGCCCTATAATTAAAAGAATTGCATACATAAATAAAGTCTCTATAAAAGGCTTTTGGAACATAAAGAATCCAATATCTAAGCCAAAAACCGGGTCATTTCTTCCAAACCAAGTACTATTTGTGAATAACATGTACTGATTTAATATTGCTTCTGTTGTAATTGCACTTACAATTACTGATAAAATAAGCGATATTGACTTATTTGGAAGTTTTGGCATCTGCTTTTTTTCTGTATCAAAAAATGGTTTTAAAGCATTTTTTATTCGAGTGTTATTTATATAGATAACACAAAATAGAAAGATAAAGTTTATTATAAAAGCAATTGCTGTGTAATTTACATTTTGCCAGAATATACTTAAATAATTTTCCCCTATTTCTAAAATTTCTAAGTATTCTCCTCTATAAATAATATATCCTACAATAGACACAAGTAATATAAATAGTAACACTATATACATTCTTGCTTTACTTTTCTTTTGCTTATTACCTTCTTTACCATTTTGTTTAGATTGTTCTACGGGTATTTCTTGGTTAGTTTTGTCTTTTGCTGAATTATTCGAACTTTTCTGTTCTATATTATCCATACATTTCTCCCTTCTTAAGGTTTTAAAAAATCTTTGATTTCTTATTCTACTATATTTTCTTACTATTCAGTTATTTTAGAATTTAATTTTCCTAAATAAGAGCTTTTACAAAGTCATCACTATTAAATATCTCCATATCATCTATTTGTTCACCAATTCCAATAAATTTAACTGGCATCTTATTTTCATTTGCTATTCCTATTACTACTCCACCTTTTGCAGTTCCATCAAGTTTTGTAAGTACTAATCCTGTTATATCTACAGTTTCTTTAAAAGCCTTAACTTGGCTTATTGCATTTTGTCCCGTTGTTGCATCTAGTACCATCAAAATTTCTTTTGAAGCATTTGGAAGTTCCTTATCTATAACTCTTTTAATTTTTATAAGCTCGTCCATTAAATACTTTTTATTGTGCAATCTTCCTGCAGTATCGCAAATAAGTACATCTGCATTTTTTTCCTTTACAACCTTAATTGCATCAAACACTACCGATGCTGGGTCAACTCCTTCTTCTCTTTTTACAATGTCGCTTCCTGCTCTATTTGCCCAAATTTCTAGTTGCTCTACTGCTGCTGCTCTAAAAGTATCTGCTGCTGCTATTACTACTTTCTTTCCGTCTTTTCTTAGTCTATTTGCTATTTTACCTATTGAAGTTGTCTTTCCTACTCCGTTTACACCTACAACTAAGATTACAGATGGAACTGTGTCTAAATGCAAGCTATTATCTAGTTCATCAAATATTTTCTTAATTTCTTCTCTTAATGCTTGCTTTACAGCTTCTTCATCTTCTATTTTTTCTTTTTTAATTCTATCTCTTAAATTACCTATTATTTTAGTTGATGTTTCTACTCCAACATCGGACATAATAAGTGCCTCTTCTAATTCTTCTAGTAACTCTTCATCAACTTTTCTAAAATTACTAAAAACATTATTTATTTTCTCTTCAAATGAAGTTTTAGTTTTGCTTAATCCTTGTTTTAATTTATCAAAAAAGCCCATTTTTTCTCAATCCTTTCTTGCCTTTGTTATAGATATCATGCTAATCATAAATTTGCTATTTTTTAACATTCTATATTATATTATTTTTATTAAATTATGTCAATGTTTTTTGTGTTTATGTAACCTTGAAAATTATACTTGCTTGTGTTATTATACCTGTAATTTATGAAGTAAGGAGATTTTTTAAATGAGGTATTATGATAAAGTAGATAAAGAAGTAAAGGATTATTTTAAAATATTAGAACCTAATTTTCCAGAATGGCTAAATGACTATATAGACACAAACGAATTATTAGCACAGCAATATATTAGTGTTACCTGTGGTACCATCTATTCGGATTTATTTGAAAGCAATTTTTTCTTTTCTAGCTTAGACCATTCAATTGCAGTAGCTTTAATTGTATGGCATTTCACTCATGATAAAAAGCAAACTTTGGCAGGACTATTCCACGACATTGCAACACCTGCATTTAAGCATTGTGTAGATTTCTTAAATGGAGATTATATGACTCAAGAATCTACAGAAGATTTAACTACAGAATTTATTAAAAATTCTAAAGAAATAATGGCTTTACTTGAAAGAAACAATATTAGTTTAAATGAAGTAAATAACTATCATATTTATCCAATAGCAGACAACGATACCCCTAAACTATCTGCAGATAGATTAGAATACTCGTTATCAAATGCTTTATTTACTTACAGATTGGTTGATAGTAGTGTTATTTCAGAAATATATAATGATATAGAAGTGCAAAAAAGTGAAGAAGGCGAAGTTGAATTAGGATTTAAAACAAAAAAAATTGCACGAAATTTTGTAAAAATCACAAGTAGGTTATCAGTTATATATCGTGAAGATAGAACTAGGTACTCTATGCAACTTATTGCAGATATTTTGAAAAAATTAAGTGATGAGCATAAAATATCTAAAAAAGATTTATATGAATTAAAAGAAAGCGATATTATTAACATTATAGAGAATTCTAAATACAAAGATATATTTGACATTTGGAGAAAAGCTAAAAAAGTTAAGGTGTCTAAAGAAGAACCCAAAAATGTTTATTATGTACATCACGGAGCAAAAGTAAGGTACATTGACCCTTTATATGATGGGCAAAGAATGTCTAAGAGTTGCAAAATTGCTAAGAAAATGATTGATGCTAATTTAGCTTATGATATGGATAATTATGTGTATTTAGATTTTGAGCTTTGAAATTTGATTTATAAGATAAGTGGAAGAAAAGATATAAAAATAGGCAAGTAAGTTTTTTTAACTTGCTTGTCTTTATTATATGGAGCCAATAAGCAGAATCGAACTGCTGACCTACGGGTTACGAATCCGTTGCTCTACCAACTGAGCTATATTGGCATATATTAAATTTCAAAGACAAAAAGCACTTTATATATTACTTTTTGTCTTTGAATTATATCATATTACATTTATTTTTGTAAATATAATTAAAAATGTTTTCCTTTTCTACGTGGTGTTGTATTTGCATCAGAATCGTTTGAAGATGCATAACTGCTAAATTCTTCTAACTTTTCTTTCCTTTTATTTTCTTTATCTTGTTCTGTTTCATCTGTTATAGTTGTATCCTTGTTACTATTTGAATCTGTATTTTCTAACTTTTCAGATTTCTCATCATTAGAAATATTTTCTAAACTATATGTATTTAATGGTGCAAAGTCTTCCTCATCATCGTAATCATCAGTTTCCTTTGCATTTCTACGTTTTCTAACAATAGCAACTATAATAATTATAAGTATTACTAGAACTACTACTCCAATTCCTATATACATAAACAAATCATTATTATCAATTCCAGCTATAATTTGATTGTTTTCGGGTTGTGTTTCTTCTATATTAACTACAATTTGATATGTTGTCGTTAAATTATCGTCTTTTGATGTAACAAGTATTGTTATAATATTTTTTCCTAGTTTTAACTCATTATTTCCAACAATTTCAATATCAACATTTTCTTCATCTGATTTTGCATTTATGGTAAGATTTGTTATGCTTGTATCTGTTATATTTAATGTGTATTCAAATACATCACTACTAAATTCAGGCGATAACGTATAATTTTCTACACTTAACTCTGATAATTTTACTCCCACATCTGCTAGTTTTGTTACATTTATTGTATATGTTCTTACTGTACCATCTTCTGCTGTTACTTTTACATTTACTGTGTTTTCTCCAATTAGAAGCTCATTATTTCCGACAATTTCTACAGTTGATTTTGGATCTTCTGCTATAACTCCAATATCTAATTTTTCTACATCAGCACCTACTGTTAAACTGTATTCTGTTATATCTGGATCAAATTCTGGCTCTAATGTAAATTGTTCAACGGTTAAAGATCTTAGTGTTTTTACATTAGATTTTTCTTCTTCATTTTCTTTTTCTTCCTCCGGCTCTTGCTCTTTTTCTGTATCAATTGGATTCTTTGTGTCAAGGTAATCACTACTTACATAAGCTGTTTGGCCATTATATGTAATTCTACTCCATCCAGAGCCTATACCAGTTCTAGTTACACTATCACCTATATCTAATGAACCTATTATATTCTTATTACTGCTAGTACTACAACTTGATCTAACATTTACACTACTTGTAGCATATACAGTTTCATTTCTTGATGAAAAGCTAATACTAGGTGCTTCTTCTTCAGTATCTGATGGTTTACTAGAGTTTCCTCCACTATTATTATTTCCTTCTGAATCTCCACCAGATGATGTTTCTTTAGCTTTTACTGTTATATTTATAGATTTATTTACACTTGTAGATTCAGTGTCTGATTCATCTGTAACATTTCCTGTTAATTTAATAGTATACGTACCGGCTTTTGATGGTGTAAATGATACGCTTTTAGAAAAATCTCCATTTTCCGCATCATCAGTATAGCCAGCCATTTTCGTAGTACTAATTCCGTCTCCACTAATTTCTAAATCCCAAGAAGCTGCATTTCCACTAACTGTAACAGTAACTTCTGTCCCTACAGTAACATTTGTAGAACTTGCTGTTAGAGATGTTGAAGCTGCTTTAACTCCTATTGCTAAATTTATCCAAGCCAAAACTACTAAGCATATTGTTAATATTATTTGTTTTTTTCTCATAGTTCCTCCTAATTCTCGTCCTTTTAGATTGATATATTTGATTTTCCTAATAATTCTCTTTGTACCGCAAGTAAGTCTGCTGAATCTACTTTTCCATTTCCTGTTGTATCAGCTGCTTTTAATTGGTATTGATCAGTAATTTTCACTTTTCCTAATAAATGTCTTTGTATTGCAAGTAAGTCTGCTGAATCTACTTTTCCATTTCCTGTTGTATCCCCCAACTTAACTACAGTATACTTCTCTCCATCATATTCTATTGTATAACCGGTTCCAATATTACCGCTCGTTACCTTTTTGCCTTTTGTATCTTTTACAACTGCTCCCGATAATTTGCTAGTAATATTGCTTACAGTTACATCTGGTTCACAAACCAAATTTGAACCTGAAGTTTCAAAACCTTTTCCTGATACATTGCTTCCTACCACCTGTATATAATCTTCATCATCGTCGCCTCTTGCAACATATCCTGTAGTACCAGAGTCTGTTACAACCTTATCCCATATATATCCATTTTTATTTGCTGAATTCTTTTCTATTCTAGTTAAGTATTCTCCCTTGTCTATATATCCTAAAATGCTTGAACTTGTTCCTGGTTCTTTTCTTAATGTTAATCCACCATTGCATACTACCTTAACAATTTCTGCTCCTGACTCAGTTGAACCTGTATTTGAATCTACTTCTTCTAAATACCTAGCTACAACATAGCCTTGTGTACCATCTGCAAGTACTATTCTTGACCAATCATATCCGTCTAAATTGTTATATTTTCCTTTTTCTATTATTGTTACTCTCTGTCCTTCTGTTAAAGTTAACAACACTTCTGTATCTGATGTTCCTGGTCCATTTCTAACATTTCCAGGTTCTATTGCAACTGCTTCTATGTTGCAATTTGTAACGTCTGCTATAACTTTAAATCCTTCCGTTATAACATAACCTTTCTTTCCGTTACTTAATACAACCTTGCTCCATTTATAGCCATTTGTTTTATTATCGTCAATTTCTATTCTTAAAACCTTTTCTCCTTTTTTCAAAGTTGCAAGTTTTGTTGAAGATTTATCTTTTGACTTATACACTACAACAGAAGAATCTGTTATCTCTATATTTTGCGTTACAATAGATTCGGTTCCTGGTATTGCACATTTAGTTTCTGGCATATTTTCAAATACTGGTATTACAAAGTTAAATGGCAAATTCAAGTTCTCATCTATTTCTTTGTATGATTGCATTATATCAACACATTCTGTTTTTGCTGCTGCTACATTTTGTTGATACTGATGCCAATATAAATCCCCATCACTATCATCTACATCGAATTTTTGTAGGTATAATGTATTTTGACCATATTGAATATATGATTTTGCTAGGAACTCCGCTCCACCTTCTATAGCTTTAACAGGTGTGTTCCAACCTTGCTTTTTTGCATATTCTAATGCATTTTTTATAATTGTAGTACTTCCATTTCCAGATGCATTTACATTTAAGAAATTGTAATATCCTGTATACTCATCTGAATATGTACCTGTTGCAGTTGCAGAAGCACTACTTCCTGTTCCTTGCTCTTGTCTTATTCTAGATGCCAAATGATAAGGACTTATTCCTGCTTTTTCTGCTGCTTCCATTATAACTTCGGCATAAGTTTTATCTATAGTCTCTTTTTTATTTTTTGTATTTGTATATGTAATCTTATCTTCTAATAAATAATCACATCCGTCTAGTATTTTCTCTATACCAGATATTGTATATGTATTATCAGACCATTTTAAATTTTCAAATTGAAATAAATATGTTTCATCATATAAAGAATTTCTTGGATCCATATAGTACTCTACTGTTGCAGTTGAAGCACATCTCCAACTTCCATTGTCATAGGCTTTATCACCACAAACAGAGCATATCCAAGCTCCTGTTTTTCCTTGTACTAAATTTCTGCCGTGTTCTACTGTAGTCTCATTTCTGATAACTGTATTCCAATCAAGCCCGGTAAATAGAATTGTGAAAGTCCAGTTTGGATGTTCTTCTAACAAATCATCTAATAAATCAGAATAGCCCGGGTAATCGTCTAATATGTCACTCCCTTTTTTGTATACTTTTGTATTTTGCTCTTTTGCTTCCACTTTGTTCGTTAGAAACGTTGCTATGAATATTCCTGTTAATAATATAATAATTAATAATATGTTAATACATTTTATTAATTTAAGGTTCATATTTTTGTTTCCTCCTCATTAGTTTTCTCGACAAATTTCTCGCATACAGTATATCATTATTATTTTTTCGAGTCAACCTATTCTTTAGTATTTTTCAGGGTAAGAGGAGCAAAAAAATAGCACCATTCCCCTATAATAGAGGCTTGGCGCCAAACGCTCCTGTAAGGGAAAATTTTATCCTTGCTGGAAATGGAAAATAAATTTTCCATTTCCTAGTACGGATAAAATTTTCCCCACTAGCGTACTTCGTTCGCTAGTAGGCGTACTTCCCAGTACATCTACTTCGTATATTTTATTTGTTGTATCCATAATCACTTTACTTTCTTCAGCTTACAGAGCTACATATGTCGAGTAGAAGTAGACATCGCTGCCTACAACCCTCACAAAACCGTGCTTGCACTACTAATGCACACGGCTTTTTGCATAAATCTTCTTCACATCGCTTTAACTAGCTTTATTAAATCTACATATATTACTGGTTTCTTTATTTGTTTTTCTATCTTCTCATAATACTTTTCGTAGCTATATCTGTTCTTTTGAGTTCTTCTATTTAATACCTTGTATAACATCTTCACTGTTCTCTCATAGAAACTTCGTATTGACCTTGTATTATCTGTTATTCCATAATATCTGTAGTGTCCTACTAATTTTACATTTAGTAGCTTGATTGTCTCCGATACCTTGCAATGTATTCTCCCTTTTATCCATTTCTTCATCTCTTGAACTTTCGCTCTGAATTTCTTAGCACTTGTTTTCCTTTTTACTCTAAATTTCCAATCTTACTTTTGCTACAATAGTGTGTAAATCCTAAAAAGTCAAATGTCTCTGGTTTTTCTCCTCTTCTCTTTCTGTTTCTTTTGGCATATCTTCCAAATTCTATTATTTTCGTCTTTTCTTCTGATACTTCTAAACCAAATTTTGCTAATCTTTTCTTTACACTTCTCAAATATTTTTCTGCTTCCTCTTTATATTCAAAACATGCTACACTATCATCTGCATATCTTACCATGCCTGCATATCCTATTGTTCCTTTCTCCACTACTTTTTCAAACCAATCATCTAATACAAAATGCAAATATATATTTCCTAATACTGGTGATATTATTCCTCCTTGTGGTGTTCCTTTATCTGATTGTAATAGTTTTCCCTGTTCCAATATTCCACTCTTTAGAAATCTCCTTATGTATCTTATATATACTTTGTCTTTTATTCTGTATTCTATGAATTTTATCAGCCACTCATGGTCTATGTTATCGAAAAAGCCTTTAATGTCTAAGTCCACTACATAGTTTGTATTCTTCCAATGTAGTATTCTATCTAAATATGCTATTGCTTGATGACAGCTTCTGCCTGGTCTGAATCCGTATGAGAATTCTTTAAACATTGGCTCATATATTGCCTTTAATATTTGTGTCATTACGTCTTGTACTATCTTATCTTCATATGCTGGTATTCCTAGTGGTCTTTTCTTGTCACTTCCTGATTTTGGTATGTATACTCTTTTTACTGCTTTTGGTTTATATGCCATCCTTTTCATCCTTGCTATTAATTCTTCTATATTGTCATCTAGATTTTCGACATACTCTTTCTTTGTGACATTATCTATTCCTACCGCTTTATTTCCAGCTATTTTCATTGCACTCTGTTTTAAATTCTCTTTATTTAAGCCATACATTACTGTATCTACTTGCTTATATTTCCTTGCTATGTTACTTATTCTAATAATTTCATTTGACATTTTCTTTTACCTCTTTAGAAGTTATTTATGTTTCTATAATTAAAACGATTTATACACTAGCCCCTTCCCTTCACATTTATTACTTGCTTCTTCGGTATTATGAGCTAGTCCGACTGGCTATACTACTTTTGTGTCTGTTGATTTTATACTTCATTCACATACTTAAATTTCCCTTAAGGTAGTATAGTCTCTCTCAAGTTCCAACATCATATTAATACATACTCGCCACACCCTTAGACTCCGGAGAAGTTTATGTGTTCTCGCCTTTTTTGAACACACAAATTTTGTCTACTGCCAGCATTAAGGCATCGACCTTCACAATATACCCGTCATTTCGGAGCTCATTAGTTTCACGCTTTCGCATTGCGGCTCTCATGCTCCCTTGTCTACACTTACTCTTAACATTACTGCTTCAGAGCCAAGACTAGGTACTGGTTGTTGGCTAGACTTTACCAGTCAGTTCACACTGCTATATGATATTGGCTTAAATCCATCAGATACAGTACAAGACATGATAATCAGTATTACCGATTTGTCATGTCTTGATATGTTCGTACCAAAAATTCTTACTATATCTGATTATGAAATTGCTCGTGCCATCGAGGCACTCGCAATTTTACTTGACGTACAATGCTGCTCGGGCGGAATGGCTGCTGGGGGTATAGCCTGGATTGTAGCCGTTACGATAGGAAGCTGGATGGAAGGAACCAGTGTCGAGGTAGTAACCGCCTCGACGAACTCGACTGAGGGTGCTGCGCGCCTCTTGTGTCCATTCAAATGCATTACCTGCTAAATCATAAATATTATTTGCACACCAATAGTCACTTGTTCCTGCTGGAAGTACACCTTCTCCTGCACCTTCTACTTGTCGGTCTGGATTATCTTCATTATAGTTACTACAATTTCCCCAACTACTTGAATCATTATACACTTCATCTGCTTCTTTTTCTCCTGTCTCTACTAACCAATTTAAAACTCTATCCCACTGGTTTCCATATATCATTTCACTTACTACATTTTCATTATTTACTACATTATTACATGCCTTCTTTAAATTATACCAAGTTTCATTTACTAATACTGTTCCTCCTTGCTTTACTGTTGGGCTTTTCACACTTCCACTTATTTCATATCGCCCTATATAAAATCCTCCATATGTTACTATACTTTCGTATGTTTCATTATACTCATCTACTAACATTTGTGCCCATGCATTTAATACCTTCGCATCTGTTGGGTTAGAACTTGTATCTACTCCATACTCTAATAACTCTGCGCCAAACACACTTTTGATTGTTGCTAGATTCTCTGACTTGGCATCACCACCACTTGTACTTGTTAAGATGTCGGGCTCTCGGTATTCTTCTGTACCAGGCTTGTAAGTATTTGTATCCATTATTTCACCAGTATCTTCATCTCTTAACTTACTATACACATCCGTGGTTACTGTATCCATTTCTAAAGCACTACTTAATACGGTACCAGGCGCCTCTACATACATCTCTCCTAACTCTTCTTCACTTACTGGTATCCATACAAACTGCTTTGTATCATCTACATTACTTATTACTATTCCATCATTTATATCATTTGGCGATTCTTCATCAATTCCAAATCCTCCTGGAATATATATTGTTCCTGTTTCGTCTGGATTACCACCATCACTATCGATTGGCGCCTCGACCTTTGTTGTATCTTCTTGGATTTCTCCTTTTGTTATTTCTTCTATTGGCGTTCCTGGCTCTACTGGCTCCTCTGGCTCCTCTGGGGTTTCTCCTCCTTCACCCGACATTATTTCATTAAACTGCTCCATTAAGCTATTTAAACTCTCTTGCTCATTTCTTGTTGCTTGCTCTGTTATCTCCTTCGCCTGCTGTGCTCTTGCTATTATTCCACCCTCTCCAAATGCAAAATTGATTGTTACTGTTGCTAATATTATTAGTATTACTATGTATAGGAAATTACTGATGGTTAGCCAATAAAAAAATTTCCTTTTTACCA
>CALXPW010000033.1 GCA_944390365.1 uncultured Clostridia bacterium | reverse complement strand
ATAGTTACAAAATTATCATCTGCTAAAATCATATCTGCTGCATTTTTTGCAACATCTGTGCCGTTTTTTCCCATAGCAATTCCTATGTCTGCTTTTTTTAGTGCAGGTGCATCATTTACACCATCTCCTGTCATTGCAACTACTGCACCTGTTTTTTGAAATGCCTCTACTATTCGCACTTTATGTTCTGGAGACACCCTTGCAAATACAGAATATTTAGAAATATTTTTTTCTAATTCACTTTTTGAAATTTTGTCAAGTTCTTTTCCTGTTATAGCCAAGTCGTTGTTTCCCAATATGCCTAGTTCTTTTGCTATAGCCTTTGCTGTTAAAATATGGTCGCCTGTAATCATAACAGTTTTTATTCCTGCTTTCTTGCAACTTTGTACTGCTTCTTTTACGCCTTCTCTTGGAGGATCTATCATACCTATTAAGCCAACAAAAGTTAAATTTCGTTCTAGGCTTTCACTATCTATATTTGTTGGAAGCCTTGGCATACTCGAATATGCTACTGCTATTACTCTTAACGCATTTTCTGCCATTGTACTATTTATTTTTTCTATTTTTCTTATGCTTTCAGCATTTAAGATGTTGATTTGTCCGTTCAAATAGTATTTAGAGCAGTTTCTAAGTATAACCTCTGGTGCTCCTTTGGTTATGCATAAAAATTTATCATTGCTATTATGTATCAAGTCTAATATTTTTAAATCTGATGAATTACTATTTTTTGTAGTTTCATTATTTAAGTTACTATTGGAATACATATTATCGTGTGTATTTCCTATTAAATTACTTTCATTATTCCATTCGTCACTATGGGTAGATAAATCTATTCTCTCAGAACCTATCCTATGTATTGTACTCATCATTTTTCTGTCCGAGTCAAATGGTATGTCATTTATTCTAGTAAATTTTTGATACAGCCTTTCTTTATACTTGCCTTGTTCTCTCGCTGCATTTATAATTGCAAGTTCTGTGGCTTCTCCTACATTTTCTTCCACATCTGTACACATTGTGCCTAATTCTAAAATTAGATTTTTTTGAAGGTCTAGGCTTTCTCCTTTTAAATCCATTATTTTGGTAACCTTCATTTTGTTTTGAGTAAGTGTGCCTGTTTTATCTGAACAGATTACGCTACTGCTTCCTAAAGTTTCAACTGCCGGCAGTTTCCTTACTATGCTATTTTTCTTTGCCATTCTTGTTACACCAATAGATAACATTATAGTTACTATAGCTGGTAAGCCTTCTGGAATTGCTGCTACTGCTAGTCCAACTGAAGTCATAAACATTTCTACTGGTTCAATCTTTTTAAGTATTCCTATAACAAATATAAAAGCACATATGCATAAGCAAGCAATTCCTAGAGTTTTTCCCACTTCTCCAAGTTTTCTTTGTATTGGCGTTTCTGGTGCCTCATTTGTTATAATCATTTTTGCAATTTGGCCAACTTTTGTATTCATTCCAGTTTCTGTTACTATCGCTTCTGCATGTCCATTTACCACTATTGTATTTGCAAATGCCATATTTAAGGTGTCTCCAATTGGTGTTTTACTGTCTAGTAACACCTCAGCATCTTTTGTTACAGGTACTGTTTCTCCTGTTAGGCTTGATTCTTCTACTTTTAAATTGTAACTATTTATCAATCTACAATCTGCTGGTACATAGTTCCCTGCTTCTAGTAACACTATATCTCCAGGAACAACTTCTGTGCCCTTTATAGTTAAAATTCTTCCGTCACGTCTTACCTTCGCTACTGGTGCAGACATATCTTTTAATGCCTCTAACGACTTTTCTGCCTTTGCTTCCTGAACTAGTCCCATAATAGCATTTAAGACTACGATTGCTATGATAATTATAGAATCTATGTAATCATTTTGTCCCTGCATATATGATACAACTGCTGAGATAATTGCAGCTATTATTAGAATAATTATCATAAAGTCCTTAAATTCTTTTATAAATCTAATAAAAATATTTTCCTTTTTCTTTTCTTCTAGCTTGTTCGGTCCATGTTTGTTTCTCCTATTTTCTGCCTCTTCTTTGCTTAATCCTCTCTCGATGTTTGTCCTAAGTTTTCGCGCAACTTCGCCCACATTAAAAGACTGCCACATATATATCAACTCTCCTTTGTTTAAGGTTATATTAAATATATATGCGAGCAGTCTTAAATTTATGACTAATTTTTTTACAAAAGGGGACGGGCTTGTTTTGCAAAAAATATTGCTTCCTTTTTAGAATAAGTTTGTATTTTTTATTTTGCTGGAGTGCTTAAGGTGGGGACCGACAAGTATAAAAACTGTTAGACAAAGCATAGGTTTGTCGTTACAGTTTTTACGCAGTTGGGGGCCGAAAGCAAAATAAAAAATACAAACTTATTCTAGAATTTTATAAGAAATTTGCAAAACAGGCCCGTCCCCTTTTGCAAAAATCTTTACATAATTCTACCCTAATTTCATAGATAGTAATTTACTTACTCCGTTTTCTTCCATTGTTACGCCATATACTGTATTTGCTGCTTCCATTGTTCCTTTTCTGTGAGTTATAACTAGAAATTGTGTTTCTTTGCTGAATTTTTTTAAGTATTCTGCAAATCTATATACGTTTACATCATCAAGTGCAGCTTCTATTTCGTCTAGTACGCAAAATGGTGCTGGATTTATTTTTAATATTGCAAATAAAAGTGCTATTGCAGTAAAAGCTTTTTCGCCTCCAGATAAAAGCATCATATTTTGCAGTTTTTTTCCTGTTGGTTGTGCTTGTATGTCTATTCCGCATTCAAGTACATTATTCTCATCTTCTAACTTAAGTTCTGCCTTTCCTCCACCAAATAATTCTACAAATACTTCATTAAAGTTTTTGTTTATTTCATTAAATTTCTCTATAAATTGTTCTTTCATTGTTTGTGTCATTTCTGAAATTATATTTCTTAGTTTAACTGTTGTATTCTCCAAGTCTAGCCTTTGCTCACACATAAAGTCGTATCTTTCTTTAGTCTTTTTATATTCTTCTATACTATCAACATTTATGCTTCCAAGTTCCTTTATTTGTGTACGCAAACTATTTACATCTCGTGCTGCTTTTTGCACATTTTCTGGCTTTTTATATCCTTCTGCATTGTTTGGTGTTAGCTCGTATTCTACCCACAAGTTGTTTACCACTTGTTCTAAATCTTGCTCTAGTTTTGTTTTACGCACATCTAGTTTTACTAGCTGTCCTTTAATGTCTTCTATAGTGTTAAATTGTGAACTTATTTCTTCCTCTGCTTTTTTTAATTTTTCGTTTGATTCTAGTCTATTTGCCTTTAAAGTTTCTACAATATTAGCACTATTTTCTACATCTGATTTTATTTGTTTTATCTGCTCTTCTAAATTTGCTATTGACTTTTCCAAATTAACTTTTTCTTCATTTGCTTTATTTATGCTTTCTTCTTTATTTGTTATACTTTGTTTGTTATTTTCTATGTCTTGCTTTATTCTTTCTACTATTTCATCTATTGAGTTTCCACTTTCATCAAAAGAATTT
This sequence comes from uncultured Clostridia bacterium, assembly GCA_944390365.1. Taxonomy (GTDB): domain Bacteria; phylum Bacillota; class Clostridia; order TANB77; family CAG-508; genus CALXVA01. The sequence goes on along the minus strand of CALXPW010000033.1, from coordinate 12,464 downwards.
ACCGAAATTTTTAAGTTTGTTATATCAAAGTTTAAGTCATCTATGTATTTTTGGTTATCTTTATTGTTTAAAGCAAATTCTTCTACCACTTTGCTTAAAGCCTCTATTTCTTTGCTTAAGTCATTTATTGCTTCTTGTTTTTCTTCTTTTTGAGTTCCATTATCTATTTTTTGTTTTGATAGTTCTTCTACTTCCTTTTTAAGTTTATCCCTTCTAGCTTCTAATTTTGCAATGCTATCCCCAGCATTTAATATTTTTTGATTTTCTGTAGCATATACTACCTCTATATCTTGTAATTCTTTTTCTATTCTAGTTACCTCTTCTATTACATCTGTAACAGATTCTGTGTATTCAGCCTTTTCTTTAGTACATTTTTCTTTCTTTTCTTTTAATTCTTTTAGAGTTTTTTCTAACTCTTCTATTTCTCTATTTCTTCCTAAGATATTTACAGTTTTTGTTTGTATAGAACCACCAGTTATGCTACCAGTATTACTTATTATATCTCCCTCTAAAGTGACTATTCTAAATGAATACGAATTTAATTTTGCCATTTGAATTGCAGTATCCATATTTTCTACAATTAAAGTTCTTCCAAGTAAATTAAGTATAATTTGTTCATATTTTTTGTCACATTTTACTAGGTCTGATGCAACTCCTATTACACCTTCTGTACTATTTTTTATAATTCGGTCTAGTTTTTTTCCTTTTACAGAAGAAACTGGTAAGAAAGATGCCCTTCCTAATTTATTTGCTCTTAGATATTCAACTAATTTTTTTGCGTCCTCTTCTGTATCTGTGACTATATTTTGAGTAGCTTGTCCTAAACACATTTCTATGGCTACCTCATATTTTTTGTCTACTGATATTAAATTTGCTAAAACTCCATTTATACCTTTATTTAATTTGCTATCCTTTTCACAAGCTGTTAGCAAAGATTTAACGCTTCTAGTATATCCCTCTTTTTCGCGCTCTGTTTCAATTAAGAATTTTAATCTAGATTCCTTCATATTAGTTTCATAAGCTAAATTATTTAAAGTAGTATCGAAGTCCTTAATTTTTTGCATACTAGTTTCTTTTTTGTCAGACTTTTCTTTAAGGCTATTGGCTAATTCATTTTTCTTAGCTTCAATTTCATAAAATGCTTTTGACATTTCTTGTTTTTGGTTCCTTGCACTATCTATTTCCAAAGTTAGACTTTGTATTTCTGCATTAGCTGATTTTTCTCTTTTTTCTATATTTTCTACATTTGCATCTATACTACTTATTTCTGAAGCAATTTCATACTTTTTATCTGTGTCTTGTTCAATTTTCTGTTTCTTTTCTTCTATTTCTAGCTCTTTATCAGATAATTTTTTAGTTAGTTCTTCTAATTCTTTTTGCTTTTCGTCTAGTTCTTTTTGAAATTTTTCTCTGTTAGACGCAAGGTCTTCTTTCTTACTTAATTTTTGCTTTTGCTCATCTTCTAATTCTGCAATTCTTTGCTTAATTTCAGCTATTTCGTTAGTCAATCTTTCGTTGTTTGCTTGGTTATTTTGTATTCTTTCTTTTGATATTCCTATTTCAGAATTTATTTTTTCTATTTGGTTTGTACTCTCGAAGCTTAAATTTTGTACTTCTTCAATTTTGGCAGTAATTTCATCAATTTCATTCTTTAATTTTTGCTTTGCATCTTGAAGATTTTGCATTTTTTCATTTTCTGCTGTATTTTGCTCTTCTACTATTTGTATATCTTCTACTATCTTTTCTAATTTTTCTTTGTACTCCGAAATATTATGCAAAAAAAGTCCAACTTCTATATTTTTTAATTCTTCACGCAAGTCTAAATACTTTTTTGCCTTATCTGCTTGTAGTTTTAAAGGTTCTATATTTGATTCTATTTCTGATAAAATATCGTTTATTCTAAGCAAATTTAGTTTAGTTTGCTCAAGCTTTTTTTCTGACTCTTCCTTTCTAGTTCTATACTTTACTATTCCTGCAGCTTCTTCAAATATTTTTCTTCTATCTTCTGATTTATTGCTTAAAATTTCATCTATTTTTCCTTGTCCAATTATACTATATCCATCTTTTCCAATTCCTGTGTCCATAAAAAGTTCTAGCACATCTTTTAGCCTACAAGGTGTTTTGTTAATAAAGTAGCCTGTTTCACCACTTCTGTATATTTTTCTTGTTACAGTAACTTCAGAATACTCTATTGGAAGCTTTCCATCAGTATTATCTATAACCATAGACACCTCTGCAAAGCCAAGCGACTTTCTTGCTTGAGTACCTGCAAAAATAACGTCTTCTGACTTTGAACCTCTTAAAGACTTCATACTTTGCTCACCCAAAACCCAACGAATAGCATCTGAAATATTGCTTTTTCCAGAGCCATTTGGGCCTATTACTGATGTTATACCACTTTTAAATTCTAATACTGTTTTATCTGCAAAGGACTTAAATCCTTGTAATTCTAATCTTTTTAAATACATGCTTACACCTACTTAGTCTTTTTGTATATTTATTTTTATTTATATTTCTTCATTAGATTTTTCAAATCAAATTTATTTCATAGATGTATTTTATCATTTACTTAGTCTTTTTGCAATGATATTTTTTAAAATGAAAAATAGCAGGCAAAAAGTCTTTACCTACTATCTTTAAGTTTTATATGTTTAAAATTTTATGAAGCATTTCCTTCGTTTGTTTTATTAAAATATTCTATCATGTGTACTATTGTGTCTTGATTAATTGGTTTTAACTCATCAAATCCAAACAGTGCACTGTTAATTTGCTTTTTTCCTTTAATATCAAGATATTCACAAAATATTTCATCTAATCCTATATGGAATGTGTTACAGATTCTTACTAATACTTCATACGATGGTTTTGATCTATCTTGTTCAACATCGCCAATATATCTAGGTGAGCATTCAACTGCTTCTGCTAACTTTTCTTGAGTGTATCCATGGCTTTTTCGTAGAGCTTGAATATTTTTTCCAATTTTTATTACCTTTGCTTTTTTCATATTCTACCCCTTCTCTTTAAAATTACAAATATATGATAACAAAGGTAATTACTATATAAAACGAATTATATGCGTATTTTATACTTATGTATTTCTATTTTCATAATATGTAAATTGCTACATTCTACTATTTTTGCTATTTCTTTATTCATTTATATTTTTGAAATTTTTTAGTACTTTTTTCGTATCTATAACCTTTACACTTCTATTTTCCATTAAAATTTCTCCATTCACCATGGTTGTATCGACACTCCTACCGTCACTATTATATACTAAATTTGAAATAATGTCTACATTAGGAGTAATTTTTATATTATTTAATTTTTTAGATATATCTACAATGATGATATCAGCTCTTTTTCCTACTTCTATACTTCCTATTTTATCTTCTAGACCCAATAATTTAGCACCATTTATTGTTGCCATTTTTATTACATCTTCTGCACTAATTCTTTTTTCATTTTCATGAATTCCTCCCTGTATTAGTCCTGCTATTTTCATTGCTTCAAACATATCTAAATTGTTTCCAGAGCCTTGTCCATCTGTTCCTAAAGCCACATTTATGCCTTCGTCTAAATATTTAGTAGTATCAGCAATTTTACAGCCAAGTCTTAAATTCGAAATTGGACAATGTGCAATTCCACAATCTAACGTTTTCAACACTTTAATATCTTCATCAGATATTTTTACTCCATGTGCAAGAATAATGTGCAATCCATCAAAATATTTTTTTAATACATTTGCACCTGTATCTCCATGTAGCTCTTTTATGCTCTCTATTTCATTTATGCTTTCTAAAAAATGAACGTGAATTGGTAAATTATATTTTAAAGCAAGTTCTCTAGATTTTCTTAAAACTTCTCCAGAGCAAGTATATAGTCCATGTGGAGCTACAGAATATGTTATTAAATCATTATTCCTATCTCTAGACTCATATAGCTCTACAAACTCATTTATTCTATTCTCAGATGCCTCTTTTCTGTCATTATCCATAAGAACTCTTGTAATTACTGCTCTCATTTTACTTTCTTCTAATGCTTTCCTTATTTGCTCAGAAAAGAAATAATGGTCATTTACACAAGTGGTACCTGTTGAAATCATTTCTAAAATTGAAAGCATTGTAGCATCATACACTTGCTCCTTTGTTAATTTTGCTTCTATTGGCCAAATTTTTTTGCTTAACCAGGTATATAAATCACAACCTTCAAAAGTACCTCTAAAAATGCTCATTGCTATATGTGCATGAGTATTTATCAGACCAGGCATAACCACTTTATCTGTGGCGTCTATTACTTTTTCGCCTTTTCTTTCATCTAATTTTTCTTCAATTTCTTCAATAGTGTTTCCATTAACTCGTATATCTAATTTTTTTACTTTAACATCATCTTCTTCAAAAATTACAACATTTCCATTTTTTATTAACATTTTATTTCACAACCTCGTATAATATGTTTATATGATTTAAAATCAAGATTTTACAAACATATCCTTTCTTTTTATAATTTAAATTTCACTATGTTTAATATACATTATATTGAGTTTTATTTCAATGTTTTGAGGCATTTTATTTTGTAATTTTGAGGTATTTTGTTTCCTGATTTTGAGAAGTTTTATTTAGTAATTTTATGATGGTTTATTTTATTATATGTATGTAGAATATGCCCAAATGTTATAAACGTGAGCAAAAGTCTCCTCTAAGACCTGTCCCCCAAAGTGACACGCATGTCCCATTTAAACCTGTCCCCAAAAGTGACAAAAATTTGGACAAAAGGTACTAAAGCCTTTTGCCCAAATTTACTATAAAACTGATATTAATCTCCAGCTAAAACCAATATACCTAATTTGTAACCTAATATACATTGCTGTATAAATAAGCTAGTTCTTAAATATATCAATCAGTTGCTCGACTATAAATGCACTCATAATAACTATATTCGTCCAAACTAGGGACTAGTAACAACCATTATAAAATACAAGTACAATCTTAACTTTGAATATATTACATATATTTTAACCATACATAACTAAAATTACATCTACAAATTAAATTAAAATAAGTAAATATAACTTTGGTATAGCTGACGTACAAGTAATATACTCTCATCGCCGACATATAACAATATAAGGTCATTACACTATTATACATCTTTGCTCGAACAATATAAAACATTATAAAGAACATCTTATATTACTCTTATTTCAACTAATATCAATCTTATGCTATTATTATGTACGATTATTTTTTTATTATTCAATTTTTTTAAAAATTTTTAGTCTTGTTTTTTTTTTGTTTTTATAGTATCATTAAATTGTATTATTAAACTTAGGAGAAAGCTTATGAAAAATGAAAAATTTGATTTTTATAGTCCAGTTAATTTAAAGTCATATAACCTAGATAAAACTATGAGATACCAATTAGATATTTTAGGTGGTTTAGACTTCTTTACTAGAAGACATAGCGAAAATGTTGCAAATTTGGTTTGTAGAATTTGTGAATATTTTCATTTTAACCAAAAATTTACTGTTTATTGTACAATTTGTGCATATTTACATGATATTGGCAAGTTATTCATCCCTTCTGCTATTTTAAATAAACCAGATAGATTAACTGATGAAGAATTTGAAATAATGAAAACTCATACAACTCAAGGTTATGAGATGTGTATGAAGGACCCGGAACTTAGACCTTACGCTATTGGTCCTTTAGACCATCATGAAGCATTAAATGGTACTGGATATCCAAACGGAATTACTAAAATTCCTATGGAAGCACAAATAATTCGTGTAGCAGATGAATATGATGCAATAGTTACTAAAAGACAATATACTACTCACGTAAATATTTCAGAAACTTTAAAGGATTTAATTAAAGATGCTAGGCCAGATCCTAAATTTCTTGCTTTAGATCATTTGTCACAAAACTCTAAAGTTGGAAAAATTAACAAACGTGTTTTAAAGATTTTATTTAAAGTTGTTATTGATGATATTTTATATGAGATTAGCTGTCTTTATGATTATTTAGATTATTTAAAGGACAATATAAAAAGATTAGAGTTGATAATGAAGTATAATGACAAAATGAATGAAGCCAAAACTGATAAAAAGAAGCAATATTATAAAGAAGGTATGCGATTGCTTTTTTTGGCTGATGAAAACTTTGATAACTTTAAACAAGTATATGAAGATTACAAAAATGCTTTAGATATGCGTAGTGACAGGGTTAAAAAATTATATGATGAAATTAAGATTATTAAGAAATTAGAGGTTTAAAATTTTTAAACCTCTATTCTAGTCCAAAGCTAACCCCAAGGGCATTGTTTACTTGTGAAATTATATTTTCATCATCTATATGACCTATTTTTTCTTTTAGTCTACTTTTGTCTATTGTTCTAATCTGTTCTGCTAAAACAACAGAATCTGCCTTTAAGCCATTATTTTGTGAACCTATCTCTATGTGTGTTGGTAATTTTGTCTTTCCAGTTTGTGATGTGATTGCTGCTGCTATAACTGTTGGACTATGTTTATTTCCCATATCATTTTGGATTATTAAAACAGGTCTTATTCCTCCCTGCTCTGATCCAACAACTGGGCTTAAATCTGCATAAAACATATCTCCTCTTTTTATTACCATATTCTTCACTCCTACTAGTTTCTATATTTAAGGTCTATTTTTTGATATATTTCAACATCAGCTTGAGATATAAACATATAAATTATTTTATTTCTATCTCATTATATAATATGTAAACCAATTCTTCTCCGTTAATATCTTCTATCATCAATTTAGATGGTGCTCCTGTATCTCTTGATATATACAATGACTTTTTGTAAATGTAATTATTTGTTTCTTCTTCTACCTCCATTATTACATTATTATTTTCTTCATAAATTTTCGTCTTATTATTTTCTTTTAACGATTCATAACTTGAAATAAACGCTTCTAATGTCATATAATTATTTACTATAATTTCATAATTTTCATATACCTTACTTAAATTTAGTTTTGTATTTTTTATTATAAGATTTTGTCCATCATATTCTGTTTCTAAACCTTCAATATTGCTAGGTTCTAATATTATTTGCTTTGTTTTATTCGGCTTTTCATAAGTTTGTAAAAGCACATATTTATTAGTAGTTTTGTTACTATTTACTATCATTTCTATTTTTGCTTTATATGAACTGATATTCAAAATATATTTTTCAATTTCCTCAATACTTTTGTTACTCATATTATTACCAACTTTTAAATTTTTATAATTATTTTTTAGAAAAAAAACTAAAAAAATTATTATTACAATTAGCACAAGCAAAATTATTTTGGTTTTTATTTTCATTTTTAATCACAACCCTTTCTCATATCGCAAATTTTCAACTAAAAAAAATAGGTTAACTAATAACCTATTTCATTTTATTTTACATATCTTTAAAGTATTCTTTTAGACAATCTACTAATTCCTGTTTTTTATCAATTTGATTTATTTTTTCTCTTAATTTGCTTGCATCCTTTCCATTTCTAACATAGTAAGCTAAGTGTTTCCTCATTTCTTTTATAGCTATATTTTCTCCTTTTTCTGCTATTGCTAGGTTAATGTGTTCTAATATTACATCTATTTTTTCTTTATTTGTAACCTTTCTTTGCTCTTTTCCACTTAAGTAATTTATAACTTCTTCAAATATCCAAGGATTTCCTATTGATGCTCTTCCTATCATTATTCCATCCACACCGGTTTTTTGAAACATTCTTTCTGCGTCTTCCTTGCTTTTTATGTCTCCATTACCTATTACTGGTATTCTTACGGCTTCCTTTACTTTTTTTATAATTTCCCAGTCAGCTATTCCTGAATAATACTCTTCTCTTGTTCTACCATGTATAGTAATTGCTGATATTCCTGCATTCTCTAGTATTTTTGCTACCTCTACTGCTACTATGCTATTTTTGTCCCAGCCTTTTCTTATTTTTGCTGTTACTGGTACTTTAGAAGATTTAACTACTTCTGTAGCAATTTGCTCTAATAAATCTAGATTTTGCAATAGTCTACTTCCATCTCCATTTTTTACAATTTTAGGTGCAGGACAACCAAAATTTATATCTACTATATCCACAAGTTTTCCCACATATTCACCTGCATACTTCATTGCCTCTATATCACTACCAAATATTTGCCCGGCTACCGGTCTTTGCTCATTTTCTGTGTTTAGTAATAGCTTTGTTTTAGCATCATTGTAATACAAACCTTTGCTACTAACCATTTCTGTACAAGTTAAACCTGCTCCGTATTTTTCGCACATCAATCTAAATGGCAGGTCTGTTATACCTGCCATCGGAGCTAAAAGTATATTGTTTCTTAATTCTACATTTCCTATTTTTAACTTTTTTAAAAACATTGCAACTCCTTGTATTTTTCGTTTTTTACCTATACCTTAGTATAAACTGTTCTATAAACTGTTACTAGATAATGTTTTTTTAGAAATTTAGATTCTAAACCTAGGTAATATGTATATTTAGAGAATTTTTGTAGTGACGCGTAAGCGACCAAACGAGCTTCTTTGAAGCGAGTGCGATTTGGAGCAAACGAGCAGAATTAAAAAATTTATTTTTTAATTCTGGTTATATGTTTGCGACACCAAGGAACAAAAAAATTTGATAAATATACATATTACCTAGGTTTTGTACTATATTATTTTATAAAAACATTATCTAGTAATTATAAACTTTATAAAATGTACAAAATTTAGTCTACAAAAATTGCTTTTTGTCTTCTTCCAGATATATTTAATAGCAAACCTATCATTATAAAATTACTTAATAGTGAACTTCCTCCATAACTTACAAAAGGTAATGGAATACCTGTTATAGGTAAAAGTCCCATAGTCATGCCTATATTTTCTAACATGTGAAAGAAAAATACTCCTGCTATACCTATTGCTATATATGACCCCAAGTCATCTTTAGCAGTTTTTGCCACATAAATTGCTTTTGTAATTAGTAACACATACAGTATTATTACTCCTGCCGATACTATAAATCCCATTTCTTCTGCAATAAGTGAGAATATAAAGTCTGTGGTTTTAGGATATAAAAATCCTAATTGTGTCTGGTTTCCTTTAAATAAACCCATTCCAAATAATTCTCCTGCTCCTATTGCAAGTTTTGATTGAATTATGTTATAACCTGCTCCTCTTGGATCCAGATCTGGATTTAAGTATACATCTATTCTTGTTTTTGCATGTTCTGGTAATACAAAGAAATACAAAAGTGGAACTGCAATAACTATTAGGAGTATACAAGTTATAATATATCTCTTTTTTATTCCTGCAACAAATAGCATAAATACTAATGCCATAACAAATGCAAGTGCTGTTCCATAATCAGGTTGTTTTATTATTAGTAAAGTTGGTACTACAAATACTAATAATACTAATGCTAATTTTCCTATTCTGCTAATTTCATCTCTACCATTTTTTTGTATCTTTGTTATAACTAATGCAAGTGTTAATATGCATATAATCTTTGCAAATTCTGCTGGTTGAAATGAAGCTGAACCTATATTAAACCAGCTTGTAGCACCATTGATTGGCTCTGTAAATAATACTCCAATCAATAATGCTATTATTATTCCATACAGTATTGGAGATATTTTTGCTATAAAGTTATAGTCAATAAAAATAACTACTATCATTACTGGCAAGCTTATAAATAGCCACATTATTTGTCTTTTTAATTCATCATAATCTGAATTTTTTGTAGCAGATGTTAAAGCCACGAGTCCAATAGCCACAAGTAAGATAGTACAAATTAGTATCCCCCACTCTATATTTTTAAGAATCTTTCTTTTCATTATCAACCTCTTCTAAATTTTTATTGTCGCTCTCATTTGCTATGCTTGATATTTCTTCTTCCGTTTCTCCTTTTTGTACTTTATTTAGTTCATCAATTTCTTCGCCCTTATCATTTTTATCTTGTTCTAAATCTACTTTATTTTCTGATTTTTCAGTCTCTTTTATGTCTATTTGTTCTTTGCTCTCATCCATTAACTCATTTTTTGCTTTCACATCATTTATTTTGCTATTATTATCTTTTTTTAATAATCCTTCTAATTTTCTTGCTTCATTTTTTATTGTAATTATTGGTATGTTAGCATATAAAGCAGGTGCACCTACTTTTCCATCTTCTCCTTCTTTATTTGTTAGCCTTACATCAATTGCTTTTTCATCTATATCTATATATTTTTTTATGACCTCTATAATTTCTTGTTTCATCATTTCTAAAAAGTCTGCTGAAATATTTGCCCTGTCTTGTGCTAAAACTAAATGTAATCTTTCTTTTGCAGTGCTTTTTGATTCTTCTTTTTCGCTTTTTCTAAATTTATGAAAAAACTGTGTTATGCTCTCGAACATATTTTACCTCCAATAGTATTAATGTTTACCTTTTGCGAAAAAACCTTTCATCTTACTAAATAGACCTTCTCTTTTCGTTGGAATTGTTACATCTACATTTTCTCCTAAAATTCTCCTTGCTATTTCTAAATATGCTTTTCCTGATGGTGATTTATCTTTTATTACTACTGGTTCTCCCTTATTAGTTTGAGTAATTATGTATTCATCATCTGGAACAACACCAATTAAATCGATAGACAGTAAATCAACAATATCATCAACATCCATCATTTCACCCTTTTTAACCATAGCTGGTCTAATTCTATTTATAATTAGTTCAGGATTTTTTATCTCTGATGCTTCTAGTAACCCTATTATTCTATCTGCATCTCTTATTGCTGATATTTCTGCTGTTGTTACTACAATTGCTCTATTGGCTCCAGCAATAGCATTTTTAAAGCCTTGTTCAATTCCTGCTGGACAGTCTATTAATATATAATCAAATTCTTCTTTTAGTTTTCCTATTAGTTCTTTCATTTGTTCTTCATTAACTGCACTTTTATCTCTTGTTTGGGCTGCTGGTAGTAAAAATAATTCGTTAAATCTCTTGTCTTTTATAAGGGCTTGTCTTAATTTACATTTTCCTTCTACAACATCAACAATGTCATATACTATTCTGTTCTCTAAGCCCATTACAACATCTAGATTTCTTAGTCCTATATCTGTATCTACTAAAGCAACTTTTTTGTTTCTTAAAGCTAAAGCTACACCAAGATTAGCTGTTGTTGTTGTCTTTCCTACTCCACCTTTTCCGGATGTTATAACAATAACCTCTCCCATATATTTTCCTCCTCATAAAATTAAAGCAACTTTTTGCCATGTTTTGTTTTCAATAAAAATGCATAATTTTAAACACGTATATTATATACGGAAATGGGCAAAAGGTCAATGTTTATGTAAAATTTAAATAAAAAAATAGTGCCATTTATTTCAATTAGCACTATTTTTCATTTGTTTTATTAAATTAAAGCCCATACTTTTCTTTGTCTATATTATAGTTTTGCTGTACTTCTGCTGCCGAAAGAGCTCTATTATAAACTTTTACACTATATATACTTCCTCTTGCATTTGACTGCGCTCCTGCAGTAAATATAGAAAGTGGCATATTAAGACTTGCATCTGTAAAAGTTTTTGTTCCTGATAATTGTCCGTTCACATACAATTTAGCAGTTGTTCCTGAAAAAGTAACTGTAACATCATAATTTGTATTTGCAGAAAGTCTATTGCCTAAATTTATTCTTGTACTGCTTCCTTTAGTATCTAAAGATAAAGCATTACTACTATTATAGTTAAATAACATAAATCCATTAGATGATGAACTTCTAGAGCCAAATAACACTTCTACAGAATTTACATTTGATAATTTAAATACAATGTTAAATGTATTATTAAAATCTATTGGGAAATTACTCTTTGTTCTAACACCATTACTTGTGTTAGATGTCGTAAAATTCAAAGAATTATTCGTCCAAGTTCCACCAGTTATTGTACTGTCATTTCCATTACCACTTAAATCTTTCCAAGTTGTTGTTGAACTGTTATGGCCGCTTCCTGTATTGTTTATTGCATCATAATGCAATACCAATCCATTAGAAACATATTGTGGTGATTTATCCTTTACTAAACTATTATATATGTCACCTGCTTTTGCATTGTCCGCTTCATAAGACTGCTTTACTGCAATTGTAGTTTCTATTTGTGTTTTCATTTTTGAACTTGATGTTAAAAATACGGCAAAAAGTATAAATAACATACTCAAAACCACTACAGATACATATACTGCAATAGAACCTTTTTCTTGTTTCATTCTCTTCATATAGTCCTCCTTTGTTAAAACATATACTATCTCATTTTTTCATAACTATATGATAATTCAACTTTTTTTTATTGTCAATCTTTTTTTAGTTTTTCCTGAATTTTAAAGAATTATGCAAAATTTTATAAAACCCGGGTTTTAAACACTTTTTCATATGTGAGAATTCTGAAAGCATTCAAAATGCTTAATTTTTTTGTCAAATTTTCC